>NZ_JBYTDL010000018.1:0-98989 GCF_058791335.1 Lysinibacillus sp. EB271-A1-10B
TCTTGGCTAACCTCTACTTCTGTCTTCGGGGTTCGGGACTTGCACCCTATAGTTCATACGCATGCCGGGCGCACATAACTAAAATAGAGAGTGTTCCCCACTCTCTATTTTTTTATTGTATTAAGCGGAGAATACTAAACAACCGATAACCGAGTTGTAAATCATTCAAGTGTTAAGCTTAAGGAAATTCCTCTTGAATAGTGGTCAAAAAAGAATGGAAGATTACATATATAGACTAGAAATCCCCATTATTAAATAACGCGTCTAGTATTTCTTTGCCAAAAGACGCAAAAGACAATAGAAACACTACAATTAAAATGGCTAAACTACCGAATATAATTGAGAACACTATCCCCTCTCCTAAACTAGCACTGTTAATTTAATAATACCTCAAATCCCATCCATATGGATAAACATTTCCATTTACCTTAGGCTAAAAAAATTATTGATTGAACAAATGGGTGTTCAATGTGTACTTCCGCTGGGAATCTGTCTGTTTACGAATCTCAATATTATGACGTTTCAATAATCCATAAATTGCTTGTCAAAACAGCGATGATCCCACAATTTTTTGTAGAATCATCGCTGCTTTTTTATCACAAGAGAATAAAAACAACAATCTTTGAGAAAATAGCCAAAATTAAAAACGTGTAGAACTTAAATCTACACGTTTTTATTTAAATAGAAATAAAATAATACGCCATCTTCAGTATTTGATACACCATATTGTACGCCATGTAATTCTAAAATATTTTTAGAAATAGCAAGCCCTAATCCTGTCCCACCTTTGGAACGTTTACGGGAGGTATCCCCCCTATAAAAACGATCCCATATTTTCTCTAAATGTTCTGGAGCGATATGTGCCCCTTTATTTTCTACACATACCTTTACGCGTTCTTCTTCTTCAATAGTTGAAATAATAATATTTTCGTTTTCTGGCGTATAACGAATAGCATTGGTAATAAAGTTCGTAATTACTTGTTCAATTCTATTTTGATTTGCAACTACTTCAATTTTAGAAAGATATTTATGGACATGTAATTGCTTATTAGTTATGTCTAAAGCTACTTGCTCGTATATATATTCTATAATCTCATCAATAAAGAAAATATCCATTTCCATCTTATACGTACCGGACTCAAATTTTGCTAGCTCCAGCATATCAATGATAAGCGTATCCATTTTATCTACTTCTTTTGACATTGCCTTAAAGTAATAATCTTTTTTATTACTAGCGACCCCGTCTTCCAAAATTGAAATACAGCTTTTCATAATACTTAAAGGCGTTTTTAATTCATGTGAAACGCCGGAAATAAACTCTTTACGTGTATTTTCTAATTGTTTCTCTTTCTCTATATCTTCCTGTAGCTGAATAATATACGAATTCAAAGTTTTTGAAAGCGTATTAATATTGTGCGATAAACTGCCAATTTCGTCTTTCGTAGTAATAGGTATCATTTCCGAAAAATCTAAATCCGCGATTTTTTTGGTCGTATTATTTATTTGCAACAATGGTTTAGCAATTTTTTTGGAGTAGTAGAATGATACTAAAACTATAAGAAGCAATACAAATATAATTAAATATACATAATAATCTTGTATCATCTGAACGGCTTCATCTACTGGTTGTAATGATGTCATAGCAAAAATATAATTTGTTTTACCATTTGAATCTTTTATAGATTTAATTATTAGTTTATATTTAACACCATTCTCTTCATAATCCATTATTTCTGTAGAATCAAAATTAGTATTAGTATGATTTTCATTCATAATTAAATTCACTTGAAATTGTTTTATCCTGTTGATCAACACACGATTGGCATAAATAAAATTTGTCCCTACAATTCCCTGTGGGAGTTGTACTTTCTTAATACTACCTACTACATATATTTGTGAGTTTGTTTTTGGTATAGGTTCTGCAGTTTGTTTTCCATATAACATTTCTGATAGTTGCTTATTCTCTAAAGCAACATTACCATTTTCAACTGTTAAAATTGCAGGAACTATTGTTTCACCTTTTTGTATGCCATCAATAGTAATTCGATTGCCCTGCTCTAAAAGAAAAGGCGTTCGATGTATATCTTCTACATCGATAAAACTATACAGTGGGATATGAATGACACGATTAGAAAAATTCTTGTTTTTAGAAAGATCTAATTGTATTTCTAATGAAAAATCATTTGCAGTTTTAATATTTCCTACACTATCTAACGTTGTAATCCATGATGTATTTTCTTGGTAGAAATTTTGTTCCAGCTCTTGAATTGTTTTTAAATCATTCTCGGCCTTTACATATTCTTTTTCAAATGACTCAATACTTGTTTTAATTTCATTGACCTTTCTGTTAGCATAATATTGCTTAAAAAAAAGGGTTTGTCCAATAAAAATAGTAACTAAAATAAGTGTACATAATGCTGTTGTTAGCAAAAATAATTTGAATACAATCCCTTTTTTCATACATTCCCCTCAAATTTATATCCAGCCCTGACAACAGTTACAATACAAGTTGCTTTATGTCCTAATTTATGACGCAGATTACGAATATGACTGTTGACTGTACGATCATCCCCAGCAAATTCATAACCCCAAATTTTAATTATTAATTGTTCTCTCGTAATAATAATCCCTTGATTCTGCATTAAATACGTTAATATTTCAAATTCGGTATGTGTTAGAGTTATAGTTTCTCCATCTACAGTTACTGCACGTGAGGGAAAATGTACATAGATGCCACTACTGGATAATGTATCTTCATTTGATTCATTTGCTGAAGAATTTCGACTTTCAATTAATCGTTTCGCTCTTGCTAATAAAATTGGTGGACTATAAGGCTTCGTAACATAATCATCTGCCCCTAGCTCAAAACCAAGTAATGTATCATCTTCATCTACACGCGCTGTCAACATAATGATGGGTACATTAGATGTTTTACGAATCCTTCTACAAACAGACCATCCATCTAACTCTGGCAGCATAATATCTAAAATAATTAAATGTACTTCGTGTTCTTCAAATATCGTTAAAGCTTCTTTTCCATCTGCTGCTTCTAACACATCGTAACCTTCATTTAATAAATAATCTTTAACGATTTCACGTAAAATATCTTCGTCTTCTACAATTAAAATTGTTTTTTGCATTATTTGCTCCAATCTTTCTCTTATAATTACATTGTTTTCCATTCCTATACTTTTCAATTCATAAATTTCACTATGTTTTTCTTTTAATTTCATTGTATCAAAATGAGATATAGATAAAATGAATTTAATTTTTAGAAAAATACTCTTTTCCATATTATTTTTAAAATTCTTTTGAAATTCGCAATAAGAATAAGAATGTTTTCCTTAAACAATTAAACAATTAGAGGTATATCGTTATGTAAAAAATGTCCATATAACAATCTGCTATGACACTTTTAGTGGTCTCTTGCCTGTAACGTTTTACTCATTGAACAAAGGCTTGGGAATTACGTCTAATGGTTATGAAGATACTTCACTTTTCCATCAGACCTCCCCAGAAAAGCGTATGCACTTTCACCATCTCTCCGCCTCATTTACTCGATATTGGATTTGCATGCCAGGCGTATAAAAAAACAAGCACCCAATAAAATTGATCGCTTGTTTTTTGTACCCCTACATTTAAAATGGCAATAACATTTAGTTAATGAAATCTTGAGGAATACATTCACGAACACCAGAATTTCTCAAGGAGTTAAATAAAGCTGCACCGATTCTTAATAAAACATTGTTATCAGTACCATTTTCTAAATCATAAATTACGTAATATGCATTATCAACTGTAAAAATACATTTTCGTTCTAATTTAAATCCAGGTGGTACAGTTGGAAGATTAATAACTGGTCGAATCACAGGTGTATCTCCTTCATCTCTAATAAAATTGAAAGTTTGTTGGTCAATCTCATAGATATTAACCGGATCAATCTCCACACCTTGTTCTGGAATTGTAATTTCATCTTCAACTAATAGGAAAAAGCGTTCGTTTCGAAAATTGAAAAGACTTCTCGCTCCAATTTCAAATGATGCCATTTTATATTCACCTCCTCTTCATATATTAAGTTTATTCATATCGAATAAAGTTGCTTAGACAAAAAGGAAGGTGGAGTGAAGAATAGAAATTATTATATTTTCAATATTTATAATACTCATGGTTGTTCGTCCGATTTTATCTCAGGAATTATTGTTACGAGCGATGGAAGATACATAGAACCTATATGAAATCCTATAACAATTCCAATCTCTGATAAACCGTGTATGTACTAGTATCTCTTTTGAAAAGAATTAATAAAGTTATTTAATTTTACTCAAAAAGATAAGAGCCTTGCTACAAATTATAAGTAGCAAAGCTCTTTATGTTGTTTCATTTACATTATCCCTAAAAAAATGTTCGAGTTTTGGGATAGTTTGTGTTGCTAATTTTAATTTTCTTTAATATTGTGCCAAACACCATTCTTTAGTTTCTTGATCGGCAAAGGATGCTTCTACACTATTTAAATAAATTAGTCGATAATCTTCTTCAGTTAGATTAAATTCATTGTCAACTAAATAAATTTCTTTTTCCATTGTAGTATCAGATACTGTTCTGTTATCCGTATTAAATGTCACTTTTATTCCATCTTTATGAAACTTATAAATCGGATGTTCTGAATAATTATGAACAGCTTTCGTCTGGACATTACTTGTTGGACACATTTCAAGCACTACCTGTCTTTCTTTCACAATCTTATAAGCCTCGGCACAATCTTTAATAAATACTCCGTGTCCTATTCTTTCAGCACCTAGCAGTTCAACAGCATCTAGAACGTTTTTACCAATTCCTGTTTCACCGGCATGAATAGTAACTCTGTAGCCATATTTTTTAGCTAATGCAATTGGATCTACGAATTTTTCACAAAAGCCTTCTTCTTCGGATGCACATAGGTCGATTGCCACCACACCGTTTCCTAGGAACTTTCTCCCCTTTTCAACTACTTCAAATGCGCTTTCTACAGACATTGTCCTCATGCAAGACAAGATTATATTTCCTTTTATTTCGTAGCAGCTTTCGGCGTCCCTCATTCCCTCTATAACAGATTGAATAACTTCTTCAACATCAAGACCTTGTAATATATGAAGTAACGGGGCAAATCTAACTTCTAAATATTTCACATTTTCTCTTGTTGCATCCTCAAATAGCTCAAAAGTAATTCTTCTTAGGTTCTCCTTGGACTGCATGACCAAATTAGGAAGAGAAAATCTTTTTAAATACTCATCAAGGGATTCACATTCTAACGGAGCAATCAGCTCCTTTTGCAGTTCATCCTTATCAAAAGAGGGTAACTGAATACCTTCCTTCTGTGCAATATCGATAATAGTTTCACCCCTTAGGCTTCCATCCAAATGACAGTGAAGTTCAATTTTGGGTAATGCTAAAAAGTTCATTTTTGACCTCCTGAAATAAATTTTTAGATTAAAATACAAAAAATTCCTGACTACAAAGAAAATACAAGTTTTGTACTTTCTTCGTAATCAGGAATTTCGGTTCCTGGTAGAGACCCCCAAACCATATTATTGGGGTTATACGGAATTTTATTTTTTTTAAATGATAATAAAAAAATATTAGATTGTCAATATGGTTCTTAACCTTTTGTTTAATGTAACATCATATCTTACAATAACGAATTCCCAGCAAGGAACCTTATTTAGGATTTTAAGTTATCAACGAACATCGACATTACGATTAGTACCTAAGGCAAATTACGGTTTATGGTACATTAAAATCCTTCATTAAAAAATGTCTGCTTTAGGTCATTAGCAGACATTTGGTGACTCGTGTATTAAAGGTAGTACTTTACCTATTTACTTTTAATGTTGTTTTTTATTGTTAAATCATTTTAAGCTTAACAAGTCATAAATGTAATTTCATTTAAATCTATTGCAACCTGTTGGCCACTAGGTAGGAACCCACCTAAACTTTTTTCATCAATAGAAGTCACAAATACATTTAAAGTTCTTCCATCTCTTAACTTCATATTAGCCCATTTTTGAATACATCCACCAGTTTGTTGTGGTGGAGGATATGGTGGGTATGGTGGATATTGTGGTGGATACTGCGGTGGAAATGGTGGGTACTGAGGCGGATATGGTGGAAATGGTGGGTACGGTTGTGGTTGTATTGAGCCAGGACTTATAAATGGTTGCGGCTGTATTGAACCTGGACTTATAAATGGTTGTGGCTGTATTGAACCTGGACTTATTTGACGTGGCTGTGGTTGGGTTGAACCCGGACTTCGCCGAAATGGTTGAGTCATGAACACACACTCCCTTATTTACCTAAATTTTTTCATCTAAATTAACTTATGTAAAATATCTAGATATGTATCCGCTATTATCTCTATTGCAATCTTAAATACCTCTAGATTGTTTTATTTTAAGGGCTATTAACTATTTTAGCCGCTTTTATCGTGCTTGTATGATACAACAAAAACAATCGTTCCGTCCTTCGGCATTTTTACTTTGTTATCGCCACTCACAACGGTAAAATTGACGCACACTCCCTTCTCATCATACACCGCGAATGAACTCTTTGATGACAACACCACGGTCATCGTTTTCCCTGCTATCGCTTGCGGGATCGTAAACCATCTCGCATGCCCGTTTGCTTGCAGCTAATTTTGGATTATTGGCCTGCATCCAGCGGTTTTACGTTGGATTCACTTACGTATAAATATCCGGACATCTCCATATATTCATCGCCGCCTTCTGTATAGAAACGGGCTTCCGTCGTATCACGGCCTGTCATCACAAGGATCTGGAGCTGATGCGCAGCCGAATTTGGGCCTGTAATTTATCTGCCGTCCCAATAGCCCTCTAGACCTTCATTGCGATTAATTTGTGTTGTAAGCGCTACTGGCTATATCGAGTAACATAATCCATCATTATCAGTAGTAACAAAAAGGCTTACCCCTTTTTTAACAAGAAGTAAACCTTTTTATTTACTTATTAAATAAACGACTCCACAAAAATTTTTTATTCTATTTATTTGGCATCGATTCTCAGATATCCGGTTAAACCTCCGTAAACAATATCACCATCTGGCAAAACCTGAATCAAGGAATAAGCTCCATTATATGCTTGACTGTCTCCTAAAATTAGACGCGTTTTAACCTTCCCCGTATCCCAGTCGAGTCCAGTAATCTCCCAAGCCCCATCAACATAACCATTGAAATAAGCTTGATTACTACCCGCACTTACCATAGGTACTACCGATGGAGAACTCACATTTGGATTCGCCCATGCTCTTTTCCACTCATGCGTCTTAAAATCCCACTCAAATTTTTCAACACCTTTTGGCCCTGGTCGTGTCACCCCAGAAACAACAACGTTTTCAAGCTTTGTCGGAAGTTTATCAGGAAGACTGTTATTGACTACAAAAGCACCATACCCCAATATAGCCACCGATTGCTCTGACTGTGCTTCTTTCAAATTATTTTGGCCGAAGTTCACTTTCATCTGTCCCGCAATACGACGAGACTTTGTTCCAGACTGCTGCTTAAAGTCTGTTGGAATTTCATCACGCCAAAAAGCAACAATGTTCATTACTTTGGAACCATCTGTGATGACGACAAGTTTATCTTTGTCATCCCCAAACCCCATAAGAGTCGGAGTAGATCCTGACCCTACATCAAGTTTTATACCACCTGCTGCTTCTCCCACTTCATACTCTGATTTCCAGGCCCCATCCTTTGGATTATCACTGAGCTTCTTACCATTCCAAACAAATTTGTGCATATATTTACTGGATACCACGTAAATACCGCCTTTTTCATCAAGAGAAAAGGAGTTTGAAATAGTTTCCCCACTCAGCTTAATATACTGTACTTGCTCTTTGAAATAACGATCAATAACCCCAACTACACCGCCTCCTGTTACAAAGACCACTTTGCCGTCATAAGTAAGATTCAATCCTAACAATGCATCTGACAATTTCATGTTTGGATTTAATAACTCCTTTGGCAGTGTAAATTTCCGTTTTAATTCAATTTCCGAAAATGGATCATACGAATGTTTGTCTCCAAAAACCATAATGCTATCATTCACAACGGTATAAAAATTCCCTTCATAATCCATCATCGGATACACCCCAGCACGAACAGCAATATCTTCCGCGTATTTAGGGAAGTTCTTATTGATGTAAGCCAATAACTCGTTCTCACTTTCGAAACTATCTAGCTTATCCGTTACTGCATCAGCATCTTGGGGCGATAAATAAGACTGACCAGGAATTTTAAACTCGGAAATTAATTCAAATTGCTCATCATCAATCAGAACTTTGGCAATACGATTATTGTTTGCCAACCAAATAGTCTGTTCTCCTGTAGGATATACCGGACCACTTACATAGCAGATATTGATTAAACCTCCAGGAATGCGCTGAATCTTTTTTTTAGGAATTTTCTTAATTCCAGAAGGAGCTGGAACCACAGTTGAATCCGTCTGGGCAGGATCCCAATGAGAGAGCCCAGATAGTCCATCTACTAAGAAGGGATTCTTCGGAGGTCTATTCGGTATATTGATATGGCTTAATGAACTTGTTTCTCTTTCTTGATTCATGCTCTCAATACTTTCTTTCATAATAGGAACAGTATTTGTTTCCGCCTTGATAGGACATGCAATAGTAGACAATACCAATAGTATACTGATTAAGAAAAGAAATTGTTTCATTTACTTAATAACCTTAAACAGGTGATACAAGAATTTATTCTCCGATAGCGTAATAGTCTCTGCCGGAATTCGATATATCACACCACCGGTATCCAAAACTACAGTTCGAAAAACTTTCAGTTGCATTGTGTTGTGAAAATTCATTTAGTAATCCAACTTTCTCTATACGTGTTTTAATTATATTTACTACATCTTTAAGAATTTACAATCGTTCATTTCCATATACATCAAATTGGAACAACCAACCCCTTTTACAAAATGATTATCAACAGAAAATAATGTATGTTCCATATACCCGTACGAACGTTCTATTTCGAAAGTGGGAAAATCATAAAAAAAAGACTGCTCATTTTTCCAGCTCCTAATTTTCCCATCTAGCACTTTTCATGTGTTCGTGTTTTATCTTGCGGTTTTAAAAATTTTGGACGTTGACTATATCCTTTTTGGGATTGACGCACCAAGGATGTTTTTATATCAGCCCAAACCAAATCTGCGAAAATAGTTAAGTAGGGAACACCGTATACCCGTACGTTTGCTAAATAAAGAAAAATGAAGAACATTGATATAAAAAAACCGAACAAGCCAAAAATAGCAGATCCAAATATAATTAAAAACCTTAAAATACCTGCCCCTGCTATAAAGGATTGATTAACTAATGTAAAACCTGCAATGCTTGAAATAGCAAAAACTATAAGCATTGGAGCAGATGTTAATCCAACTTTAACCGCTGCATTACCAATTATTAATCCTCCTACAATACTTAGTGTTCCCACGATAATAGATGGAAGGCGAAGATTTGCTTCATAAAACAATTCAAACATTAATAGCATTAGAAACATTTCTAGAGCTACTGGCAATACATTTCCTGTTCTCGATTCTACTAACGACGCTAATAAATATACAGGTATTTGCTCTTGATGAAATGTCGATATAGCAATCCAAAATCCCGGTAAAAATATACTAATAAAAATACCTACTAAACGCATTAATCTTTCTACAGAATTTACAATAATGGGATACTCATAATCCTCACTTGTTTTAAAAAGTAATGTTATATTAATTGGTACAATTATGGCATACGATACTCCATCAACCAATATAATAACTCGTCCTCTCATTAAAGCTTGCAATGCATAATCAGGACGACCTGTATAATCATGTTTAGGTATAATTTTTGTTCCTTTTCCCATTTCCCCCATCAATACATCACCACTAAACACAATATCTGTGTCTATTTGTTTTAGCTCTTTCTTAATTACATTCACTATTTCTTTATTTGTTATATCGTTCATATAAAGCAACGATACTTTTGTTTTAGAACGCCTTCCAATTTCAAAATTCTCTACACTAAATGAATTGGTGGGTAATCTTTTACGTATTAGAGCGATGTTGATTAAAATATCTTCAATAAAATTGTCTCTCGGTCCTTTTAAAACTGATTCCATTAGGGTTTCTTCTGGATTTCGATTTGGTTTTTTTGAAATATTACTTGAGAAAAGTATGTTTTCTTCTTCGAAATACAACAGTACATTCCCTGTATAAACCAGCGTAATAGCATCGGATTTTTTTTTACTTTTTGCAATTTAGGTATATGCAAATCGTTCATTATTTTTATTTCTAATAATTCTGTAGATAAACCAGATAATAAGGATTGAACTCTAGTAACAACAACACCATTTAATAACTGTTCGTCAATCATTGAATCACATGTGATAAAATGTACTTTATGTTGAAAAAAGTTATATGTTTGAAAAATCACATCAGCGGAAAATTTAAATAGTTCTTTCAACGATTTTAAATTCTTTATTTGTTCCATTGAATATCTTTTCCCCTACTTAAGGTCAATTTGAGGAATTGTTTTAATGTCAAAAAAGCTTTTTCCACCAGATTCCTCTAATTCATAGCAATTGTTTTTTTGAATACATTATTATTTCGAAGAATTACTCGATGAAGAGTTAATGGCTGTATTTTGTAATGATTGATTCATTTGTTGTAAAGATTCGTTTACTTGTTGTTGAGGTTGCTTCGATTGTTGTGAAGATTGGTTCATTTGTTGTAAAGGCTGAAACTTTTGCTGCGATGATTGTGCCATTAGTTGCATTGGCTGCATCATTTGTTGAGTATTTTGTAGATTTAATTTGTTCGAAATATTTTTTGTGAACTGTTGAAGAGTACCCTTTTGAAATCCTCTAGCTACACTCAAAATAACAGCACCAATTACACCCCATTTAAGATATCTCACTTATAGAAACCTCCTTCCTTATTTTTAAAACAAATTTAGTATTGGAAATTAGGTTAATATTATACTGAACATTTTTTTGTTATTATCATTTTGGTACTTTTACCAATTGAGGCAAAGTACTAAAACATATCCCTACATAAAAAAAGTTGCTCCATGTATTCAAAATGTGTCAATTATATTTCCTTCATCTACGCCTCAAGTTATTATTGCAAAACGCTATCCCTATTACAAATTAGCATTCCTACAAATTTTTCTAAGCTGTAGCTTCTGAACACGCTGCGGTCTTTTAAATGTACTTTTGTATCCAAAACTGAATATTTAATCATTGTCAATGCTTACAATTTTATAACGACTAATTAGATTTAAAAATTATCAAGGAATGAACATATGAACAAATAACTAATGAATTACTCGAAGCGGGATATAAAATCGAGGTAATTATTGCAGCCTTTAATGAGGTAATTAAGACATCTAATTAAACAGAAGCAGTTAAAACAAATAGCTAATTACATAGTTATTTATTTTTATTAAGAGGAAAAGGTTCTTTTGATTTACATTACGGAGTACCGTATGCCAACAAAAGAACCTTAAATTAAGTTGTTTTTTTAATAGAGTTTTATAATAATTTTTGTATCATCTAATTTATCTCAAGCTCTTCTTGACCAGATTACAATGGGGATAAGTACTAACGATAAAAGCCCCCTGCTAAAGATAATACCGCATAACTTGCATTAGCCACTACCATGCCTGAGAGAGCACCACCAGAAGCTCCTGCTAATGCAACTAAAACATCGATTTTCCCTTGCGTTTTTGCACGTGTCGAAGGCTCTGTCGAATCTACTATTTGTGCAGTACCACTTATTAAGCCAAAGTTCCACCCTAACCCAAGTAAAGATAAAGCAATGATTAATAGAAGCATAGAATCGCTTGGTGCGAACGCCGCCAATAAGCCAGCAAATAACAGCGTCACTCCGGAAGCAATACTCATGGCAGTCCGCCCGATTTTATCAACAAGAATACCTGTTACGAGCGATGGAAGATACATAGAACCTACATGAAACCCTATAACAAGTCCAACCTCCGATAAACCATGGCCATGATGTTTCATATGTACGGGTGTCATTGTCATAATAGCAACCATTACAATTTGCGTAAGTACCATCACCGTTGCACCGACTGTAAGACCTCTTTTATTGTGAGCTTTTTTGCTAAAGGATTCTGCCTAATTTCCTTATTCATCCTCTCCTTTGCTATTTCTAATGGATCGAGACGTAACATAATAAAAAGGACAAGACCTGCCAAGATAAATGGACCCGCTAGCACTGGAACACCAATAGAAACAGCATTAAAACACTCGTTGCATATGCCAAATGATTATAGTGAAATATGGATGTTCACTACCTTTGTTTTCTATTAAAAAGAGGAAATAAACCGAAAATTCTTTCATTTCTATCAGTTGATATTGAAAAAGTTTTTGATTTTTTAAAGAGATAAAGAAAGAATCTATTTTGATGAAAAAATAGATTCTCCCTACTAATATTTATTTTAACTTAGAAGTAATACATTTATTTTAATATACCGCCTTATTAGTTAAAGGTTTTCCAATATCCTTTCGAATTTGATGGATGGGAATACTCTTAACACATCTGAATCCCATCTCATTATGGCGACAAAATGGGATATCTTTTCCTCTAAATGAAGGATACATTAATCCAGGAACTGAGAAAAATGATCCGCCTTTTAATACTGCAAAGGAATGTCTGTTTAAATCTTTATCTTGTTTGTCATGGAAAATAGGATGAAAAACTCTTCTTGTTGAAAGGTCACTTTTAGTCCATTCCCAATGGTTTCCGATCATTCCAACAACCCCATAAGGATTGGGAACCTTTTCATAATTCATTGCTTCCTTTAGAGGTTCTTTAGGATAATCATCACTGAATTGTGTAATTCCGAGTCTCCATTCTTCTAAAGTTTTAGGGTCTTTTTCCAGCCAACTTCCTGACCAGTTAACATTCTTACCGATAAATGTATCACCCCAAGGCCAAATTAAGCCATCTGATCCTCTAGCAGCCTTTTCCCATTGGAATTCTGAAGGTAACTCTTTTCCTTTCCAACGTGCGAAAGCAAAAGCATCATACCAATCGATACCTGTTATTGGTTGATCAGGCTTAAACCTCTCATCCCAATATGTATTCCTTTGATGTTCTTTATCTTCTGGCTCAAAAGGATGGCAAAAAGTATGTCCTTCGCTTTTAATACTATCTACAAATTCGTCATATTCCCTATTAGTAACTGGGTATTTATCAATGAAAAATGGTGGTAGCCACACTTTTTGTGAAGGGCACGTATCTTCCCATCCAAATGTTTTATCTGGAATTTGGTGAAGATCAAGACCATATGTGAAAAAGCCACCTGGAATTAAAATCATCCCTTCTTCTTCTCTTTTACAAAATTCCTCTAGTAATTCATTTGAAATTTTCTCTTCAAAATCATATTTATTGTAAAGATGACCTTTACTTGCAAAGTATTTTTCAATAATTTCAATCTCTTCCGGATTATCTGTACCTAGTAAATCAATAAGAGAAGTTAAAACTTTCTGAGCACCTAATCCAACAGGCTTATTTGGTTTATAAAATTTTTTACTTGCACCACCTATGATAGGTGATAGATATGTGTAGCTCTCTTCTAACTTTTCTTTCCCGCAAATTTCTATTGCTTTAAATGAAACTAAATCATCTGGATCATGGGTTAATGTAACAATTGTCTCTACTGCAGAAAAATAGGGCAACCATTTTTTAACGAAATCTACAAGTCTAAATCGCACATACGTATGTGGATGTCCTATAGCCATACCAAAAACATACTCCGCAGCAACTGGGTGTTCAATGGAATAGACCGTTGGCATGATTATATGATCAAATTGATATTTAAGTGTATCGATATTAAGAGAATGTAAATATTCGGGTTCTAATTTGTCCTCAAGATTTAGGAGTTTATCTAAATCTCTATTGTATAAATTCATATGAGAAATCTCAGTATCTACTTTCATATACTACATGCTCCTTTCATAAATAAACAAGTACAGAAGAAGTAAAAATTCTCTGTACTTGTTTAAAATACTATTTTTCATTACCATTTCTCATTTTGAAAAACAGGTTTAGCGACTGCTAATCGATTACGCCAGTTCTTTTTTAATTTCTTCATAAAACTCACCCCTTCCTTTTTTAGATATACTTGTTTATTTAAATACTATTTTTCATTACCATTTTTCATTTTGAAAAACAGGTTTAGCAACTGCTAATCGATTACGCCAATTCTTTCTCATTTTTTTCATTATTTCCCACCTCTTTCCTTTTTTATGATATAAATGTATAATAAGCCTTATGGTTTTGCAAGTCTTTTTTGAATATTTAGCATTTTTAAAAATTTCAACACTATCAGGGGTGATTTATTAATGCACAAATTTATTTTTAATGGACATACAACAAACGAACAAAGAGATTTTTTCGAGTTATGGGGTTTCATAATTTTTCGAGATGTATTAAATAAAAAAGAGAGGGATGTTATTCTTCAAGAAGCAAGAAAATTGACAGAAGATACACTCGACGGAAAAATACCTCAAGATGAAATAGACGATTTAACACAACCGGGAATGGATGACAATGGAAATACAATACTGCACAGATTGCCATATTTTGATAAATACGGACCAATAACCAAAAAAATTATAGATTCTAAAAATTTATTAGAGCTTGGAAAATCCTTGCTAAATGACCCGGAAGCATGGTTTTTAGAAGATACTATGCATGGCTCAATTTTACAAACAAAAACTTTTAACAGCGGGAGCAAATACAAAAAAATTGATTGGCATATAGATTTCCCTGACAATCACATATTATCTCCAGTTGTATCTCTCGGAATCTATTTAGACGATTCAATAATTGAAAACGGATGTCTCCAGGTTATTCCAGGAAGCCACAATAACCCTACTACTAAATTTGTTCCACCTTCATTACCAGTTGAAGTAAATGCGGGAGATATGATCTGTCATATCGGTAAAATATTCCACTCTTCAACTACACCTATTGTAGAAAAGGGCATTAGAAGAACATTATATTTATATTGTTGTGGTGGAGAATATCCTGGTAAGGGACTTCCATTTAGTTCGAAATCAAAAAAACAAGACATCAGAAAAATATTTCAATCTTAAGGAGGGTTATTATGGAAATTGCACTAAAAAAAGAAAGTTTAGTACAACAAATTTGTCTACTATGTACTAATACAAACATTGATATAGAGGGAATTAATAAATTCAATAGACTTTTTGAAAAGCTAATATCATTGTTAACAGAAGATGATCTTGATGACGTACTTTCAGCAGTTATTGATAATAAAAATCCACAATTAAAATTATGTATTTTGAATTATTTTCCTGAACTCTCTAAAGATATACCGTGGCTTCCTCAATTTTTATTACTACTAATTCGCGACCCGGACGAATTAGTGTCAATTAATTCTATAAATCTTCTTCGTCAGCTGGATATTCAAGGGTTTGAAGAAGAAGCTTTAATTGAAGTTGAAAAAATTATTGGTGGACGTAAAAAAGTAATAAATAATTTAATCTTTAATAATAAAAGAGAACTGGTAGCACTTGAACTATATGAGAAACTTAGAAAATTTAAGACTCCTGTAGTTTTAAATTTAGAGGAAAGAAAAGAAATTGATTTATCTAATATGATTTTAATACCTGAAGGACAATTTTCTAAAGGAGTGGATAAAATTATTGAACAACCAATAATTAATACGTTAGAAATTGCATATCCTTCACAGAAAGTCTATGTAAAAGAGTATTATATTGACGAATATCCTGTAACAAATAAAGAGTATGATGAATTCTGTAGAAAAATAGAAGAAAATGGACATATATGGTGCCATTCAGATGAAGATTGCAACAAATCACATAGACGCTCAACATTTAATAACCCAAAAGCTAAACCTGATCACCCCGTCACAGGAATAGATTGGTATGATGCCTATGCTTTTGCTGCATGGAAAGGAAAGAAGTTACCTACTGCCAATCAATGGGAAAAAGCGGCAAGAGGGAACAATGGTTATTGCTATGAGAATTCTCATGAATTAATTAATGATTTTAATCTTGCTTTTGAAATGAAAAATCCCTCACATATAACATGGAAAAAAACAGTTTTACAACAGATAGATCTATTAAGAACTATTTCTATTTTAGACGAAAAAAATAACAAATCTCCATACAATATATCATCAATGATTGGGAATACATGGGAATGGACAAGAACTAGATATCTTGATCAAAAAGAGCAAACTCCTTCCTTTAGAGGGATGGATCGTTCTCTAATTTGGGATGATTGGTCAGGTTGGACAATTGTAAAAGGTGGATCTTTTACAAGTATAGGTGAATTACTACATCCTGCTTATTACGAGAAAAGACTTCTAATTGAAAGAAATAATGATGTCGGTTTTAGATGTGTTTATGAAAATTAATAAGAAATTAAGAAGGAGCAGAAGGTGAGTAAATATTTTTATTATCTTTGGAGTAGCATTTCTTTCGGGAAATTAGCCCTGTCATTATATACAATGACGATTACTTTGACTATCTTTTCCATTACACATTCAGCGACTTTTGCTTCCTTAGTTATGCTAATTCATGTAATAGGAAAGTTAGTTAGTTCTTTTGTATTCCCTTTGACAACTGAAAAAGCTTCTATAAAAAAGATTCTGAGTAGTTCAATACTAGCGCAACTAGTTGTAATCCTGCTTATTTTAGCAATATCAAATGATAATACTCTCTTACATCCTGTTTTAAAGCTATGCTTAATTTATATTTTAATTGGTTTTGCCGGATTTACGGATGGCTTTGTTTCTCCATCTCGAATGTCCCTAATCCCTGAAATGGTTGAAAAATCTAAGTTAGGAAAAGCAAATAGTTTAATTAGTACAACAGATCAAACATTTTCTTTACTTGGATGGTCATTAGGAACAATAGCAATTAATTTACATGGAAGTAATAAGGTGTTAATAACGAGCATTATATTTTTAATAATCTCTTTCTTAACTTCATTACCTATAAAAAACAAAGAAAGGAAAGAATCGGCGAAAAGACCAAAATGGGATATTATCAAAGCTGGTTGGTTTATTCTCTTTAGTAAGAGCAATCAGATAAGAACCATTACAATCATGGATATTTTAGAAGGAATTGCTTCAGGCATATGGATAGGTGGTATAACACTTGTTTTTGTAAAAGAAGTATTAAAAAAAGAAGAACAATGGTGGGGACTTATCAACACGAGCTATTTTGCAGGAAGTATCATTGGAGGAATTCTCATAACTTTATTTTCTATCAAGCTTCAAAAACATTTAATAAAAGGCATTGTAACAGGCTCATTTTTTGTTAGTATACTAGTACTTCTTTATGCTATTAATACTACGGCTTGGGTGGCACTTCTTTTAGTTATATTGATGGGTCCATTCTATCAATTAAGAGATATTACTCAACAAACCTATTTACAGAAATGTATAAAAGGTGAGCTTTTAGCACAATTATATGCAGCTAAAGACAATATGTATTATTTAGTATTTGCTCTTTCAGTGTTTTTATCGGGTCTTATTTCTGATTACCTAGGTGTAGTTTATGTATATTATTTCGCATTTCTACTCTATTTTTTATCCTCTATTTTTGCTTTGATTACGTTTCAAAAAGAAAAAAGATCTTATAAAACTATCATATAGCGTAGAAATAGATGCCAGTAGTTTTGATAGATGTCTGTTTGGTTTATATTAAGTGTAAAATTAAAACAGCGGATTAGCATTCTAATTAGTTCACCTGCTTTAATCTGTAAGCCAGTAATCAAACAACGCATATAAATAATCCGCACCTCCAGGTACTATGGACTGCTCATAATCAAGCAGTCAGTGGAAATAATATATGCATTAAGCGGCTTGAGCCTTGAATTTCAAAAGACTCAGGCCGTTTAATCGTTCCTGGTAGCGATCGTGAATGTTCCTACGTTAACTCTAGTAATCTTTTCAGACCATTCCCTCCTACTTTTTCTAAAGGTGGTTGGCGATCAGGATATACTTGTTGAAATGCGGCTAAAGAATACAGATTAACAGTGTCTTCGACCACTGCCCCCCACGTCCATGGATGTTGCTGTCTTGCATGTCCTGCTTCATGCATCTCTCCCCATCCAAACTCATTGATATCTAAAGTACTTCTAATTGAACCTTTATTAAATACAGCACCCTCCCATGTGTTAGTAAAACCCCAACTATCTGTATTAGGATTTTCTGTGAAAGCCCAAATACGACGAGTTGTACGATGTAAAAGGTTAGGATTTTTTTCAGACAACCCTAATATCTCATCTTGTGCTTGAATCATTTTGTCATAGTTTTCTAATAAAGGGATAGGGTTTTGATCCACGATGTATTTCTTAGCGTCATCTTGCGTAACCGTAGTATTGCTTTCTTTGATTTTAGTTGTACGGCATGAGCATTTGGATATATAGTCAGCATCGCATTCCAGTCTTCTTTCGTATGCTTTCCTAGTTCGAAGAGTGGAATAGGACTTCCACCTTGTTGCACTTCCACCTTAACTGTCCCTGTGTCGTTAAAATTATCTAGCCCTAATAAACTACCTACCGAAGAGGATATGACATTAGACCCAGGAGAAAGTTCCACGGCTGCATTCCAAATATTATCGAAATGATAGGCACCAATAATAGCTCTAATTTTTTGTGAACCTGATACATTTATTGTAACTTGTTCACCTGGTTTCACATAAAGACCTGTGGGCATAAAGTTGTTTTGGTGTTGCCTACTTCTGTTCCTATTCGCTTCATCTTGGTAGCTCCCTGTACCTGGAAGGTCAAATACTCTCTGTTCATATTGATTTACTGTTTGTGTGGAAACTGTTTCAGCCTGCACACTTAAATTGTTTGTCATAATAGTTGTAAATAATGTAGTTGCCAAAATAGCGGATGTCGCAAACACTTTTATTGGTTTTTGTAATCTACAATTTTCTTTTCTGTTTCATAAAATCATCCTTTCTTTCTGAATTTATTACAATCATACGAAAAAAACAATAATATGGAATTATTTTACATATTATAAAATAATTATAACTCAATAATTCTGATAAAAGTAAGAAAAATCCAAAATTTATATTTGAAATAAATTCAGAAAAAGTTTTATAGAGTAATTAAATTGAAAAAGCCCTCCTCTTTAATCTCCTCAATTAATTACATCTGTTGAGTTATCTTCCATTGGAGTTATAATAATTGCAGTTGTCTCTACATTTGTTTTAATAGCCCAAACAAGAATGTTAAAGAAGCTATAATAAACGCAAAAAAAGCCTAGGCTCAAAATTAATTGAGTACCTGGGCTTTAAAATTTTTCCGCTACTATACTTGTTACCTGGATACTTTGGCTGGATTCACGAAGTAAACATTTAAAGCCATTGGTTACTTTGAAACCATTTTAGTAACCTTTAAAAATTTTAGTATCAATAATTTATCCTAAGCTTTTCTTGACCAAATGACAACTGGAATAAGGATTAAAGACAATAGACCTCCAGTTAAAGATAATGTTGCATAACTCGCATTAGCCACTACCATACCTGAGAGAGCACCACCAGAAGCTCCTGCTAGTGCAACTAAAACATCGATTTTCCCTTGCGTTTTTGCACGTGTCGAAGGCTCTGTCGAATCTACTATTTGTGCAGTACCACTTATTAAGCCAAAGTTCCACCCTAACCCAAGTAAAGATAGAGCAATGATTAATAGAAGCATAGAATCGCTTGGTGCGAACGCCGCCAATAAGCCAGCAAATAACAGAGTCACTCCGGAAGCAATACTCATGGCAGTCCGCCCGATTTTATCAACAAGAATACCTGTTACGAGCGATGGAAGATACATAGAACCTACATGAAACCCTATAACAAGTCCAACCTCCGATAAACCATGGCCATGATGTTTCATATGTACGGGTGTCATTGTCATAATAGCAACCATTACAATTTGCGTAAGTACCATCACCGTTGCACCGACTGTAAGACCTCTTTTATTGTGAGCTTTTTTATTTAAGGATTCTGACTTATTTCCATGCTCATTTTCTTGTTTGTGCGCTTCAAGCAGTTTCGCTATTTCTAATGGATCCGGACGCAACATAATAAAAAGGACCAGACCTGCTAGGATATATGCTGTTGCTGATAAGATAAATGGACCCGCAAGAGCCGGCACACCAATAGAAACTGCAAATTCACCCATAATATTTACTAAATTTGGCCCTGCCACAGCTCCGAATGTTGTCATCACCATTGTTGTGCTAATAGCAGTTGCTCGTTGTTTATTATTGGCTAAATCTGTCCCTGCATAGCGGGCTTGTAAATTTGTTGCAGTTCCTGCGCCATAGATTAATAGAGAAGCGAATAATAAAATGACACTATTTATCATGGCAGCAATCACTACACCAATTGCACCGAGTCCTCCGACAATAAAACCTGTCGATAACCCTGTACGACGCCCATAACGTTGAGATAGTTTCCCTACAATTAAAGCTGTCCCCGCCGAACCTAAAGTTAATAAAGCGGAAGGTACCCCTGCATAAGCATCCGTTCCTAACATTTGTTGAGCTAAAAGAGCCCCTACTGTAATACCTGCTGCAAGCCCTGCCCCACCAAAAACTTGTGAGAGACTAACAACGAATAACACTCGCCTATATAAGCTCTTTAGCTTATCGGGTGATTCTATATAAGTCTCTATCGGGTCTTGTGTTTTTCCAAACATCTTTCAATACCTTCTTTCTACTTATCTTAATGATTAAAACATAACCATTTTGTCAGCCCATTCGACAACTTCAACAAAATCATTCATTGCAGAGATTGGACAAGTAGATGTTTTATCAAGAGATCGCAATACTATTTAGAATTCCAATAAAAATACCATCTATTATTTTCCATTTAATAAACCTGTCCTCGTTAGTCATAAAAGTAAGAAAGCAGAAGTACCGTCCATAGACCGCATCCTAAATATTACTATGTAAAATGTATATAAAACTTAATAAGAAGATAGAACTGTCAAAGTAGAAGCAGATTTGACAGTTCCTTTTTAATTAATGCGCCTGCATCACAACATTCTTTTTCTTTGAATATAGTAAAAAAGTGATCGTTAAACTTAAGCTGATTATACCAAAAACTAGTCCCAATCCACTTAAACCAACTAAATCTAGCATCATACCTGTTGACAATAAGACGACCTGAAAGATGACAGAATCAATCATATTACGGAATGAGAAAAATCGGCCATGAAAATCTTTTGGCACTTGCTTTTGAAAAATCACCATGGTTGTTGGGAAAAAACAGCCTACTGAAAAACCAAAAACGCCAAAAGCTACTAATGCAAAAAACTTGATATCCGATAATAGTAGCATGAGTTCCATCGAACCGATGATAAATGCTAAAGTAAAGAGGAGTGTCCCAATTTTCACCCGTTCCGTAATCAATTTTAAACCAGCTGCACCAAGCATGAAACCAATGCCCTCAACTGTATACAATAATCCAGATATTGTCGTTGAATGATGAATCTCAGAAATTTTCATAATAACTAAATTAAAGGAACCTAAAAATAATGTTGGAATTAACATTAAAACAAGTGTCATTAAAACAATTGGGTGCTCCTTCACCATCGGTAACACTTCTTTAAAACCTCCCTTTTCCTTAGTTGATAATGAGTGATCAGCCATCTCGTCTAATTGTAGGAAGCTCGTAATAACAAACATCAGAATATAGACAATAAATGAAATGATGTACAACCATTTCAAGTCAAAGAAACTTAACATGAATCCTGCTGCAGCCGTACCAATAATCCTTGAAATCGTTCGGGCATTCATTTGCCAAGCATTAAGTGTGATTAAGTCCTTATCCTTAACAATCATTGGAATAATAGATTGTAGAGCAGGCATATAAAAGGCTGCCGCTATTTGCAGCGTAATTAAAAAAAGAATCATCCATACAACCGAATTTGTAAAAAGTGCCATAAACATAAATAAAACACTTATAATTCGTCCTACACTTGCCCACTGTATAACTGTTTTTTTCTGCGAATTGTCAATAATACGTCCTGCCAACGGACCTACTAATAAGCCCGCCAATATACCGCAAGAAATAATTAATGATTTGTGAAAGTCAGAGGGAACGACCTCTTGCATAAAAGCTAGATTGCCTATAATCCCAGCCCATAAGCCAAGACCAACGACAAATTCGCCCAATAAAATAATCCATACATTCCGATAATGCCACATGCCGTATCTCCTTGTTGTTTCATTTATTAATTACTACATAGTAACAAAATTACAAATAATCGTACATAGTCGTTTTTCAAAAGTAAGAACTATGCAGAAGATTAGAGGCAAATGCAAAAAAACATCGTTTGATTCCAGTATCAAACGATGTTTAACTTTTTTGAATAAAGCTGGCGGTAACTCATATTCAATTTATAGTGATTTTCTAATAAGGCGCCGCCAGCCTATCCAGAAAATAATAATCAACATACCCGCTCCGACAGACTCGGTCAGTTTCCAAAAAAGTATAAGAATCAGCAAAATAATTAACGGAAGAATCGTTAGTTTCAAATCATCCAATTCTTTCATTAGCGCACTCTTCTTTCTTATGAGACATAATTAGCATTCATAATACTTTCGCATGCACAACTGATATTTACTTTCAATTTATTATTATTGTAAAATTTTAAAATAGAATATCTCCCCCATCCTACATAACGATGGATACTGCTTATCTTCATCATATTCTGAAGGTGGCATATTGGAAACCTCATATTTCGCTATTTTCATTTGATGATCTTACATCACATTTTTGTGCCTCTCCTTCTTTTGGAACAATTAATGTGGCGACTTAATAACAATCGATAGCGTAAGTCTTAAAAAATTTATTTACCTTCCACAAAAGAATTGCTAAGATATTTAGCCTTTCGCAACTTTCAACTGATACTGCTCAACTATTCGGCTAAAGAACGAGGCTAGAACTTGCTGAAATAGCATGCCAAACACTACTGGCATAACCGTTTTTGTAGGAAAGTATGTCGTCGCTATCACTACTCCTACAGCAATATTGCGCATCCCTCCAGTAAAAACGAACATTGTAATAATACTTATATCCTTCCAAAGAATATGACCGAGTACTAAACAGAGCGCATACCCTGATATAGCTAGAACAAATACGACTAAAATAACACCGACAAGCCCCCAACTAAAGTGTGTAATATACGGAGCGATTGCGCTACTATTAATCATCACAATGGTAAATAAGCTTAGTTTTGAAAAAGGGGATAATTTCTTTCCTAGTGTCACCGCAATATTGCCTTTAGTCAACTCGTTCAACGCTACACCTATAAGTGAAGGTACAACAATCATCCAAAGTAAATCTAACATTAGACCTGCAGTATCAATTTCGATTGTTTGCCCCACAACAATATGTAGTAAAGCAGGAATAACTACGGGGGATATAAGTGTGTCGATTAAAATAATTGCAAGACACAATGGAAGATGTCCTCCACAAATACTTACCCAAATAAAACTCGTTACTCCAGTTGGCACAGCGACTGCTAAGACAAAGCCAATCGTTAGTAAATGATCATGAAAGATAACGGTTGATACAAAATAGGCCCACATCGGCATCATCAGATGTAAAAATACAAGGGCTATTACTATAACCTTTGAATATTTCCGAAGATTTTTTATCCCTTCAAAACTCATATTTAAACTACCTGCAAACGTCATAAATGCAAAAAGCCACGGCACTAAAAATAAAAGCTGATGCCCTACATTCCCCAACAATACACCCATCACTAAACTTAGTGGCGTTAAAATAGGCATCCATTTTTGGAGATATTTATCGAAACTATTCAACATCGCTGTTTATTCCTTCTTTCCTAAATGAATCGCTTATAGGATTGCTCTATCTCATCCTTTCTACTTAAAATAAACTAGAAAAATTTGCAGTTTTTATCCATATCCTTCAAACTATTAATAGTACGAAAGAAAGGATGACAGAGACAAATGAAAAAAATAGTGTTCGCTTTATTGCTTCCCATACTGGTTGTGGCAAGTGGATACACTGTGCAAGCTGCTGGTTTTAAAGATGTACCAGAAGATCACTATGCGTATGAAGCCATCCTGTGGGCAGAGGAATATGATATCGTTAATGGCTATGCAGACGGTTCATTTAAGCCCAATGCAACAATCACGGAGCAACAATTTGCAAAACTACTTGCTAATTTTTACGAGCTCGAATCACCTTATGATGAGCTAAAAAAACAAACCCCTCTAGCAAACTGGTCTGATGAATTTTACAATCGACTTGCAAGCTATGGTGTTCCATTAAACGGATATTTCGATAACACTATTAGAGGAGCTAATGTGAAGCGCGGTGTTGTGGCACAGGCTATTACACATTTAGCAAATGGTAAAAGTGGATTAGATCAATCCATACAGTTTTTACTCGATTATTACATTTCCACTGGTCAAAACTTACAGTATGAAAACCGTAACTTGCAGAAGTTTTTTGGCGTGACAAACAATATGACGCGAGCTCAAGTCGTTACAATGCTCCACCGTATGGATGAAAGAAATTTTTATGAGATTTCAGAAGACGCACAAAAAATTCACGAAAATGTAAGTAATACTTCATTAAATACACGAGCGAAAAATGGCCAAAATCAGCTTGATAAAACAATGCAGCTGACAGCACCTTCTAATAGTGCTTGGAATGGTACCTATTCGTATTACTATAAATGGGGTACAGGCTCCACTGATTTTAATCGCCGTGATGCCTACATTTCAAACGCAACAAGCAAAAATTTTACTATTTTCATTACTGCGAATGATGGGACAGCTGCAGGGAGTGTCGATGGTACAGCGACGATTACTTCTAACACGAAGGCCGTGATGAATAAATCTTCAAACGGCAATCGATGTGTATTAGAATTTGAACGTCTTAATAATGCGCTTAAAATTACCGAGGTAGATTGTCGCAAAGAGCATGATGAAGGAACGAACTTTTCTGGGACTTTGAAGAAACAATAAATTTATCATAGGTCGAACTGTAAGGACCTTTATAAATCACAATAATACTCTTCAATTGTGAAAAGAACTAAAAAGTGCGAAATGAATTAAAAAATTCATTCGCACTTTTTTTGATACAGCTGTGTACTTTAAAAGATTGCTTAGTCAGTAAACAAAAAGAATCCATTTTGAAAAAAGGTCCGGATAAAAAATATATGCCCTTAAAACTTCTTATACATTTTCATAGCAATCTCTATAAAATCAGCGAGATACGGAGATATATGCTTATCCTTATGCCAAGCGATATCTGTAAAAATGTCTGCTAATTTCGTTGATGTAATCAGTTCTTGTAAACGTTGGTTTTTTAGCTCCTTCTCGACCACCATTTTAGGTAAGAATGTAATACCTAAGCCTGCCATCACACATTGCTTAATGGCTTCAATACTTGCAAATTCAATCATTTGTATTGGTAGCGAACCTTCCTGCTGCAGCTGTAATTCCAATTGATTACGGTAGGAGCAACCGCTCTCTGTCAGAAGCATCGTTTCATTTGAAAGTTGCTGTAAAGAAAATACTGCTCTCTCCTCGTTGCTATCAGTAGGTGCACTTACAAAAACTAATTGCTCTTGAATAAGTCGCTCACGATGTAACATAGGTGTTTCCTTATATGCATCCGTAATAAATGCTATATCTAGATTGCCTGACTGTAATAAATCTTTGGCTATTTCGGTTGTATGCACAGGTTTAAAAATGATTTTGACTTGTGGATGGGATTTCTGAAATTGTTGTAAAACACTTGGCAGACGGTATACACATTGGCTTTCCTGTGCACCAATTTTTAATACCGCTTGTGTTTGTTCATTTAATACAGCTTTTTTCATCTCCATATTTAAATCTAGCATTTTTTGGGCATACTGTTGTAATCGCTCACCCTCCTCTGTAAGGCTAATGCGTTTTCCAAGCCGCTCAAAAAGGACTACACCAAGCTCTTCTTCAAGCGATTTAATTTGTGCTGTAATACTCGATTGAGCATAGTCTAGTAACTGTGCTGTTTGCGTAAAACTTAACGTTTCTGAAGCTGTTAAAAACGTTTGCAGCTGTTTAATATCCATCTTCCCCACCCCTAAATCGTTTTTTTCGATACATTTCATCGAAACATTCAGCTTTATCGATAATAAAGTTAAGTTTACACTAGTTATAACCTGAAGGACAGAGGAGGATTTTCATGAACATTACCGCATTTATTGGTAGCTCTAGAGCCGATAGTAATAGTGAACAACTAGCTAATTATGTATTAGAGGGCTTACATCATAAAAAAATAGATCTAAAAAATTTAACGGTCGAGCCTATTCACGATTTGCGCCACGATGACAACGGCTTTCAGTTTGTAGATGATGATTATGATCAAATTATACAAGCGTTTTTAACAAGTGATGTTGTTATTTTTGCCACACCGATCTATTGGTACAGCATGTCAGGAATAATGAAGAACATGGTGGATCGACTGAGTCATGCTATTCGAGATGAGCGTTTTCCACAGCTAAAAGACAAACTACAAACTACCGAGGCCATTGTTCTTGCTGTCGGTGGTGATGCCCCATATATAAAGGGTCTACCAATGATCCAGCAATTCCAGTATATTTTTGACTTCTTAAAGATGCCGTTCTCCTCGTACATTATTGGAGAGGCAAACAAGCCTGGTGAGATACGTCACGATGAACAAGCACTGACGCAGGCTTCTATTTTAAATAAGCAGTTAAAAGCACGTATATATCCCATTTAAAAAACCGCCTGAAAGCAGCTATGCTTTTAGGTCGGTTCATTATGTTGAAACAAAATGATCGAGGAAATTTTTTGAGAATTATTGCATCCTTTTAAATGTCCCCTTCGGCAAAACGAGTGGTTGATTTCACTTACGACTAAGTGCTTTCCTGGGGGGCAGCCACCCATCCCACCTTTTTTTAACTAATAATAACAAAAAAAGTAATGTGTACAGAATCAATGATCATGCGGCAATCAAAAAACGACCACTGCTTAATGGTCGTTTGTAAATTCAAGCTCTTTAGGTGGATCGCCTTTTTTATTCATCAAGCGCATACGAATCGGCTCGATTTTTAGTGTAATCATTTCATCTTGATTACCAACGAAAATGCTTGTAAAAAGTTCGGCTAACTTATTTTTTATTCCTTCCTCTAGAATCTCTGTTAGCTTCCCTTCAATTTCAACGTACGTGTCACCAAAGCCTCCATTTTCGTATCCATATAATATATGTGTATATGGGTTTTTGCGAAGCTCCTCCATTTTTTCAGAATGTTTATTCGTAACTGTGTATAATACAAAATCTTCATGTTGGAATGTCATATAGCGTGAGTACGGTTTGCCGTTCTCGACGGTCGCCATCGTTCCTATTTTTTCACGGTTTAAAACTTCTAGTATTTCTTCTCGCACAGAGGTCATATCATCTCATCCTTTCTTATCCCTACTATTTTGTCCTGATTTATCTTACCTAATCATATTTTTTTGAAAAATACGAATTGACAATATTCGATTCATTTTAAAATCTATTGTTATAATAATTTGTTGTACAACATGAATTTTTAGAATGAGGGTTATAATGATGAAGCAAGCATTTTTCACACGGTGTCTGTTCTTCTTAACGGGTATTTTGCTTTTATCCTTAGGTATAACATTGACAATTAAAGGTCAGATTTTCGGTGTTGGTTCATGGGATGTATTACATATTGGACTTGCTAAAACAATGGGATTAACTATTGGTACTTGGTCCATTCTCATCGGACTAGCCATAATAGCGTTTGATATAGTAATTACAAAGAAATTTCCACTGCCGGGTACGTTTATAGATATGTTTTTAGCAGGAATTTTTATTGATATTTTTAACTATTTGATTCCTGATATAGATGGTTTTTGGATGCAACTTCTTTCATATGTATGTGGCTTACTATTACTTGGCTGGGGTTGCGGTATGTATATGGTGGCAAATTTAGGGATTGGTCCTCGTGATTCATTAATGCTTCTTATGGTTCATAAGCTTGGTTGGAGTGTCACACGCTCTCGAACAACTATGGAAGTAAGTGTCGCTTTAATCGGCTTTTTACTAGGTGGTCCTATCGGCGTTGGTACTGTGCTAATGGCTTTCGGACTCGGACCGATTGTACAGTTTGCTTTAACGTATAATGAAAAATTATTTATGAGATGGACTGGCGTGAAAAGCGCTGTAGTATAGGCTTACAAGACAATGCAATTTTGCATTGTCTTTTTTTATTCGGTTGCAATATACAGTTCAACTATATATAATCGAACAAATCTTTACAGCAGTTTATGCAATAAACAGCAAGGAACCACTTACCGTACGTGTAAGATGGCTCCTTTTTTTGTTGCTATTCTTCTGATGCAGATGGATTTTTCCCAGTAGCCTCGATTACTTCAGGGGTCCCATCCACTATGTCGTCATCCTGTACATTTTCAGCGGCAGGAGGTGTAATCGTCACTAATGTATAGTCATCTTCCTGTAAAATTTCAAAAGAGAACTTTTCGCGAATACCTCCTACATAAAGTGATGTCCCGATTGCTACATCAGTCACATCCACCTCTATTGTTTCAGGAATTTCTGACGGATTTACTTTTATACGAACTTCACGATTAGGCTGTAATAGGAATCCACCATCTGCAACTCCAATAGCATGACCCGAAACCGTTACTGGAATATCAACCTCTAGTTCTTCGGACATATTGATGGACTTAAAATCTACATGCTTTACATTGCCCCTTAACGCACAGCGTTGTACTTCTGTTAATACTGCGTTAACCCGTTTACCGTCTACATCTAATTGGAAGACATTTTTATTGCCAAATTGAGCTAACATTTTTGCAAATTGTCTGGCATCCAGTGATACCGCTGTGGATTCCATTTGGTAGCCATAAACAACGCCCGGAATAGCACCGTTCTGTCTAAGTTGAGTTAATGATGAATGACGCCCTTTATCGCGTTTATTTACAGTTAAAACAGTATTCATCGTCTTTTCCCCTTTCATGGAAACTAGTCTCATAAAAGGTTTTGCCCGTTCTAATGATTTTTATACCTTTAGAATCTACTGTTCAATAAATATCTGTGGGTTGGTAAACACCTACTCCATTCAAAAACAAAACATTACCCTGTAAAATGACACTAAAATGAAACGTAACATATGTCCTTCATTCGTATACCATCCCCTAAACATTAAGTTGCCACCGAAATGTCCACCATCACCGGTTTTTATATTAATTCTTTACAAATCATATTAATATCTTTTGAAAAAGTTTTTATTTGAAACGCTTCAGAAAAGGACATTTTCTCAGATGATGATGCTACTACTTGCCGGAGCTTTTGTTCATACGTAAATATAAATTGATCAATCGTTGGAGATTTAATTTTTAAAGCTCTAGCTACCCCTTGAATAATTTTAAGGCGATAGTAATCCTCTTTTGGCATTCTTGGGATATCCCATATACCTTCATGATTCAAAAATATCCTTTTTATAGGCACAGCTGAAAAATCAAAGTATCTTCCCTCTTGGTCTGGTTTAGAAAATGGATCAATCAATAACGATGCATAACGTATATACAACAGATACTCCTGATGTATAGACTCCAGTTTTTCAAAATCTTCGATATCTTGTCGTGCTATACTTAACGGTTGTAATGAATAATTATCATCTACCATAAATTTCAAAAGGTTTAGAGGTTGAATATTCACATGCGTTACTATTTTCATCATTTCTTTCCAATGATTCAGCAGATGGCGAATCATTGTGTACGTAATAGGTCCCTCAGGGTAAAGCTTATAAACATACTTTATAGTCCCTTGCTCTTCAAATATTGCCTTTAATGAATAATCATTCATAAACAGTGCTGGATGTACGTATAAAGAAATATTTCTTGTTTCTGCTTCTAATGGTGATGCTAAAACTTTCACATGAATTCCTAGCTGACAAAATAACTCGCTTAGTTTATCCATATGTTCCGATTTTGATTGATTCGATCCAATATAAACCGTTTTCTTTATCCCCGTTGTTAACACTTCATTCGATGGCACACCGTTTAACCATCTAGTATCACCATAATATGTAGAAAAACTAATCACCTCAACACAGGAGGATATCTGTTTTAAATAGTTAGAAATTAATTGATTCGAGCAAAATGTAGGAGAAATCAATATAATACACTTGGCTTGCTTCAAAACTTGGATATCAATTTGTGATAATACAGCTATATAGGCATCTGTAGTCACGCTGAGAACAATGGTATCCCAATCTCCTGATATTGTATTATACCCTTTAAAAAGACAATCAATCACACATTCTCCAGCTGCAGACTGATGCTGTTTATTTTGTATATGTGCTTTAAGTGTAAGTTGTTGTTTGATTGTTTTTTCAAAGAACATATTTGAACGTGAAGATTTTCGACCAGCAATCCCCACCTTGCTATTGAAATGATTTCTAAAATTCACAGCTAGTTGAACAGATGTTGGCCCTGTCCCTAATAATAAAACCTTTTTGAAAAATGTCATATGATTCTCCTTATAATTTAGTATTTATACTTTTTGATATAAAGCGATATCAAATACACCTTGAGAGACTGCAATTTTCTCGACTATACGCCATTTTGTTGCATCCACTGTTTCCATTGGGTAATTAAAAAGAGACTTTAATCCATTCCCATAACGCATCGCAATCATCACGTCCTTATTTGTTAAATCATGTAATTGTTCTAATATGTCATATTTACAGTTGACTGTTGAGCTAAAAATAATATGACTAATCTGTTGAATGGATTGGAGTTCATCCACTGATTTATTTTCAATCTGAATTGTATGATTTCCAAGTTTAGTAGCCACTTGTCTCCCCAACAGAATAGCTTCATCGTCAATATCAATACCCAAAACATCTGCTCCTGTACGTGTAGCAATCGATAATAATGTTATTGGAAACGGACCTGACCCAACTACTAACACCTTCGATTTATTGGTAATAGGAAAGCCACTATGTTCTTTTTCAATGCAGCCTTCTATATTGCGAAAATAATCCGTCATCTCTTCGGTTTCATGTAAGTATTTCAAAGCCCAATGTTTTTCCATTATTTTCACACAATCAGCGGACATTTTTCTTAACTTCTCGATTAATAGTGAGATTTCATAAGTTTGTTTTAAATTATGCCATTGATTTTCATTCTCACTGTTAGTTATAAAGGAAGAATAATCATCAATCACTTCCTCTAGCTCTGAATAATAACCTACCATTTGATCTTGATTATGCTTGTCAATTAAAAACTCAAGCATACTAGCAAAGTAATGTAATTTCATTAATAGGGTTTCTGAATCTTTCACTATTGTCACTCCCCATGCTTGTAGATTATGAACTATTCCTCTCCCGCAACTGCACTTTTTATATGAGATAAATAAACCGATAGATTTTGTTCTTATGCTTCTAACTAGCATGTTCACTGTACTATGACTTATCTAGGTAGCAATAAAAAAAATTATATGTGGTACCTCTTTTGTATAATACGTAATACTAAAAAAATTCATGCTAATAGCGCCAAATTCATTCACTGAAAAAAACAACAAAAAAAGTCGAGAGACATCATGTCCTCGACTTTTACTGACTACTATTAAATCCTACGTGCAACATCTAATGTCACCACTAGCATTTTATCTGTAATAAATTTGTCTTGTCGTTTGGGGCACCCTTAAAGATAGCATTTGAATCAAATGTAGATGGCGTTTTCCTGTTTATAATTCCTAAAGAATGTAAAACACCAACATAACTGTTATTGGCATCAATGTCTTTGGCTGAATGCACGAACTACTACTGGATTCAACTCCCAAAAGTATAATACTTTTCAAGATTTGTTCAATCAAAAAACTACACCTCAACTGTTCAGACTTACGAACAGTTGAAGCGTAGTTCAGACATGTACTTATCAAATTGTTACTTTATTATCTAATAATATGTGTAAATCATGAAGTTTTTTAATTTCAAAATGTGGTTGAATATCGCTTGTATTTTCAATATCACGTATATTAAACCAGCAAGTATCAATTCCTGCTTGTAATCCGCCTTTTACATCAGATGTTAAGGAATCACCAATAATCAAGGTTTTGTCCTTATTTATAAGTTCGATACGATCAAAAACGTAATCGAAAAAAGCTGGCATTGGTTTTTGATAGCCTGTTTGCTCTGAAATAAAAATGTCTTTAAAAAATTGTGCTAAATTTGAATCCTCTAGACGTTTATTTTGAGTCATTGTTTTACCATTTGAAACGACATATAAATCATAGTTATCGGCGAGCTGTTCGATTACTTCGTAGGCACCATCTACAAAATGATGTGCCTCCTTCAAATATTTTTGAAAGACCGCTTCAAAGTACTCCCCATCTACATCTAAGCCGAATTCCTTTAATGCAATCGAAAATCGAGTGTTATGTAATGTATTTTTAGACACCTCACCACGTTCAAAAGCACGCCACATAGATTCATTAATCTCTTTATAACGCGCAATCATCGTTGGAGTTGCTGCAATATTTTCCTGTTTAAATAAACGGTCAAGTGCTGCATTTTCAGCCAAGTCAAAATCTAATAATGTGTCATCCACGTCAAACAATAATGTTTCATACTTAGTCATGTCTTTTCCTACTTTCTTTGGTGCTGTATTACCATATCATTCCTACTATCATAACGCTTTTTTAGAAAAATAACAGTAAATTTACCCACCTATTAATTTTACAGAATTTTGCAAAATATCACACAAGTAAAGCTATGAAAAATGTTTAAACTTTTTCCCAAAAAGAAAAAACCTAGAATATCTAGGTCTTTGGCATATTTCTTTGGTGGTTTAAAAAGCTTTACACACACGAAACGCTTAATGTTAGGCCACCTAATTCAACATCTTTAGAATCTTCACGTGTATTTAAGTACCAGCTTCATCTACATAAAGCTTGATGTCTTTTTCAAATGACCTCATTATCTCCATTAAGAACTTTTTGCTCAAAATCGAAGTCTATTCTTTCAAAACCTATCACTTCAAATTTTGGTTCAGTTTCTTTGGTTATTGTTTGTTTCTCTCCTTTTAACTCGCCAAATTCATATTACTTTTTCCTTTTATATAGCAATTTCGTAAGAGAATGTACCACTATGTTTGTAATCTTGAACCTTAATATCATTCACTGTGAAGTCATAGAAGCTTTTTACTTCAGGGTTAATCCAAATTGTAGGAGGCTCATGCAACTCTCCCTTAATCTGCTTCTCGATAGTCTCTAAGTGTCTGTCATAGATATGTGCGTTATCAATGTTGATACACAACTCACCAACTTCATGACCTGTCACCTGTGCGATTAATCGGTGCAAAATTGAGTATTGATAGATGTTATAAGGGTTACCTAATGCCATATCATTAGAACGGATATTTACAGTAAGTGCCAACTTTCCATCAAACAGTTGCCAATGTGTTTCATACACACATGGTTGTAAAGCCATTTCTTGTAAGTCTTCTACACACCACAGAGTAGTCTTAATTCTACGTGAGTGAGGGTTCTTTTTAAGTATGTACAATAAGTAATCCACTTGATTTAAGTCAACATACTCTATGTATTCCTCACAGTAAGCCACAGCGTTCTCAAATTCTTCATCCGAAAGAACTTCATCAGGCTTCTCAGATAACTCTCCATTTCGAACCATCTCTAGGAATGTTCTGTCAGCTATAATTCGCTGGTATTTGTTGCGAAGTTGCCAACCGTAAGCATTTCCGACTGTTCCATCTTTAAGCTCCCATTCATCCCAAACGTGACAGCCCATTTGCTGTAGGTCAAAGACTTTGTTAGACATTTTCTGCCAAATCCAAAATAGTTCTTTGATTGGGTCTTTCAATGGCACTCGTTTTGTTGTTAACACAATAGCATCTATACTATTGTCAAATTTCATCTGTACATTGATAATCGCTTTTGTAGGTGCTTTCTCTCCATCTTCATAGACAGTTCGCACATGCTCAGGACTATCCATAATACCATTATCAAGAATTTGTTGAATAATTGTGTTGTATTGCTTATCTGCTGTTTGGTACATTAATAATCTCTATTCTTCAAAAATTTCCTCAAGCGATTTTTAACTCGAATAGCTTTCTGAGTTTTTAATCGTTGACTGATTGCGTTAGGGTGCTTGTCAAAATGTTTGGCAATCTCCCTCATTGTTTTCTCTTTTGTTCTAGCAATAAGAATATATAACAATTCATCATCTATATCTTTATCTGCTTTTAAGAACTCAATAACCTGCTGCTGAAACAAGTTACCTTCTGCAGTTTCGCTAGTATTTTCATTTGCTTCTATGGTGTTGAGGAAAATTACCGCTTCTTCCTCATTGCCATTCATATTAAGTGGTGTATCTACACTCATAACATTAGCTAAATCATATGATTGAGTATTAACTGTGCGTAGAGATTCTTTCTTTGCATTGGTAGAAATAGACCATGATATACAGTTGATTGCATACGTTCGAAATGAACTCTTTCTAATAGGCTCAAAAGTTCTGATTGCATTTAGTAACCCTATGTTCCCAAGTTGCACTAAATCATCTAGATCAAGCATATGAGCTTTACAAAAGTATTGATTATTAGGAAACTTTCTTCTAACTGTAGTAATAACTAGTCTTCGATTTAACAGAAAAACCTCTTCTTCTGTTAGGCCTTCCCACTCTGTATTAGAGAAATTTTGCATATCGTTTACCTCTTAGAGAAATTGCAGGGTACCCCCCTGCTAATACATTAAGCTTGAGCTTGACGTAAAACTTCTTCTTTCAATTTTTGTTCAGGTGGGAAGAACTCAGGTGATTTAAGAACTTTCCCATCCTCGCGATATTTAGGGTGCTTTTTACCATTTTCGTCAGTAAACAACTTGCTCATGTTAGAAGCATGGACAATTTCGAATAGTTGTTGTGGTAGTACACCTAATTCCACAAACGAGCCTTTAAGGAAGTAGTCTGAGTCTATTAGAGCGTCTGCCATTGCGACAATACGCTCAGTATTATCTTGGATGAAATTAGTTGCTAGTGACTTCTTGTATGCTTCACCTAGCCCTTCGAGGAAAGCATAATAAAGTTTAGCGAACTGTTCTTTGTCTTTTGAGCAAGCGTGTAGGAACTCAACTAATTCCTCACCTACCCAAATTGTACGTTTTAAACCTCTTTCTGCTCCAATTGCTGTTGGCTTCTCAGCTACAGGGTGATTAAAAGCACTTTGGAACTCTTTTACGAGTGTAAAATGGCGATTTTTGTCAAACTCTTTACGAGGATGTTTCTCCAACACGATTAAGTCGTACAGCTTGGATTCAACAAGCTCTGTTGTACGTTGTTGAAGCTCTTTATTTGTATCAACAATGACTTCAATTTTTGCTGTTTTATTTTGGAAGTTGATATAAGATACTCGCCCTTCAAATTTTTGCTTACGGTCAAAGACAATATCTTTAACCTGTGGTTTTACAAATTGCTTCTGCATAGATTATTCTGTATCTCCTTTGATGAGTTGTTTTATTTTATCTTGAAGCTTTTTGTTGGCTTCGAGCTCTGCATTAGTGTTATCAGCGTTTTGATTGAACGCCAATAATATTTTTCTATTTAATATCATTATATTATTTTTGATAGCGCCAATTAAATATTGTACCCTTTAAAGTTGAATGTTTCGTCAGTGATAGGTGCAACATTAGCCATTGTATAACTATTGCCCTTTTGTGAGAAGAAATCATGTGTCACTGAATCAGTACGAATACCGTTCAAAACAATTGGGTCTACTTCTTCGTCAGGGAACATAGTATCTAAGCCTAAGTTCATTAGAGCTTTGTTTGCGTTGTAGCGCACATAAGCCTTAACCTTACCACCTACCCCTGTTTCAGCGTACACATCATCTGTGTACTTTAACTCATTGATATAAAGGTCTGCTAAAAGCTCATAGCCCCAAATCTTTAATTCATCCTGAGTTGCTTTATCAAACGTCTTAAACATTTCCTGAGCTTCGTAACCTACTGCAACCCCATGAATTGATTCATCACGGACGATTAATGAGATAACCTCAGCACTATTTTTAAGTATCCCATGTCCCCCTAAGTAAAGTGGATAGAAGAACCCTGAGTAAAACAGGAATGATTCTAACATCACAGAAGAAAAATGCGCTTTCCATAGTGAAACATCATCATCTTCTTTAATAGCTGAGTAAATTGCTTCAATCTTACTCGCTTTATATTGAAGATATGGATTGGTCTTAACCCATTCGAATACTTCATCAATCTGAGAGTTCGTTGCAAGTGTTGTAAAGATATAGCTGTATGATTTAGCATGAATTGCTTCAAACGCCCCAAACAAAGAGTACAATGCTTTCTGCTGTAGTTTCTTAACAAAGCGTGAAAGCTCATTCATACCTACGTTAGTTTGAATTGTATCTAGTAAAGTAAGCCCTGCTAAAACTCGCATATAGGTTACTTGAAACTCAAATTGCTTCCAACCTAAAAGATCTTTAGATACAGCTACTTCCTCAGGCAACCAAAACTGCTTGACCTGTTGTTTCCAAAAGACCTCATGTAAGCCTAATTGTTTATTCCAATTGACAGCTTCAAAGACTTTTTCAAATCTTTTTTGTATATACGCTCTTTCTGATAATACTTCCATTTATCTATAACACCTTCTTTTATACTGAACAACTTTCACATTCTTCAATTGTTTGCATACGTTGTCGCACATAGTAGACTGATTTAATCCCTTTTAGCCATGCGTAAATATACACTTTAGCTAACTGTTCTGTTGTCCAATTATCTTTAATGTACAATGTCATTGAAATAGCTTGATCAACGTGTTTCTGAGCGATTGCGTAGGAATCAATCATCTTAAACATATCCATATCGTATGCTTCAACATAAAGATGTTTGTTGTTATTATCAAGGTAAGGCATGGGGTAAATTGTTCTCGAATCAGCGTAGTCTCGCACTTCTACACGCTCTGTGATTGGTGACATTGAAGCACTTGAGCTTCTAATGTAACTAATTGAACCTGTAGGTGCAATTGCCAATCTGTATGCATGGAACATACCATGCTTTTTAACTTCTTGAGCTAATTTTTTCCACATGGCTATAGTGATGATTGGAACATTGCCTAGCGCCTGTTTAGCTTTTTCAGAAGTAATTACTAGTTCTTTTCTGTAGTAATGCTCGAAGTATTCACCACTTGCGTACTCAGAATCTTCGAAACGATAGAATTTGTTCTTACGTTCCTTTGCAATCTCTACAGAAGCCTTAATAGAGTAGTAGTTTAATGCAGTGAAGAAAGCGTCAATGAACTCGTTGGCTTCCTCGCTTCCATACATGATACCCTGAGAAACAAAGTGACCATGGAGGTTCATAACACCTAATCCTACTGAGTGCATTTCTTGGTTAGCACGAGCAACCGAAGGCACATTGTTAATGTTAGTTAATAGAGAAACTTGTGTAAGCATCCGCATTGAAGCGTTAACTAACTTATCGAAGTCTTCTTCTTTAACTGCATTGTGAATATCAAGTGAGCCTAAGTTACAACTTACATCAAGACCAATAATATCTACTTCATCATAATCATTGATTTCAGAGGTTTCCATTAATTGCATGATTTCTGTACATAGGTTAGTGATTTTCACTCGCCCAATCTTTTTCAATGGGTGTGCTTTGTTGACATTATCATCAAACATTTCGAATGGATAACCACTCTCAATTTGAGATTTCTTAATGTCAGTGTATAACTTACGTGCATTAATGCGTTTCAGTTTTCGAATGTTAGGGTTATCAAGTAACTCGTAGTACATGTCAGTAATCGAGATTTCAGACATAGTTTTACCATACTCATTCTTAATATCATAAGGAGAGAATAGAACAATATCCTTATCCTGACGAGCTAACTCGAAGAAAATATCAGGGAAAATGATACCTGTACTTAAAGTAGCAAGGCGAATCTTTTCATCTGCATTTGGTTTCTTAGCTGAGATAAAGTCCTCAATATCACCATGAAACACATTGAGCCAAATAACGCCTGAACCTGCTCGTTGACCTAATTGATTTGCATATGAGAATGAGTTCTCTAGCAACTTAGCAACAGGTATAACACCTGACGCTCGGTTTTCAATGCCTTTGATTGGGTCCTTTGCACAACGTAAATCAGTTAGTGAAATACCAACCCCACCACCTAGCTTCGACAGCTGTAGAGCATTTCCGATATTGTGAGCGATTGAGTTCATGTTGTCTGCCATAGCAATCTTGAAACATGACACAAACTCACCGCGAGCTTTCTTACCAACATTAATGAAAGTTGGTGTTGCAGGTTGGTAACTACGCATTAAGTAATGAATCCAATCCTCAGCGTCTTTACGCTTACCTTGAGCTAGATATAAGGCAACTATAGCCATTCTATCTTCATACCGCTCTAAGAAATTGTTTCCATCACGAGTTTTTAGTGCATATGAGCTGTAGAACTTACTAGCACTCATAAACGTTGGGAATCTAAACTTATAATCATAAGCTAGTTTGAAGATTTTCTTGACAAACTTAAATGAATATTTGTCTAAGAATTCCTTTTCATAATAATTCTCACGCTTTATGTAGTTAATCTTTTCTTCAAGCGTATGGAAGAACATTGTTTTACGATTGATCTCTTCAAAGAAGAAGTCACTTGTAGCTTCTCTGTCCTTCTTTCGGTCAATAATACCCAATGTTTTGTAAGTATTAAGAACCTCGTTGTTTAACATTAAATAATTTTTCAAACTTGTTCACCTGCAATCATTTTTCTATAGCTACTGCTAATAGTTGCTATATCATCCTGATTACCTCGCAGATCAATCATGCGTATTATTGGAACTCTTAACCACTGAGAGATCTCAATAGCAGAGCCACAAAAATTCCGCTTTCCAAAATTTGTGTTACCACTTGCGATTACACCTCTAAGATTTTCCCTATTTTCTTCATGTGAAGATAGGAATTGTCTTACTACCTCAGGCGCTTCCCCTAGCTTATCTGTATAAGTTAGTAAGTAATAGGGGTCTTGAACAATAGTACTAGCTGTAATCTCCCTTATAGGAATAGACTTATCTAGTCTTCCCACAATATCTCTCACGTTACCTGTTCTACTAGCGTAGGCTATCATGCCTTTTGAGCAATGAAAGCCTGAATTGAAGGAACGTCAGCATAATATTGACCTTCATCAAGTGCGATAGGTAGGCCCATGAATCCTTTTTCCTTTAGCTCCACTTCTGCTTTTTCATCAAAGTCTAAGTTGACTTGTTCGTATGCCACCTCTGCTGAATCAAGAAGTGTTTTGATTAAAGTACACTTTGGGCATACTGTGCGTGTATAAAGAATAACCACGTTAAAAACATCCCCCTTTTAAATACATCATTATATAACTTTTAACAGTTGAACGTAAAAGTTGTTGATCCTAATGTTCGTTTATCTTGAGTTGTAGCTTCTTTTAATGCTTTTTCGATTACTGTTGCAACCTCTTTGTCAATCTTATCTACAACTTTATGGTTCATTTCTTGCATTTTGCGATAACCTAAGATCGCGTACCCTGCTAGGTCTAATAAAGTATCTTCGATAGCTTCATCTGACACTTGGCGAGTTTTACTTTCTTTGATTAGATTTTTGAATCGACTGAGTTTATCATCTAAGCGAATAGCTAATGAAGATAATCCCCATTCGTCAATGTTTTTGTCAACATTGTTGCCATAATCAGCATTCTTACTTTTAAGTGTTTCCACTAATTTAGTAGTGATAATTTCAACTTCTATTGCGAACCTTTGAGTGTTATAGTTTGTCATGTTTCTCACCGCCTCTAAATTAAATTAATAACATTTGATATTATTATATTGCTTTTAATAAGTTTTTTAAAATACTAAATCATATTTTTCTAGCAAACCTATCTTCCACCAATTCACAAACGTCTCGAAAGTAACACCATGCCTATCAAGAATCTCATTCTCAACAAACATATCACCTAACCAATCCAATGTTTCGTCCGTTAGTTTAGCCATAATATTTCACCTCGGAAGAAACAGAGTATTTACCTAGTAGCCTGTCATAAAACCTCTTCCAAACTTTCTTTTGAGAGGAAGAAGCAGAATCACGCTCTAATTGTGCTAAGTGTTTGCTCCTTCTATCAAGGATTGAGTTTATCATAACTTGCTCTTGATCGTAATTTAACATACCATTATGCACCTTATATATATATTTGATTAACCTTAACTAATCTTTCACTTCGATATTTTAATATGAAGTGATGTACCTTTTATGCTTTGAAAATACGATTGCTTCCTAGATATTAAGGAGATTCTACTCTCCATTAGGAAAGCGATTGATAGTAAAGTCATAATTATTTAGTAATAACATTATTCTTCTCCTCCATCATTCATTGCTTCACCATAGCCACTCCAATTATCTATACCACAAGCTTGTTAATAATTAAGAAGCACATTTTTTTCTAGCAGATGTACATGTTCTGCTTTTATAATGTCACCATTTCAACTGATTCCATTTTAAACAACCCTCTCCATTAGTTACTTATCTATGTCAACAGCTTTAACTGTGATTCTTATTGATTTAATAACTTATTTCAGTGTTTTTCTGTGAAGGACTACATTAGCTTCTCCTAAAATTGTAGATAGCTTTTCCACAACATCTTTGTGACCATTTTCGTAAAGAACATGAACCAAAGAACTATAAGCATCTTTTAGCTTTTTTTTCTCAAAGCCTTTGTATCGGTACAGATTCACCCCATTTTGTAGTGGTGTTTTTTCAATAATATGACCTTCCTCATAAAGCTCTGATAACCTTGCTCTAAAACTAGGTGATATTTTAATCAATTCATTGTTTGTTAAACCGCTTGGTGTGTTTTGTAGTGCTTCAAGTACTTTTTGTCTAGCTGTTGTTCTAGTCATTTCTTATGCTCCTAACCAACCCTATTTGTACTCTCCCAATATTACTGATATTGCTGTTATGGTTATTAAGATAGCCCATGCTATATGAGTTGCAACAAATTTTAACAAAGCCTCAAACTCCTTATATTTCCAATACTTTAGTAGCACCTGATTGGAACATTTCAATTATCGACATAACTCATGTCAACAGCTCCCATGAAGAACAATTGATAACCTGCTACATAAAGCGCAAGTGCTACACCTTCGTACATATCTTCAATGCGTATTCTTCCTTGAGTTTACCCTTATACTTCTTTTGTTCAATTATTTCTGTCATTATCTTTCCCTTTATTCCCAGTTACCAATAGTTAAACTTGTTATGATACTCTTTTAGATAATCAACTAGACATTTATCATGCAGTTGCCTACAAATTGGAATAACAATCTCTTGTTCTCCATTGTGTAATTTATTCATAACATATTGAGGTAGATGCATCACCTTCAGCTTATGTCATCACATTATTTTTCATCCTTTTTATTAAGCGTGAAACTCTGAATCTATTACGTTTCATAGGTTTCACCTCCTCCCAAAAATAATGTCTATCACTTTTGTTTACCCCATCTTTGACTGAACTTTTCAACTTGTGACATTAATTCTGTACTTTGTCTTTCTTCTTGTGGGATAAAAGGAATAATATCAGGGTGATTTTCCAAATCAATGACCTTTGCTAATGCTTCACAATTGCATAAGAGTACTTGCGATTAGAAACCTTCTGAGATGTGCGTTGCATTTTTTTTATGGCTTCATTACACTCATTAATAAATTTGTAATTTGCTTTGATAAAGTTTTGAGCTTCTACTAAATTAATCAGTATGTCTTTTATATCTCTGCGCTTAAATCGTATTTCGCGTTTCGCCCTGTAAACAGCATTAATTTCTTTTCTATCTAGGTCAAGTTCAAGTGCATGTAATAAATCGCTTGTCGATTATTTAAGCCTTCCTCCATTTTTTTGGCTAAGAAAAAGTTTTGTTCTAAAGTTTGCATTAAACCTAAAATTTCTTGCATTGAACTTATTGGATTAAGTGATTCCCATTGTTGCATTTCGTTTTCTTCAATTGTTTCATCTACCATATCTCTCACTTCACTTATATATCATTATATTACTTTTATATTGATTGAACGAGAATTCTCATCTGTACAAATGAGTTTACATTAACCACTATAAGTTATAAACATATTATCATGTTACTTTTATAAAGTAAATGCTTCTCCCTAATATTTTTATAGTTCAGTAGTAGCTAAGCTCAGTTTCATCATGGCGAACCCCCTTTGAATTGAGGGAACGATTACAGATGGTTCACCGTCAGCATATTGTGAATCTCGGAAATACTGTACTTCAACATTATTTATTTTAGTTGTTTCAAGCCTGGTTCGTACTTCGTCAGTGAATCCATTTACACCCAATGGATAGCCCTTATAATCCACGCTAGTCAGTTCATCAATTATTTATTAAATAAGTTTCTCTTTATTCACCATAGTGTTTCTCCTTAAACAAAAATGGGTATAGAGGAAAACCGCAACCATAACTCCATACCCAGTTTTATATTATTATATTACTTTTTAAAGTTTTGAAGAAACTATTTGCCGTTTCTTATCACTTTAACGTAAACAGTATGTCTACCTAAGTTATAAGCTGTTTGTTTGTCAGCTACAAGAATATCAACCTTGTGACCTTTGATTGCTCCACCAGTGTCCAAAGCAATTGCCCTAAATTTCTCGTTAGGTGCTGAAACCTCAACAATAGAGTACAAAGGGATAACACGGGGATCTACAGCAATTACTCGCATACCATCAACATAAATCGAACTACGAACATCATAGCCTGTTGCTGTAACACCTGAGCAACCGTTACAATATGGTGTGTAGTAGCTACCATTGAACGCTACACCATTTGTTGCTAGCGCTTGTTTTTGAGGTTGCGCATTTGTTTGTTGCTTTTGGTATGCTATTTGCTTTTGCCTCGCTATTTCTCTTCGTCGCTGTAGCATTGCTTGACGCTTGCATTCAGCTTCCTCACGTGCTTTACGCTCTGCTTCTTCTTTGGCTTTGCGTTCTGCTTCAATCTTTGCTAAACGAGCTTCTTCTGCTAATCTTGCTTTTTCATGCTCGATTCGTACTCTTTCTTCTCGTTCATATTGGAGTTTTTCGCCCTCAGCTTTGATTTCTTTTGCTGACTGTTCAGGTGATTTAAACGTTGGAACTAAAGCACTTGAAGGTAGCTCAATTTGTGTTTCTCCTTTTGTTATATTCGGTGCTTCTACTTCATAGCCTGTTACATTAAAAACTAATGAAATAAAAACTAACCCTCCTGTCACTAGAGTTGATAACATTACTTTTGATACCTTAGTGTTTTTCATTAAACTTGTCGCTAAATTCTACGAAATCTTACTTTGTCACATTTGAAACATAGACATATGTCTTGAATTTCATTTATAGAATATAACTTCCTTCCTTCCTGTAGTAAGAATATGAGCCTAGTAAGCTCTTGCTCTTTCATCTTGAAGAATTAAGTCACCATTTTTCTCAACACCTAGTATTAGGTTTACAGTGTGTTGAACTTCTTCACCTTTGACTTTGTAAGTTTTCAATACAAATTGTTCTTCTCTGCGGAAACCATTGAGCAACACTAGATTACCGCGAGTGAACCACGACTTCTCAATCACTTCTTTTTTCTCGCCTTTTTTGCGTGAAATCTGTTTATCATAGTGAGCAAAAGCTCCTGCATATGTTTTCACAGTAACTACACCATGAGGTGTTAATACAGTAATTGTATGTCTTGTTTTGTTTCTGTCAAGTACAGTACCAACAATAGTAAAGACCTTCTGCTTAGGAATGTTGTTATCTTTGAAATGCGAATATCCTACTACTACAGGTTTTTCATTAAGTTCAAAGAAGTTAACAATGTTGTATTTCTCCATGTTCACATTGATTAACTCATGATCATTCTGATAATATGAGATAGAATCCATTTCCCATTTAGATACTGAGCCTTTAGCTGTTTTGTACCACTCTCTCTTAAACATGGCTTCATTATAAAGTTTGATGAACTCTTTCGTAGTTATTAGCTCTTTGAAAGGCTTTATCTTTTCATTATACTCTTTAGTGAATTGTTTCTCCGATATTTCAAGAGTAACATAATTATATCCGCGAACAGAACTACCGTCAAACGTTTTCTCATAAAATTGCTTTGCAATTTCATCTAGCCCTAGAATCTTATCTTTAGAAAACCCTGTCTTACTGCATTTGTTTGATGCTTTTTCCACTCGAACAACACTCTTTGAGATATACTCTTTAAAGTTGAATAGCTCTTTATAGATATGCAAATCAGGATTATCTAACAATCCTAAATCAATGATAGACTTCATGTTCTGCATATTCAGGCTCTCTTTTATGCCGATTTCTTTTAATAAGAAATCTCTCATAATATATCTTGGTTGACCAAACTCGTTAAATGCACCTGCTTTAATGAGCTGGATAACGTGCTTTTTCTGTATTCGCTTCTCAACATACATACGCTCATAGAAGTCTTCAAACGAAGCGAAAGGGCGATTAGCAAGAATTGTATGAGCTACTTCATCTCCAATTCCTACAATACCTTTAATCGAGAAGATAATACGGTCATTTGCAATATCAGGTACAAAGCCGAACTCAGCTCGATTGATGAGTGGTTGTGATATATTAATACCACGACCTTTCATCTTTCCTATGGCTTCTGCTACTTTGCCATAGTTGGTTGACTTCTGTTTCGCGTCTTCTTCTACCTCCAAAGAGCCCGAGTTAACCGTTAGGCATGCTGTTTGCCAATACAGAGGATTGTAATTGTATGATAGATTCGCTTCAACCATAGCTATAAGAGTATACGCTAAAGTGTGAGGAATCGAGAAAGCGTAACCTAACATTCGTGAAATCTGTAACCATAAATAATCTATTACTTCATCACGGGTTCCTCGTTCTCTCCCCCATAAGAATAGCTTTTGTTTTACTTCTTCCTGTACATCTGCCTTTTTCTTGGCTATACCTTTACGAAGGTAGTTAGCTTCTTTAACGGTGAATCCTGCTATGTTTTCATCCATAGCCATAAGCATTACAGCTTCTTGTGTATCAGCTACACCGTTTAAAGCTTTTAGGTACTTCTCAAAAATAGCGACTTCTTTTTTAGTTAAACCATGTTGGCGCATTTCTTCATACCAAAGGTTAATATCATTCTTGTATCGAATGAATGTATCAATTGGTTGTTCTTCACCCTCTGACATAAGTCGCATGATAGAGTTCAATGATACAAGCTCAATAAGGCTTCTAGGTTGAGCTTTCTTGATAACAGCCTGGCCTAATTGTGTTGAAAACTGGAATAAGTCAACAATCTTATCTTCACCAATCATCTTAAATAACTCAGGGTTACTCTTGTCAATGATTTCAGGATGGAAGTATTTATGGAATGTTTTTCGAAGTGTCCCTTGCCACTCAATCTCACCATATTTTAATAGAAGTTCCATACACTCTTGAATCTTATCGTTACCCTCAATTGTAAGAATATCGAACTTGATAGCTCCACATGCCTGACTATCATTTAAGTTAAACTGTGTGATAGGTGTTCCATTCGGTGCTTTCATCATTGCATTTATCTTGGTGTATTCTTCATTAAGAACAAGTACACCGCCTGCATGGATTGAGCGCTTGTTGATTAATCCCTCAATCTTTAAAGCTGTTTCACGTAGTCTTGGATACATGTCGATTTCATCAATAAGTTGTTTGATAGGTTTCCTACCTTTTTCTTCATTTCCATAAAGACAATCTTTCAGTGGCCACATATCGCCACGTTCTACAGGAATAAGTGAAGCAATATATAAACCTACATCTCTATCAATACTTAAACCACGACAGGCTGTTTGAACCGCAGATTTTGCTTTCTCAGTACCGAAAGTACATACTTGGATAACTTGTTTCTTACCAAAGAAATCTCTCATTCGGTCAAAGAGGAAGCCTTTTTTAGTTGAAGTTACATCAATATCAATATCCAACGCGGAAATATCAGGCTTAGACTTGTGTAAGTGTCGCCAATGGGGAACTTCAATACCATAAAGCATTGGGTTTACTTGAGTAACATCAGTTAAATAGTTGATTAAAAAAGCTACAGCAGAACCTCGCCCTGCACCCACAATTGAACCTTCTTCTCGTGAAGCTTCACCGCAATCATCACCCCAAATTAGCTCAATGATTTTAGCGACTGTAACATAATAACTAGCCATTGATTGATTTAGGATAATCGACATTTCCCAAAGTTCTTCTAGCTCTATGTTTATTCGAGCCATTACTTCATGAAATGCTTCTTTTGACATTTCACGATAAGGAATTTTCTCTTTGAAGCCCTTCTCGATTAAATGAAGCAAGTATCTATCTTGTTCATTATCAGAGTGTGCCATTTTTTCAATGTAGCCATATTTCTTATAGCCACCTTTAAATAGGTGAGCCACCTCAAACTCAGGTAACTTAGCTACAGGAATGATAGTGTCACCCTCAATTGTGTAGTCACAAATCATTTTTCCTATAGCCATTGTATTTTTCAAAGCTTCTTTGACAACACCTTTATCTAAATAGCTCATTTTCGCATAAATCTCACTAGCCTTGTGCAAGTAAGTATGAGCATAGAATGAATCAGTCTCACGTTCATCTTGTTTTGAGTTTAGGTATGCTCCATGAATAGGCATGTCCTCAGGTCGTAGATAGTGAGCGTCATTGGTGATAATTAGTTTTAAACCATATTTTCGTGCTAACTTGATAAGCACTTTGTTTACTGTTGATTGCTCATAATCAGCACTTGGTTGTAGTTCAAGATAAAAGTTATCTTTACCATGTAGCTCAATGTTCCACTCAATAAAATACATTAATTTTTTTATATTATATTGTTTCTTTTGTACATCCCCTTCTAAACGAGCCTTATCAGCTTCTAGGATATAGTAAGAGCTTTCAGAGCCTAAGCAAGCAGTTGTAGCAATCAGTGTATTAGGGAACTGCTTTACAATCGCTTCAAGGTCTTTTTTGACTGTTGGTACTCGCTCCATAGTACCTGTGTAAAATGAGTTCTCCCATGCTTTTGAGGATAAAATACGGAGAGCTTCATGACCTTCTTTGTTCTTAGCTAAAAGGAGATAGTGAGGGAATTTAGTTACACCTGATTGATAATTATCTCTAACTTCTTCTAAGCTATTTACAAGGTATATCTCATTGCCTAGAATCAATTTAAAGTCTTTCCCTATCTTACCCTTTTCCTTTAGCTCACGAACCGTCTGAATGGCTTTTACGTGTGCTGAAAGGGCTTCGTGGTCAGTGATAGCTAAACCTTTAAGACCAATATCCCACGCTGTCTGTATCAGCTCCTTAACAGAGTTGATACTATCTAATAATCGTATATTACTAACGTCTGTATGTGCGTGAAGCTCGATACGACAAGTACATTCACCTTCGCATGTGCATATCCAAACGTCTCCTTTGTGTAGTTCACAAGTTTTGCACATATCATCTTCTCCAATCAATAAAAATATCCTTAGGAATTAACCTATTGCTAATCCATATATTATTATATCATTTTTTACATTCTTCTGTTTAGCTTCTTTTGTTTTTGCACACGCTCAAGCTTTCTTCGCACACTCCCGAAAGTCACTCCGACCTCTTTTGATATTTCAGTGATGTTTTTTTGATTGAAGTACTACATGTCCCAAACAGTTTTTTCTAACTTTTTCGACCATTTTCTTCTGGCATAGGCAACACCATTTACCATGACCTCTTGCAACCAAACAGGCTCAGGCAATATTTCATTTCGCTCAAATTTATTAGGGTCTAAACTTACTTTTTCTCTATGTTTTTCGAGCCAATCCCAAAACTTATCTTGTTCAACACCAAAACTATAGTCATTGTATGAAGTTCCATGTTTCTTAAACTTTTTAGCAGGTAGTCCGTAGTTCGCAAGCTCTTTTGTTGTCATTAATCTTTGAGCAAGTTTAGGGTCTTGACTTGCTCAAAGTTTAGTTGCGGAACATTTAATAGCCTCAACACTCCTACCTAAATATTTCGACATTTCTTCAATGTCTTTTACACCATAATTGGTTTCAATATAATTTAAATGAGAATCAGTCCAATGCTTATTCTCATTTTTATGTATTTTATTTGTCATTTCCATCTCCCCTTTGCCGCTAATTCACTCATTAATAAAGCAATTTGTTTTCTAACAGGCATTTCATCACTATTCATTTCTTTTGCATTTACTCTATACTACTGACTCACAGGAAATTTTTTTTCGTAATAAATTCAATTTATTTTTTTGACCAAACATTTTGTAAGTCGTATTTACTCTTGTTTTTCATTCTTATTTTTCCTCTTTAAATAAACATAGTTCCAATAATCAAAATCATATATAATATTGTTATTTTTGTAAATAAAAAAAGAGTAGTTTTTCCTACTCTTTTTAAAGATTTCAAACAAGCAACAATAATAGTCTACACTATCTGAGAACTAATCAAGTATGTCACCTTTCTCTTTCTTCTTTGCGTGTTTTGCTTTCTTCTTTTTCTTCCAAAATCTCATTTGATTACTCACCTATTGGGACTTTAAAATTGATAAAGCCTATTAGATCAGCAGCTTACCAACCCATCACGAAAGACTCGTTTTCAATCTATGATTCCTAAGCTAAAAGCATCAAGAAACAAGGTCGCCAACATTGTAAACTAAATAGCCCTGTCTTCACCTACAAGGCAATAGCTTTCATTATTATTAAAAAATTCATTGTGTTTTTTAATAATTGCTACTCTCCTTTTCATCTAGATTTTCCTCTACTAAATATTAATAAAATCGCCATCATCACAATAATAAAACATTCAATTTTGTTATTTTTACCAATTAAATAAATCATCTACTTTGACTTCTTCAATTGGTGTTAATTCTGTTTTTTCACCTATTGCTATATCTTCAATTATGAACTGTGGTGTGCTTTTTCCCAAGAAATAGTTCACACTTAAGCTTCCAACGATTGTTAGGTTAACGATATGACCGTCTTCCATCAGGTCAAGTAAGCGTCTATCGCATGTGAATTGTAAAAATTTGATATTGTTGTGATACCACTCAATCATGTTTGAGCTTGAAGACTTTTTAATCCTGTTAGTGTCTACTTCAATATCAATTGCAAACAATGGCTTCCTTGCTCCCTTGCCCCACAGGTACTCATATTCAAAAACTTTATTAACTAGCTCAGTAGTTAATTGACCATCTTCTAAATAGAAATCAACATCAATCTTCTGATGACCTGTTAGATTCTGTTCCTCTAAAGCGCTATTAATGGCACCATTCAAACTGAATAATGAATCTCTTGAAATCTTGAATCCGCAAGCATTTTGGTGTCCACCTAGATAATCAAACAAATTCAATCCCTCTAGAAAGTCCTTAGTGTTCTTCATAGTGCCATCATAACCACGTAGAGAGCCTGAGAAGCGCTCTATCTTGCTATCCCACACTAACATTAGAACAGGCTTTCTATACTCTCCTGCTAACGCTCCAGCAAGGTAGCCACTTAAGTCTCGGTCAAATGATTCCTCTAGCTCAATCAAAAGAAACGCATTTTCGTGAAGATTCTTTTCTACAATCTGCTCCCTGATTTTGACAACCCATTTTTCACGCATTGTCTTCTGACGCTTATGAGCGTTGACACATTGTCGAGTTACCTTTTGTGGAAGTGTCTCACTTTTCTTAGAGCGAGGATTCACTGTAGCTTGCTCAAACCCTCTAAAAGCATTGAATAAGTCAATCTTTTCCTCCGGTTTCCCTACTCGGATAATACCGTTCATTTTAGGGATAACACCGAAAGCCAAGGTGTGGGGATATACACGCTTAAAGTCACCAATCTGTTTTAAGATGATTTCCTTTAAGAACCCATTGCGTATATCTTTTAGTCCTTCATACACTAAGTAGCGTGTCTCAGGACTTGTTAAGTCCATGCTGTCAGCGATATTGCCAAGCGCTACAAGGTCTAAATACTCCTCCGCTTCCATGTAGCCATATTCATCGTCAAGCGCCTGTAAAAACTTGTATACGATCCCTACACCTGATAAGGCCTTGTTAGGATAGTTATCTGATAGTTGGTTGTTGACTACCAGAGCAAACTCTGATTCACCATTCTCAGCTTCGTGGTGGTCAAGGATTAGGATAGGTATTTCATGTTTTTCACTAATGAGATACTGTTGTCTATAATCGCTTGTTCCTGCGTCAGCTACGATTAATAAGTCAAGAGCTGTTTCCTTATTCAACTCTACAATCTCTTTCACTTTATCCTCTGTAATACCATGTTGTTTACCTTCATGGAATAAGAAGATAAGTTCAATATGAGGGAATAGATTCTCGATATATGAAGCGAGAATAGCTGAACTTGTGTTTCCATCAATATCACTATCAATAATTAATGCAACTCTTATCTTTCTCACTTCTACTCGCCCTCTGTTCTCAATCTCTTTGAACAGCGCTACAGCTTCCTTTATGTTGTGTAAGTTTGAGTAGTGAATTTCATCACTTGCTTTTGGTTCTAAGAACCGCTCTTTGTCTGTAATGCCACGATTCACTAGAATCACTTCCAGGAAATCATCCGTGACAATATTGGATGTGCTAATTAACCTGTACAACAAATTCACTCTCCGATAATATCATTATATTACTTTTAAATAATCTTTGCCGTTTCTTATTTTCCTAAATTTAAAGTTTTATGCACCTAGAAATAACATTGCAAATTCAATATTTTCGGTATTTTCCTTTGCTTCTTTTCTTTTTCAGGTGTTAAGCCAAAATTGATTTTTGTATCTTCATCTAAGTAAGCAATCTACATCGCAATTTCTACTGATTCTTCTAATATTTTAATTGCTCTTCCATTGCGTTATTCATTGCTTTGTGTTAATAGTTCTTCTCATTTTGAATAACTCAACAAAAACCTCTCTACCTTTATCAGAAGGTGAATCCTTTAAATCTAGCAGATTCCACCTGTCCCATATCATACTTACCTTAGCGTAGCTACTAAACATTGAGCAAAGTCGCTGTAGTTTTTCTTCATATATGTTAGCCTCTTTTGTGTTGAGAACTGTGAACTCTTTATCTAGCGCAATAATAACTTCCTGTACGCCTAAGTTAATTAGCATTTCCACCTGTTGTTTACTAATATTACTACCACATAGAGCTACACTAAAGTTCTGATTAGGAAAGTAGGTTTCAAACTGCATTACTGACTTCTCAGATTCAAAAATAACTACTTTTCGAATCTTTTTAATGAAGTTTTTGTTTTGATACAATCCATAGAGGTTTTGGAAAGTTGGGTAAGAATACTGTACATTCTGTATCTTTAGTGGAATGTATTTATATCCATTATCAATGTCCTCGAAGTTTAATGACCTAGATTTAAGTCCAATCAACTCACCTGTGTCATGTCTTCTGTGAGGAATGACAATTCTATTTGATTTCTCATAGTACATAATCTCATATTTTTTCATTGTTTCCTCACTGATATTGTCAAATAAGAACAATGGGTGAGGCTTTCTAGAAAACAATTTCAAAGTGTATTCTCTATGCACTTTCATTTCAATATTGACAGGCTTCTTAACTATTAAGCTATCAAGCCAATCTAATTCTTCTCGTCTACTAACATAGGAATGCCCAAAACCCTCTGGTCTAGTTGTGTAATCATTTGTCTTTCCAAGAGTTCTTAGAATCCAATTAATAGCACCTATCAGATTAATTTCCACGCCTTTTAAAGCATAGCTTTTAATCACTAGGTCAAATACATCAAAATTACTACCGCAATCTGTATAACAACGAAAAATCATATCATCTATGTAGTAGTATAACTTCATCTTTCCATCTGAAATGTTATGACAAATGGTGTTAGTTATAATGTGACCTTTTTCTAGGTGTGATTCAATGTGTTGAACCCCTAACTCTGTCAGAATTGTCTTAATATCTTCAATTGTTAGCTCACTTTTCAACTTATCTTTGTCATACATTTCAATCACCTAGCCCCCAAATAAATCTCCAATGCTACCTTCATCTTGATAGCTATTAGCTTCTTTTATGATAGCCATGATTTCTTCTTTATCTTCTGCATAGATGTTGAAAACAACTGTTTCTTCATTTTCATCAACTTCTAGGAACTGTTCAACCATAGTTGGTGTAATATCAGAGATAACTTCACCTTTATAGTTAGTTACAAATAAGTCGGTCATTCGTAGAGTACCTAAATTGAAATGTACCCAAATGCGAATTAACTTCCACTTGTTACCACGATTTTTATAGATGTTGATTGTGTGAGTAGGTTGCAAATGGAAACCTAAGTTAGCGGTCTTTTTAATTTCATCAAACAACGCCTCATCTTGAGTTGTAAGTGGAATTTGAATTGCCCCTAAGTCCAGTTTGTTGACTATAGATTTAGAGCCTTCTAATGCCGATTGATCTAATGCACCTTGTTTCCATGTGTCATTAAGCTGAGTAGATGTACCAATCCAAACATTGTAGCGATTACAGATGTTCTTTAAACGTATTGACATGATACGCAATACTTGGTGCTCTTGAAGGTTACGTGCGCCTTGTTTTGCTAGGCTATCAAACATCTTTAATGTTGAATGCATATAGTCAAAACCAATATATTGTACACCATTTTTGTTTACATGTTTCTCGATTTCATGTTCAATATCATCATCATCAAAGTCAAATAATTCTTCGAACCATACAGGTGTTTGTTCTAAAACTTTAAAAGCGTGTTTTAAACGCTTAATTTCATCGTCCGTTAGGTCATTGTTATGAACCTTCTCTTCTTCAACATCAGCAATGAAACATACCGCAGGAATCTTAATTTCTTCTTCCTCTAACTCCGTTGAGATAAATAATCCACGCCCTTTGTTGTTGGTTTTAACCCACTTACCATCAGTATAAATATCAGTTACACACATATTTAAGATGTGGGCTAATAGCGAACGAGTTTTACCCGAGCCTGAGTTACCTGAAATACAGTAAAGCTTTCGCAATCGTGCGCCACGAGAAGCTGTGTTAAGATAGCCACTTGTTAAGTTAGCGCCATAACTTAGAGCTAGTGTTTTCTTGAAGAAAATATCTCGAATGTTCTCAGATAAGTGACTACCGACACCTTCTTTTTCAATCAAAAATTCAGACTTAATATCAATGATTTTGCTGTCAATGTGTTTCACTATGTCAACTATAGTCAATTTATTGAAGCGTTCTGACTGTTCTTCTTCATCTTTAAGCTCAAAAACATCAACATCATAAATGTCTGAAATATCAATACCAACCTCAGTATAGTGTCTAAGCAATGAAAACTTTTTAACTCTGTTATAGTGATAATCGAAGTTATCAGGCTCATTTAGTTCCATCACTCTGTCAACATATTCATCACCGCCATTGTCCTTATATATTCGGTGTTGGTTAGTAAATCCTTTTAGTAAATAGGCGTTAATCTCAAACTTACCAATCTTTGAGACACCTTCATGATAAAGCTCATTTATTGTTGTGAATAAAATCTTATGAAATCTCTCAGGGAAATCATTCGGTGTTAGCTTATATCCACTAGATAAACTCAACACTTCATCAGGTTCATTCAGAAGTCTAGCGAATATTGGAATATAAGCAAATTTATCTTGTAGAGCTAAGAGTGTTTTATTACTCATTTCCCATTCTCCTTACATGCTGCTTAAATCATAGCGACTTACTCTATTTGCCTTAACAGGGGCAACAGCTTTGATTTTCACTGTCTTGTTGTTTATAGTAACGTTGTTAGCTGAGTTTCCTGCTTTTCTTAGTTTTTGGTGATAGCTTTTGGCTTTCTCGAAATAGAAAGGTATAAGACCTAATCCTACACCCTCCTTAGTAGGAACTTTTTCAACATCAAACATATACTTTAAGGTCACTAGCATTGCTTTGTATGAGTAACCTCGTTTATTGTGATAATCAGTTATTTGCTTTAACATAAAGCCGGTTGGAAACTCAACATTGTATTTCAATGCAATGTAATCAAGTAGTTCCTCTCGGTTTTTCTTTTGTCTTTGTATGCTCTCATAGCAAGCTTTGTGATAAGTTGCTGTGTCAGTATCAAGAGCGTCTACGTCAAGGGGATTGACCTTCTCTTTACACTTAGGACAGGTTCTCACCCTAACCTTCACTTCAACCTTCTCACTAGATTGATGATATTGCTCTAAGCAACTTTGATGGACTGTTAAGCTACCACGCTTCACAATATCCTTTTCGCTTTCGAACTCTCCATTACAGAAACTACATGTCTTCTTTTCCTTATCTCCCTTTTCTGATTCACAGTCAACATGGAAATAACCACTACTCTTTTTAATAAAACTAGATACATCATTCTTGTTGATTTCTTCTTTACAAATTTTGCACTTTGGTAATGCTCTTGCCACAACTTACCACCCTTTACAAGCGACAATAGAGAGCGCTATCTCTAACACTCCCCACTCACATATCATTACGCTATTTTTACAACATTTGTTTTAAATCATAAGCAATTAAAGACAGTTGTTCTATTTGCGATTCTGTCACATCTTTTAGAGTTCGACTTTTTCCTAAGTGTAGTTCCACAAGGTTGTTCATTGTTTTTTTCGCAACGTTAGCACCTTGTTTTTCAACTAATTTAGCTGTAAGGTCTTTGATTTCAGTTTTTAAATCTTCAAACGATAGTAGTTCTTCCTCAGCGTATAAGTTAACTCCTTTTTCAACTACTGTTGTTTGACCTTTTTCAACTTCTTCTTTTTCAATAGCGTCAGCGATTGCTTTCACTAGGGCTTCATATTCAAATTTGATAACAGGTGGTGTATGTTTAAAACGTGAACCCGCTTCAAATTGTTGTGTACCACGTAAGAATAATGCTGTTTTAGATTCACCTTCACGTTCGATTGACTTAGCGTAACCGATAATGTCAGCCATTGACAGCACGATACCACGAGGCTGTTTTGTTAATGTCGGTACTGTTTTTGAATACTCTGCTCCATCTTCTGCTGTAATCGTTTGTACTTGAGCATGTGAAATCATTACAAGACCATAACCCATCATTGGGATTGACCGTAACACTGTATCGAACTCGTCACGAACTAATTTATAGCCCCCACCGTAAGGAATATCACCGATTTTATCTACGCCTTCACGTTGAAGAATGAACTTCTCGCATGAAGCATAAGATAAGTCTGCTGTATCTACAATAATAGTTTCAAATTTTTCTTTAACTTGAGCGTTTTCAAGTTGTCGTAATACCTTCTTGAAGTCAGCCCACTTAGTAACGTTTTGTGCCATAACACCCGCAAGAGCGTTATAGCCTTTTTCAAACGCTAGTAATAAAGCTTTGGGAAATTGTGAAGCTATAGTTGTTTTACCAACCTTTGGCTCACCGTAGATTACTACGATTTTTTCACGAAGATCACGAGAAATTTGATGTGGTTGAATAGCTAATAAGTCGATTGTCATTGTTTAACTCTCCATTTTCTGTTAAAATTTATTCAATAGAAGAAGGTTGACAACCGCCTATTCAGAAAAGAAAGTGGTGATTGTCAACCTTCTTTTTAATTATCGAAATCTACGATATTATTTCATTACTTAGAAGAATTAATCTTCACCAAATAAATCATCTAAACCATCATCTTGTTTTTCATTTGTTTTAGCATTTGTTTGTTGAGAACCATTACCAAAACCTGCTGTTGGTTTTGGTTTATCATCAGTTTTTTCTTTCTCTTTTAGTGCTGATAAATGACGCTCACGATTAGCTAATGCTTCTTTAAGAAGTGAAATGTCGAATACTTCTTTGTGAACACCTTCCTCGTATAATGTACCGCCTGTTGCGATAAACTCACGAGTACGCTCATAAGTTACGTCAGTTTTGTTTTCACCGAAACCTGATTCAATTACACGTTCGATTTTTTTAGACTTGTTAACTAAATCACCGTAAATACGCACAGAAGCACGAGATTGGAAGTTGTCAGTTAAGTAGTCTTTACCGCCTTGTGGCAATGTTTCACCTGTTACAAATGTTAATGGAATTGTTTTCCCACCATACAAAGGAACGTAAAGCTGAATTTTTAATCGACCTGTTTCATTTTCATCTTTATCTGTTTCTGCTTTAAGTGATTTCACGATTCCCTCAATATCAAACTTAGCTTTTGGATTGAAATCTTTTGCTTCGCCTTTGTAGCGAATAGGTGCGTATTGACCACTAATTTTAGGGAATGATTTAACTTCTCCATCATTGCCTTTGTACTCATTTAGAGTTAATTTACCTTGACATTCAATACGGGAAGGCTCACCTTCTGATACTCCTTGAGCAACGTCAGCAACAGTAACTAGTTCATTCATGATAGTAGTTAAGGCTTTGTAGTTTTTATTTACTTCGCCTTTTTGTGTAAGCTCTTTTGCGAAGTAAGACACAACCTGAGTTTCTTCCTCACTGATTTTAACAGTAATGTCACCGCTTATACATGTGTAAGGTTTACCTATGTTGTCTTTGAACTCTTTCTTTTCGAGTGTTGATTCTTGAGCGAAACCAACTATCTCAATTTTATTTAATGCTTCTCGTAATAATTGTTCTGCCATTTTACAATCCCTACCTTTCAAATCTTATTATGCTTTTTGTTAAGTAACTAACAAGCCACCAATATATAATTTCACATTATATTATTATGTTATTTTTGTAAAGTGATTTTAATAACCCTTTTATAAATTATTATTTTTTACAATTTATTATTATTTTGGCTTTATCATTTTACTCAGTACCTCTTGCTCGTATTTCTGCAATCCAGCGTGATTATACATGTTGTACGCCATACGAGCCATAATGTATGCGTCACGCACATTATCTGAGTGGTGTTCATAACCCCACTTCTTATACAGTGGTAGCACTAAATCTTCCTTCTTTGCGTTCCCTTTGTTGCTGGCAAACTTCTTCACCTGACTTGGTGTAGCGTCAGAATAACCGAACTTTTCAGTAAAAAGCATAGCTCTGATTAACCAACCTAGTCCATATTGGAAGTCTACTGCTTTACCCTTAGCACCGTAAGCGAAACCTTCAATAACAACTTTGTCATTTGGTTGCAAGTACGATTTAATTTGTTTTGCTATTCCAATCATTCTAGCAGGGTCTTTTGTAGCTGTTGCTCGAATTTCTTCTTCTACAACTACCTCACCGTTAGAATCAAGAATAACAAAACCTGTTTTAGTTGATGGGTCAATGCCCACGAACCTGATACTTTCTTTAGTCAAATTCCTTTTCTCCAATCAATTCCAAAATGTGTCATTTAAGACCTTCATTTCCCTTCGATCGTTACAAGTTCCTCTGACTTCATAACTTTTGAGCAAACCTCTCTTATGCTAATTACTATGTCATACATGATTTCATATGACTCAAGATGTGTTCAGACAGTTTCAATATGCTTATCTAGTAATTTTGACACTGTAAAACACTCTTTAACGTTATCGCCAACCTGCAATATTGCTTGATAGTGGCGTTCTAAAACTCCAATAGTTCTTTTACTACTTCTCAAGTGATACCTTTATAGTTCATATCATAGATACGAAAAATACATTTGTCATTATATATTATTTTATGGTTTTACCAAATGAAATGTCTAAAATTTTAAATTTCTAGATTATTCAAGTTCAAATAAATTGTCTACTCGTTTTAGGAGACAATACTATAAACATATCTTTTTTCATGGTTAGAACAACAATCATCACCAAGTCAAATATTCATCTCTGTTGTTATTATATTACTTTTAAATCAACTTAAAAATGAAGACCAAATACCACCTGTAGCACGTTGTTTAAGCCATATAGTCTTTGTTGTAGCCTTAATAGCATGGAACAACAGACCATGTAATGAATCGGCTTTACCTCGTTTATAGGCATTTATAACACTTAGAATACATTGGTAGTATTCATTTGAATAATCTTCAATTTGAATAGCTTTATCAACCTTAGATTTAGCTTTATAAATAGTTCCTGCTAATTTATAAATTTCATCTGCGTCAAAGAAAGGGGCTAATACACGTTGTAATGTTTCAGGTAATTTCTTTACTAATCCTTTTTTAATTAAAGATTCCTTATCAGCTTCTTTTAAAGAAAGACCCTCTTTTTCTGTATCATTTGTTTTATTAATATTTTGAGTATTGATAAGAGTATCTTCGGGTGGACATTTGGGTTGGACATTTTCTTTAGCTGGTTGAATTACAATGATATTACTGCTTTGTCGCTTGTCACCTGTAGCTCGTTTTGTTTTAAACTTCTTCACAACGTTCAATTCTACTAATTTAGAAATAGATCTTTGAACCGTTTTATAGCTTATTTCTAGGCTCTCCGCGATTCTTTTCTGACAAAGGTAGCTCACCCCTACATACTTGCAAGACCACTGTGAAATGAAGTCTAGGACAGCATATGTTGATTTAGTTAATTGCTCCTTATTTAAGCGTTTATGCGCCATTACGGCTTTATTCATTTCTTCTATGGATCGGAATAATTGTAAAGACTCATATGTATCTTGTGTGTGTTGTAGTGTAATTATTGTCATGTTGAATAGCCCCTAATCATCTATTAATTAAAAGGGTAGGAAAAGCCCACCTTTAATGAATATCTCTTTTAGTGAAAGTACCACCTTTTACTTCTGCAACGACTGTGATTCTTATAAAGAATGACTATCAAACTCTTTGATTACTGTTTTAATTTTAGTCTCTTCCATTCTAGTGATTACACAAGTTAACATCTGCATTGATTCATTTGAGTAGCCACCACAAGTTTCTGATAAAGTTAGGTTCGTCCTAAACGAGCTCGATAACCTAAAGTCCTTTTACCAAAGTAGTATTGAGCAGTAGTCCAAAAACCAAATGCTCAAAAGAATATTAATAATACCCATGCTGTAATTATCATATTGCCTCTTTCATTTTTCCTCTAAATGAACAATTGCTAGCTATTGAGAATCCCATTCGGTAATCTCCCCACCTTATCTACATGAAAGACCGACATCCTTGTCATTACAGATAAAAGAGCCAATGATATAGCTCTTTTCTTGGAATCCATTAATAATTACCTATCCTTTAGGTGGCTCAATAAATTTTGATAAACATAATCATATTCACTGTTCCATGTTCTCTAATAATCCCAACACTTGAGCCTCCGCTACTAAGAAAAGGTTTTTTAACGTATGAGCTATTATCTAAGTTGAATGGGAATTGGTGTGTTGTATGTTGGTGTTACAATCTAGAAACAATTTCTACTTCCTCAGGTGTTCGATCACTACTTATGTAATTTCCATAGGACAGCAAATGTGCCACAAGTCTTAATAGTTCAACTCCTACTTTTACCCTTTTCATTCTCGTAAATATCAAGAACTTATAAGGATAAGTAGGCATGTTAAGAATATCTATCTTATAATCGCTAGGTTCATAAGTACCTCCACTCACTTCGATAGTCAATACATCTATAATTGAAATCATCTTTTTAATGAAGTCAACTTGGGCGTATCCCCAAACGTCTTGACTGATAATTGAAACTAGCTTTTGTTTTGAAAGACTTTCATTATTCATAGAGAATGCTTCCAATACTAAGAGTGGTGTAACGTTGTTTAATTCAATTTCTTTGATTAATATTAGTAACAATGACGTCATAGGGACTTAACGCTGTATCAAAGCTCAAGTAATCTAATTTAAGGAAAGGAACTAGAATAACCTACTTTACTATTTCATCTTGATTTAGTGTTGGAACATACACCTTAACCTATAGCTTCTCTGAAACGTATTTGATTTCCTCAATACGTTCCTTTGGCATAGTTAAAGCTTTATATATGCTGCCATACTCAAGTTCAGGTAGCTCAATGAAGAAAACGGAATGCTCTAAAAGAACAACTTTCTACGCTCGTAATACTTAGCTACCACCCTTCTATGAACTTGCGTTAGTTTTAAAGCTAGTATTGGTTGTATTGTTTGACTTGTAATCAGTTGAGCTAGTCATAGCGTTATGAGAGCTATATGTATAGTCATTCAAGAAAAGGAACAAAGCTTGTATCACTTTTTTGAGCTACCGCCTCCTTTACATTCACATTTAAATGAACCATCTCTCTGAAGATCATTTTCTTTCCTTACACTTGTTAGTTAAAGGACTGTATTCAATCTTCCGCAACCCACTTTGATTCACTGGTCGCCTAATATTTAAGTTGTATCAGGTTCACTCGTAAGCTAACAAGGTCCATTGTCAAAAAACCTGCTCTGCTATTCATGCATACTTCATCTTTTTCCTTGTCACGCATTATTATAAATTCACCGTAATGTTATTATGTTGTTTTTTAAAATCAAATAAGAATATTACATGTCATTATATTTCTTATATAACGAGAAATCAAGAAATTTTTAATAGTTTATTCGAACCAATCTTCCTCTACTTGTCTAATTCCCAACTGGTCATTGTGGATTTACGATTAATAGCACTTATGATTTTCTTAATATTTTTAACTAGTTATATACATCATCTTCTGTTGGTATTGAATAATCCAAAAGAACATCTATAGCTATACCTATCAATGCTCTCCAAAAAACACAAACACTGTTTCATCTTCCATATGTGGTTCTGAAATTTTTTCAGTATTCATATAAAAATCTTTAAATAAATACTTATAAGATATTATATCATTACTTATATCGAGCTTTCTTGAAGTTGATTTACAATCTCTTCTCTTTTATTTGCTAGAGCTCTTTTTGTTTTACTTCTTAGATTGCTCTGCTCTAGTTCATAGGCTATCTTTATTGCCCTTGACTTGACTACTAGTTGTTTTAAATTAAAGCAATTGACTGCTTCTCCTAAAAAGCTGTTGACTTGTTTTCCATATATCACCATTTCATTTATTAAAGATTGAAATTGACTTTCAGTGTAATTAAAACCACGATTAGTTATTATCATTTTTTTAATATATTCTTCAATTTCTTCATCTATCAAGTCTTTCTGATAGCTATGAAGACTTTCATATAAAAACATCATCTTATCCATTACCTTTCATTTCTTTCTTATATAAGGGTTCTAGGCATAGACGTGGTAGTGCGTTCACATGTCTATCCCTAGTAACACCTATATAGCTTATGACTTTTAGCTCACTGCTTGTGTTGTGTTGCTATAGGTCATATGATTGATAGAAACTAATATTTCCGATCTGAAACGGATATTTTAAGAATCTAATCATTACTAATATACACAAAACCGAATGTATGTTCTATTTGAAGCAATTTTTTTGCCATTACCTTTAACTTCAACTGTGTAGCTTACAGATAAGTCGTTGATAATAGCAGTTTCTAGTTTCTTTTTATTACGTTGTTTTTTGTTTGTTGTCCTATCCTTCGCAAGTAAAATTGCTATTTTATCAGAAATGTAGTCAGCACTTCTGAGTAGTTTAAACCGAGTTTTGTGAAAACAAAAAATACCTCACACAACATTTCTGTTAGTGCAAGGTATTTTTAGAAAATAAGATAAACACACATCTGTTACAATACCTTGTACTATGTTTTGGCCAATATGAAATTGATATGAATAACGTCTGAAAAACTTTCTCGATGTTACATTGGTGTGTTTGTTTGATTTCAACACCCTCAACTTATGTAGGTGTACTTCCACTCCAACTTTTAAAAAGCCCCGTCTTAAAATGAAATGAGTTCGGTATTACATAAGGATTACTTTAAGATATTTTATTCACTTCAGTTTGAGGTGCTGTTTAATTTCAATTTGCAACCAATGTACATAAGCATAGTACGAAACATACCACTTAGATTGAATTTTAGATTGTCTAAATGTTTATCGATATTTTGTTTATCATAATGGCAACCAACTCAAAAATAACTGATTTAAAGCTCTTAATCATATGATTCTTTAGTACTATTCCAGTACCCATGCACCGCTTGTATACAAAACGATTGTATCGGCTATAATAAAATTTTTCTGTGATACACGATTAGTGTTATAAACACTAACCACTTTCATAAATCATAAAATAATCGACTTACTATAAAGGTTTATTAGTCATTTTGCTACTTTTTTTGTAAAGCTTAATCGAGCAACGCTTCAAGTGTTTTTGGATTGTATAAGATAGTGTCGATGTCAGACAGTTCTACTACTTCAATAACACTCAATGACTCAAGAAACTTAAACTCAAATAGTTCGCCATTATCACTTTCAAAATGAACACTTTGTAATTTTTCAAATACTTCTTTTTCTTTTTTAAAAGCTTTCATGTCTCCAAAAATCAAATCAACATAGAACTCGTCATCGTCTTGTTCTCTATTCTCAATTGGATAACTATGGAAGTTTCCCTCTTTAGTTAATAAAATAAGCATTTGAGCATATTCAAATTGCTCAATCAACTCGTCAAATTTCTTACTTGCATGTGTTTTCATCATTAATCGAATACTAATAGGATGTGCCATTGTTTAGTTTTTCCCCCAACGATATGTTTTATTTTCTCTTTTGAAGGTATATGTAACTATTACTAGAAACGCTTGCCCTATTAGTTACTTTTGACAACATAGTCAATTATAACATCTTGATAGAACATAAACAAGGGCTTCCGTGTCAAAAAGCTATACTAGCAGTAGTCATTTTATCACATATACGCTTGTCGATTCTTAAATATTATTATATTACTTATACAAACATTTAACAACCGACAACCAAATATGTTGAAATTAACAACTAATTGTCGTTTTTAAGGTGTAGTGATAATTTAATACCTATGTTTTAGTGACACTGTGGAAGCACAATGCCACTAAAAAGAATGTATCAATCAGAATATTCAACACCTTCTAGCTCACTATATAGTTTCCCTAATTGCTCATTAAATATTTTTCTTTTTAAGTCGGTTATATTTCTATAATAGTCTTTTCCATTTGATGTTGCCATAATAGTATCGTAATGCTCTCCAATAGTTAAAAGCTCCGTTTTTCCTAGTTTTCCACTTTGTTTGAACAAAGTATATGCCATATACATCATACCACTTTGAACAATGTCTTCCGCAGTTAAATAGATGTTACCAAAGAACTCTTTAAAGAATACAAACTTTCTAGTGATGAAATGTCTGTCTAATACATTACCGCCCTGTCTTCCTTTTTTTGCTTTCTTAAAAATATATTCATATTCATTAAAAGGGGTCTCTATGATTTCATCTTGATTGTTTGTTCTATATGCTGTTTGTTTATCTGCCAAAATAAGTAATTTATAAAGATCTTCGCTTATTCTTACTCGTCTAATTTCTTTAGTTCCTTCGTCATATACATCTGCAACATAGTAGTCTTCGAAGCCTTTTTCCTCTATCACATGAAGATTTTCTCTTTTTAATGTTAATAATTCACTAAATGATTTACCTTTGATTCCCTCAAATAAAGCTAGTAACAATGCTTGGTCAGTGTAGTTATTTAATTCATCTAACATGAACATTAATTCCTCTTTGCTGTAGCGCTTGTTTTTCTCCTTTGCTACTATCTCACTTGCAAGCTCTGAATAGCTTTCAAACTCATAGAATGGGCTTGTAGTTGTCATGTAATCAATATATCGTTTATAAGTATTAATATGATTGATAGCACTTGTTATTGTTGAACACTCAGCGCTTAATAACATTTCTTTTATTTCTGCGCCTGTCATTTCTGACATATCTTTATTTGCTTGAAATTCAAAAGGTGCTACTTTTAGGAATTGCCAATAAATTGTTAACTGACTATCAACTGATTCATATTGATTAATAAAAGCCTTTTTTTCTTCACCGTTATATAATTTATCAAATTTTAAAACATTGTTTTGAATTGTCATTATCTATTTCCCCTTTAGCTCAATATCATCAAATAGTTTTATTATGGATTTTTCAATTTTATTAGCTACCTTACCGTTTACAACTATTCCATAGTCTTTAAAAATCTTATTTTCCCTATTGAAGTCTATACCACTCAAAATATGATTGAGGTTGCTTAAAGGTATGTTGTGTTCTTTCATTCGCTTTGCTAATTTTATGTGTCCTATGAACATCTTGTTATAAAACATTAAGTTACCATTGTCTAGTTGTTCTAAATCTTCTTGGAAGTAACCAAATAAGTAAGTAAAGTACTCTGATAAATAATTATAATTTCCAAGCGCTTCGAGTTTATTTTTCATTTCAAAAGTACTGTCAATTGCATTGGATATTACAGCGTAGCTCACTAGTTCATTTGTGCCTTTTCCTAGTCTGTCTCTAGACGTTATTCTATCCTTCAATTCACTATCTATGCGCAATTGTTGAACTACAAAGTCAGCGTATCTACTTGCTTCAAGTTCCTGTATTCTGCTCTTAGGAATAGGGTTAGCTTTTGCTAGTTGGCTCTGATAGTTCTGAGCCTGTTTCGTTGTGAAATTAAAAAGAAGTCCAATAAAATTAAAATCCAAATCTTTATTCACTGAGTAAGCTCTTAAACAGGAAATCGTTCTGTGCATACCATCTAATATATCCAAACGTGTTCCGTCTGTTATTGTTAGAGTTCTTTCTTTGCTATTGTAGATTAATTCTTCACTCTCATTAGAACTACCTAGACTGGCATTATACACAATATTTGTAGGAACTAACGTACCGTTTAATAAGTGCTTAGTAATTTCTTTGACACTATTCTGATTGATAAAAGGGGCTTTGATAACTCTGTCTTTCCTTTTGACAAATTTCGGTTGCCTTTGAACTTCAAAATTATAATTCAGTTTATTACTATTATACAGCCTTGCTATGAATTTATAATCAATTGGAAAAACATAACTACCTTGACCAATCATTGTTACATCATGTATCACAATTGGATAATCTATATAATCATTTTGCTTTGTGTTATAAAAAACTCTAATATCGTTCAATTCATTTTTATTAAATGTTTTTTTAAGGTCAAGACTTTCGATACCAAATTTTATATATATTTGTTCACCTATTAGTGCTATTGCTCTTATATCTATTTCATCAAGTGTGTCAATATCATTAAAGTATCTTTGAAGTTCCCCTTTATTAATACCATATATCGCTAATTGATTTTCTACTTCCCTTCTAGTTTTATTGTTTTCATGTATTTTATGAATGTTATCTTTAACTGATTGGATGAAGTCATTGTAAGTACTCACAACAATATGTCTCCCTTCATGCTATATAATGCATTTCTAAAAACTATTATATCATAACATATTATTAAGTTACTCACAATAACTTTTTCTAATTAGAATGGGCTGGATTACGCTTATTCCGAATCTTTTTAACTCATTTTTCCAGTCCGTTTTTAATCACCTTTCCCCATTCCACTTACTAAAATATATCCAGATTAACAACATCTCAGTCGCACTCCTCTGACGTCATTACCACCAATGTAAATATATAACTTTAATACAATTTTGATTTTTTTATTCAACATAAACCTTTCAGTATAACAGTAGCTAAAAACCTATTTTTTCTATATTTACCGTATCTTTAGGAAGTTTAGTTATAAACGCTAATTCTGTCAAACCTTTTAGGAAACTTGTTTTATCGCTGTAATATACAGTAGCTGTTATGATTGAATAATGTCTACCAAAAACAGTATCAAAGAAATTTGATATGTCTATTAAATTGTATCTATAAGTATTTTCATTTCTGTGCTCCTGTTGCTTTAAGAAATTGTTCAATTGAAATTCCAATGCTACTATTAGTCATTCTAATAATATTTGCAACAACCATATATACACACTATCGAAAATATTATTATATAACTTTAAAATATACTATATTTTTGATTATGAGCGTTATTTAATAATGTTGTTTCTTCAAAATTTTTTTGATTCGTTCCTTAAAATCTGAGTTTCAACCACATTCGCAATTTCCATCACCTTCTATATAAATTTCTAATCGGGCCTTACCCTCACGAATATATTTAAAAGCGGTCCCTTACACACATAGCGACTATTAAACTTAGCTAAAAAATCTTGTGCTACTTCATAGCCAAGGTATGACAAAGTTGTAACTTCGCTCCCCTCATGTTGCTGATTAGAAAATCACGAGTAGTAGATGTTAAACCAATAGAATCTAATAACCCCTTTTTCTTGCTTATATAATCCATCCGCTTCTCTGTTTGATTTACAACTAAAGGCAAATTTCTTATGCCTATTTCCTTTCAACTTCCCTGCTGCTAGAAGTTCACCAAACAATTCAAAAGTGTTAATATCTAGGTTTATGAAGTTGTCTTTGTTGTCCTTCTTGAAGAAGTTGTTAAACAAGACTTTATCTATTAGCATAAATCATTCTCTCCTTAAAACACAAAAAGTGACGTTTTGGTACTGTGTTATACTTATTTTTTATATATAATTATATCACCTTTATAATATTACTATTAATAACCTAAGCAGATGATGCAACTGTGCGTAACCTTATTGCAACTTAGCGACTTGCTTAATTACCATTTCTAAATCTCCTTTAGCTTTGTGTAATTCTCTAATCATATCACCTAAAAATGTTTGACGGTTTCCACTAGCGTCTGTTCCGATTGCTTTAACTAAAGCAGATGATTGTACAAGTAATACACATTTCTTTGAAGCTCGAGTGATTGCTGTATATACCCACTGTCTACATAAAAGTGAATATGCAGAGTAATCTAATATAACTACTACGTTTTTGATAGTTGAACCTTGTATCCGGTGACAAGTTACAGTATAAGCTAGTTCCAAACTATCGAGTTCTGACTGTTGGTAAACTTTAATTCCTAGTCCCTCGAAGTTAATCATCAAGCATTGAACTATTTTGTTTGTGTTATAGTCTATTTTCTCAAACACATCTACAACTATTCCCATGGTACCATTGAATAAATCACCAGTGTTTGATGTTGGAATACTATCACAAAACTCAACTCTTTCCTCGTCAGTTTCCAATGTTAATAAGTGTTCCTGAATCTCATTTTCAGTTAACTCATTGTCTCGCACATTATAATAATGCTCTAAATCATCATAGTAGCTGATTTCGTAGCTATTGCCCTTTACAATAACCTTGTCACCCTCCCGGAAGTCATATCCATTGTAAGACACAAACGGCTTCTCTAGGTCATTAAAGACTGATTGAGCTAGGTTATTAATTGCTTTTGCTGACATAGCACCACGTTCTTTCATAGCTACAACGACTTGGAAGTCCATTAGGTCTTGAGGTGTTTTGATATTCTTTGCTTGACCTCTTAAAACTCTCTCAACGTTTTCGGGCATATCCTCTTTGTTTTGATAGTTGACCATAATCATGTCTTTGTTCTTTCCAAACTTTATCATGCCCTCTTGGTTAGCAGAGTAAACTTGAACACCTTCACGAATCTTTGTAGCTAATTCAATGATTCCAGAATCTTGGGCTTGACGGTGAACTTGATTTAACTCAATAGTTTTGAAGTATTGTGTTTGAAGTAAATCACGAAGCACATCCCCATGCCCAATACCTGAAAGCTGACCACTGTCCCCTACTAAAATTACCTTAGCACCATCTTGAACTTTAGATAACATTTGGTTAAACAGGCCTGCATCTACCATTGAACTTTCATCAATGATTATTACATCATAGAATGATTTACCACCACCGATTTCTTCATCATCTGACTTCTTAACACCAATTCCAAACGTGCGGTGAATTGTTGCAGAGTCAATATCTTTCGATAAAAGAACCTGTGAAGCTTTACCACTCAATGCACATGCTTTATAAGTAAGGCCTAAAGAGTTTAATACCTCGACAATCCCTTTGACTACAGTGGTCTTACCTGTACCACCTTTACCATTTATAATAAACACACCGTGCAGAACACTCTCACGAATAGCATTTTTTTGCTCGTCAGTATATTTTACATCTAGCGCCGCCTCAGCGTCTTTGATTGCTTCATCAACATTAAAGCCAATTGGTGCTTCATATCTAGTAGCAAGTCTCAGTAAATTTCGTAATGTGTTGCGCTCATTGTTGTACATAAAAATAGAAGAAATTCTCTTATCCCCCTGTTGCCAATAGAAGTTTTTCTTACCATCCTCTGAATTCATATAGTCGCGAATATATGTGCCATTAACATCAAGTTCCTTGATAGCCTGTTCTAGGAACTCCCGCTCATTGACCCATGAATGCCCTTGATTAGCAATTTCATCAAAGTAGTATTCTGAGTAAGCCTTAATGCGTTTTGGACCAAACTTATCTTCCCCACGCATAAGAGCTATGTTGTCAATTCTTTTGAAGCTTAGACCTGAAACTATACATAGATAATATAAAGATTCTTTTGCTTTGAATAGCGCAATTGTAGAATTTCCAAACTTCTCAACAATCTTATTCAACATTCTCCCTGATGGGTTCAAGTCAGCAAGTTCCGAAATTAAAGCTCCTAGGTCTTTGTTTCTCTTGATTTCTCTCTTAATCTTTAGAGCTGTAGCTTCCCCGAAACCCTTTATTGTAGTTATATCAATTATATTATCTCTAATATCATCTACAATCATATTGTTAGGAAATGCTTCAAGAATCAGCTTTGATTGATACTCTGATAGAACAGCTTGTAAGAAGCGCTGTTGTGCTTCTACTGTGTCAAGTGCTTCTATATGAATACGAATAATCTCATAGAACTCACCATACTTAGCGTCTGTCTGCAAATCCGTTACTTCAATGTCATACTCTTGCCCCACATTCATAGCCATTGGAATGTTACCTCTAATAACAAAGTTGTTATAGCGATTCAGCTCAGGTTCGAAGTCACCCTCTATCTTAGTTGGTGCAACGCTCACAATGCCCCACATACTTTCTTCCTTATAGTACAGCACCTTTGCAACCTTGACTTTTAGGCGGTTAGTATTTTGGTGTAATATGTTTGGCAATTTTATCCCTGCTTTCTCCTGAATATACTTAAACGCAACCTTTTCATGTCACTCTCTTATTTTATATCATTACATTACTTTTATAAATATATTTATATTAAAAACATATATAATTAAAAAATAATATTTTTCAAAAAACACATCCAAAAATTACGAAATAATATATAATAACTAAAGTCAAAATCAACTACAAAAGGTTGGTGAAAGTTACATTATATAGGAAGGAAGATTTAGCATGGCACACATTACTAGTAAGGACTTAATGTTTCAACCCTTCGTCATGAATGACATTGGCGTGGTTGAGCTTTTAATAGAATTTAGATACAAATATGATGATAACCTTTTCTTAGGCGGCGGTAGCACACTTGACGTTACAGGGGTTAAAGCTGTTAATCAAGAAGTGATAGCGACTTATGCTTCATTGGACAGACTAATCAATCAATGTAACTTCACGAATCAACAGTTACTTCTTATTAAAATGGTTGAAAAAGGCTACACCCATAGAGAAATCGGTGAAGCTATAGGCATTGAGAATCAGAATGTCAAGAAAGCGCTCAAGACCGTTTACAAAGCAGTCGTGAAAGAGAATGAGCGTCAATGGCGTAGAGTAATTTACACAAGCACTCTAGGTTTAAAAACAAAACAATGTAATAAGTGCGGTGAACACCTACCTGCAACAAACGAGTTCTATAGTGACAATAAATCAGCAAAAGATCGTTTACTTTCCATTTGTAAAACATGTCGCTAAATCAGCTTGTACAAAAAAGTATTGCAAATGTCACTTCCCACCGCCTTAAAGAATGAGAGGGTTAATTAATAAAATGAAAATTTTACTACCACACCTAACAGTGAACTTAGATAGTTCGCTAAATTTTGCACAACGCAAGCAAGTCATTGAACACCTTCTTAAAGAAGAAATTGAATTTCTAGCTCAGACAATGACATTGGAAGAATATCTATTGTTTACTTGGGAAAAGCAAAACACTAAAGTAATTTTGGATATGTTCGCTTACTACCTCACTAAAGAGGAAAAGAACCTAGAAGTCTTATCTCATAAGAAAGTAAAGGAAATTAGCAAAGGCTCAGAACGCTATAGTAATTTCTCTTGTCTATCAGAAGAAGATAAGGAACAACTAGGAATCACTATTAATAGTAGTGAAGATTAACTTACGCTAAAAATAACATAATAATATATCGGATTATTAGTTCGCTGCCCAAAGGCGATAAAATCCATTTTATTTTTCAGAGAAAAAGGAGCTTATATCAAAATGGCTAAATTAGGTCGTACAGATTTTATTACAGGAATCTTAGCTGAGGAACTACAAGATACACTACCAACGATGCGTGTATCAAAAGCGTTAGCTAAAGAAATCTTAGAAGGTGACACAGATAGCGTAGAAATCCAAATAACAAAAGACTTCGGAACAGCAGTTCTTGATTCAGTAGAAAAAGCGTATGTTCGTGCTATCGTTGAAAGTCAAGTTAATATTGGTTTTGGTACTTTAGGTCAGTTCAAGGTTGAAGTAAAACCTGAGCGTACTTACCGTAACCCTCAAGATGGTTCACCAGTGGTTAAACCAACTCACTTGGCTACAAAGTTTGCTGTTTCAAAAACTTTCAAGGAAGTATTAGAAAAAACAGTTATTAACTAATTCAGGAAATGATCGGTGTGATACTGTGTGAATTTCACCTTTTTATTCGGATTTTATTAAAAAAACCACTATTTTCAAATTATTTTGATAAAATCGTTTGTTAAAGTAAGATAATAATATAATATGAAATATACAAGGTGAGTCACTTACCTATTTAAGCTACTGCTAATAAACTTATTGAACGCAAGGTGTTATTCCTACCTCTTTAACATCTTGCGAACACATGAGTAAGATAATAACTAAACTCACAAACAAGACAAATACATAAATTAGGATTAAGTAAACACCTGAGACATAATTAGTAAGTAGGTTAACTCAAAACTTGTGCAAAGCAATCTTAGAGAGCGTTACACCTAATCAAGTACTACAAAAACAACTAAAAGAACTTTGGGTGCTACCTACCCTTCGCAAGATAAAGTGAGAAGTTCTTTTTGATTTCATAACTTAAACCTCCTCAGAATCAAAGTTTGAGCGTAGTTCTTCCCTTAACTACGCTCAATGCTGAAAATCAAATATGCGTCATTAGCTCAATGGATTAGAGCAACAGGTTTCTACCCTGTCGGTTGGGAGTTCGAATCTCTCATGGCGCGCCAATAAAATTTGGGGGCATTTGACGTGGACTACGGCACTCGATTTTCTTTCGAGTATTTAGAGTTTTGAATACCCTATGCCCTACTAAAAAGGATATAACTATGAATTACTATATTTTAACATATGAAACTAACAACGAACTAGTTAATGAATCTTACTTGTATTCTAAGGAATCTGACGATAGTATAGATAACCGTTGGAAGGAAAGAGCATTTGAGATAGCGTTGGATAGGTATTTCGATATTTATGATGAAGAAGCAGAGAATCTTGAGATTTTTGCTTCAAACACAGCAATATCGAAAGATGATTACACAATGTATAGAATAGATGGTTTAATAAAATTAGAGTATCTATAAAAAGTTTATCGTATCATTGCATGTTCGACCACTGCCTAGTCAGCCAACAGGAGTGAATCCGTATTTCACCTTGTCTAATAAGCAAGCCTCTGTGAGTTCAACGCTCTCCTCCACTATGCGTTCGATTAGATAGTTACATTACATCTGCTTTTTAATCAAGAAACAACAGTTCGATTCTGTTCCTGAGCTTAATCTTATGAAGCTACTAATTGCTTAAGAGAATTGACAGCAATTCCATTATTAGCAGGTTAAAATCCTGTAGGCCGCTCTATGGGAGTTGGGCAGAATGTCAATCTATTGCAAAAGCGGAGTAGATTCGAATCGTATCTCCCCTCATATTACATCTTATATTCAGGAAACAAAGCAAAGTGAATAAAATTTTTCATTTACTCTCCTTTCTCTTTGTTTCTTTAATATAGGGTGTGATTCAGACACAGTAACCTTAAAACAAGCTAAAGAATCATTATTATTCTGTAAGGTGAATGTGTCTACTACATAACTGAATATTAAGACAATCAATTCACTATTAGAAAGACGTACTATTCTAATAGTGTTTTTTGTTGTAAGCGGGGCTTAGTTTAGTGATAAACATTGGATTCCGAATTCAAAGTCAGTGATTCGATCCCTTTAGCCCCTATCATAAAATATAGAATTTACTAGAGACAAGGAGAAATGTGAAATGTTACACATTAGAAAAATTAAGACTTTGTATGGTCTTAGATATGCAGTAGTTGACTTATTCACACACTACGCAGTAAAGCTTGATAAATTTGGCAAGTCTGTGAAGAAAAATGGAAAAGTCGAATACGATAAAAAACAAACTTATCACGCTGTAGATTACAGTGGTGGCGTTGCTATCTTCCCTGTTACACCAAATGGCTTATTACAAGCGAAAGCTGTTCAAAAGTCAGTTAAAGCAGGTGCTAAAAAATAATGGCAAAGCGCACTAATTCAATACAACTAAAAGGTAAACTTGATATTGATTGGACTTTAGGAGAGTTAATCGTAACTGAATCTGTTAAAGATGGCGATTTCAAGTATAGCCTAAATAAATTACTGGAAGAAACATCACTCTTTTTATCAAAGAAGAAGATTCAATCGCAACTATTAGCGAGTTCAATGTATCTTCTGAAACAGATGGAGAACAAGAAGAAGACTTATTTAAGGAAGATTAATAGATGAACACTAAACAACTTCCTAATGAAATCGTTGAAGAATACAAGTATCGAATCTGTGAGAACAAAAAGCTTCTTGGTCTTACATGGGAAGGTATTTGTGAACTTCTTAACAAAGAGCTTAAACTTAATTTCGGTGAATCATATTATCGCAAATGGTATAAAGCTTTCAAACAAGGTAGAGATTACGCTATTAAGCAGAGCGCAAATACCTCTGGAGAACTAGAAGAATTAAACGACAAAATTAAAGAGCTTGAGATTGCTAAAATGCAAGTTCAAGACCAAAAGCGTGAGTACAAACAATTCTTACGCCACGAAGCAAGGTTGGATAACTTGCTTAAAAAGCTGATTGACGCTATTAAAGATGAAATCAACAACGCTAGACCACTTAACTACAAGAAAGCAGATGTTAAATATAATGGTGACACATCTCTTACTTTAATGTTATCAGACCTTCACAAAGGAATGGTAACAGATAACCATTGGAACACATTTAATGAAGAAGTGTTCTATGAACGCATTGAACAAACAATTAATGAAATAATAGCTTATCAAGAGTTAACAGGAGCTAGAGAGCTTCATATCATGCAATTAGGTGATTTAATTGAGGGCAATCTACACCGCCTTACTAAGATTGGTGAAACAGAAACCGCAGTTGAGCAAACTAAGTCAGTAGCAGAAGCTTTGGCTAGACTTGTCGCTATTCTAGCAAACTACTTTGAAAAAGTTAAAGTTTACAGTGTCAAAGGTAATCATGACAGAATTTCTTCTCGCAAAGAGGAGGAAATTAAGACTGAGAGTTTCCATGATTTTGTCACATGGTATATGGGAGCTCGTTTAGAAAACTTGCCGAATGTTACTATGATGGACAACAAGTATGACAGCGAAATCATAGTAGCAACAATCTTAGGTAGAACTTACTTCGGTGTTCATGGTCACTTAGACAACTATAGCAAAGTGATTCAAGACCTAACAATGATGATTCAAAAGTTCCCTACTGCTATTTTCGCAGGTCATATTCACAAGAATTTTGAGAATGAGATTCATGGCGTAGACCTAATAGTAAATGGTGGTTTCGCGGGAACGAACAACTATTCAAAAGACAGTCGCCTACTTTCTAAGGCACACCAAAAACTACTATGGCTTGATAGAAATGGTCGTAAAGCTACATTCTATATCAAGTATTAAGGAGCATGAAAACAATGGAAGAAACAAAATGTCAAGTATGTACAACATATGATGCTTTCGAAAATTTAATTGAAATCGGCACTGAACCTAAGCAAGCCTTTCATATTGCCGTATCACAGTTAATTGCTAGCACGTTAGAAACAGCTATTGAAGAAGCATATGACGAAGGTTATGAAGTAGGCTTCAAAGAAGCTTCTAATGATATAGCTGAAATCGTTGGTTCATATGCGAAAGCTGTAAAAGAAGCGTAAGTTACAAAAACTACTGCTAGATCTAAAAAAAACGACTAGAAATTAATCGTAATGATTTAATCGTTTTTCGATTAGCAACTACAAATTTAGTTTTAATTTCTCAGTCGCACTAGCGAAAAGTTTGAATGGGCTAAATTTAGCGTTGTTCAATACATTACTTTAGCTGAGCTAATTTTAATGAAATCAACTCACCCCGCTTCTTAAGGGCTCATATAGCGTTGCTTATGTAAAAGAATTATTTAATATCAAAGGATAACACACAATGATTGCAAAATTAGATTATTTAAACTATATGCACTCATTAAAAGGCTCTATCTTTAAGATTTTGCCACTATATGAGGAAGGTGTTTCTACGCTACCTGACCACATTAATTCAGTTATTTTTGAGGTTCATAACGTAAAAGAAATCACACCTGAATATGATGGCGCATGGATTGTTCAAACTCATGCTATTCTTAATGGATTGCTTAAAGAGTGTATTAAAGAGGACAATAAACCATTCATTAAAAGCAAAGTGTTTGGAACTATTGACACGATTGAAAAACAAATACAAAAACTAGAACAGGAATGATGTAATGTTTAGCGCTTGTAGAAAAAGGGTTCGAGCTAATGATAACACAATTAAAGACTTGTAACATTCCACAAAAAGACAAATGGTGAACTATATCTTAGATTCTCCTTCCCTATCTTATGTTTTTATTGATATGCAGGAAACATTACCAATCCCTAGTATCGTAAATGACATTAGATCTTTTTATGGGCGTAAATTCTTGTTTTTTCCTGATTTGGTTGCTCGTTGGCGATTATGTCACATACAGAGACTTCACTTACCTTGTTACAAACATGGTTGATGATGAAATATATCCTCAGTTTAATTCGGTGAACTTTATAACACTGAGTTCCCTATTAAAACGAAAGAAAAATCAAGGTAGTTACTAACACTGTTGGTTAGTCCAATCTATAAAACAGAAAAAATAAATATTAAAAAGCCTTGTATAATGACTGACAAGATTTACTCTCAGGATGATAACTCTCTATTCCCTTTCCTAATGGTTCAGTTATTTTAAAACTACCTTAGCAAATCACATTCCTGAAATTAACTCAACTGTAACCATATATCAGAATCAGTATCAAGTTACCGTATCAATGGAACATGTAATGGAACGGTATTGGTTACATTGAAATCCAACTGTAAAGGATTCCAATAACATGATTAAACAAAGTTCAACAGTAGAGTTCTTCTCAAACATATATCAAATTTTAATCACTGATGAAGAACTAATGAGATTATTAAAATATGAGCCTAAAGGATATGACACTCAAGAAAACTACCATCCCGACCCACTTGACCCTGAGTTACCAAACTTAGTAAACATTGAAAGTGATGATTATTGGAAACTAGTTGACGAGAGAGTTGTTTTAGGCGAAAAAACCTCTGACCTAATAGAAAATAAACTATGCAAGATTTACATTTACGAAGGTAGACGTAGACCTGTAATTGAAAGCTATCTAGTAGCACAACAAGAGGTTAACATTGACATTTTTATTCATGAATCATTTGACAGAGATTTAAGAATATCACGAATATCTGACAGGATTAATGAGCTGATAGCGTTAGAGCGTATTGCAGGCTTTGGTAAGCTCGAATACAAATCAGGCAACCCTCGTGAAGCCCCAACACATTATAGACGCTTCTTACATCAATACACAATGAATGTGAGTAAGAAATAATGCACCACATTGAAAATCTAGACTACGATAAGAATTTATTTATTTTCGGTGAAACAGTAGATACGAAATTTGGTTCTATCAGATTTTTAACCTATCGAGAATATCTTAGTCATGCTGCTGAGATAAATCTTATCGCTCAAAACTCTCTACACATCTACTACAACTATAGGAATCAACTAAAAGAAGCTATGGCAGATGAATCAAGTCTAAAAGCCTTAATGGAAATCAAGGAAGCAGACCTATTAGAGATTGTTCTTAGTACACGACAGTTGTTAAATGCTTATTTGAAGATTTTTCAATTAGTGTTTGATGGAAATGAAGAAATACAATACGAAATAATCTTTGAATCTAGTGAGAGTTTTCACTTTGTCAGAAGATTAATTATGGATATGAATGTAATCACAGAAGACAAGGTTTCTCCTAACGAAGAAATTCAAAGAGCTATTGAACGCTCTAGAAGATTTAAACAACAATCCTCACAGGAGCAGACATTTGTTGATATTGTTACTTCTATTGTCGCAAGTACAAGTAACAGTTTTGATGATGTATGTAGAATGAACATTTTTCAAGTTTACGCTATTTATGCTCGTGTTGGAGCTATCTATAACTATCAGACATCTACCCTATTTGCCACAGTTGCAGAGAAGGTAAACATTGAATCTTGGAATAAGCATATTGACTTATTCAAATTAGAAGATGATGTAATATCTAAGAATGAATTTGACAAGAAATTTGGTGGGCTACTTCAAATGTAGCTCATACACAATATAAATAAATGGAGGAATTTACTCAATGGGTAAAATCGTAATTCAAGACACAGCAGATGTAACAATCACTGACCTAGAAACAGGTAAAGTGGTACTAAACGCGGAAGCGCAGTTAGCAGGTATCAAAGGCTCTATCTCAGAAGAAGACCTTAAAGGCGGTATCGGTAACAAAAAACTTTACAAAATTCGTACTGACAAAGCAATTGATTTAGCAATGCGTTCAGCAGTAGCTGATATTGAGTATTGGGCAATGACTCAAGGTGTAGCTGTAGAAGAAAACGGTAAAGGTCAATTCACAGCAAATACTAAAGGTATTGTTGTTGTAGACAGCGCCACTTCTGCAAACGAAATCGTATTACCTGATGGTGCTATCGTAGGAACTAAAGCACAAGTTGAACTACCTGATGGTACGCAAGAGACTTTAAATGTTGTTGTTTCTTTAACAGACAAAACTAAGAAAGCTGTTGAATTAGCAGGAGCTAATGGCACTTTCAAAGCAGGACAAGAGTTACATGTATTCTATCAAGAGGAAGTAGAAGGTCAAAGAATTTCTATTGATTCTACTAAGTTCGCAGGAAAATACAGAGTAGAAATGAAAACAATTGCTTATGACTTAGATACTGCAAAAGTAAAAGCAGATATTCTATTTGATTTCCCTGAAACAATCCCTAGTGGTGAGTTTGATATTTCATTAGAGAACGGTAATGTTTACACACCTGAAATCAATTTTGCAGTAATTAATCCTAAAGGTGCAGATGAAATGGGTTCAATCCTGCTTAAACCACGTAAATAAGAAAAATAATAATATGTTATAAAAACCAGGGCGAGAGGTCAACCTCTCCCCTTTTTATTTCTAAACTATTAACCGATAAAAAGGAGATTTTACCATGACAGCAAAAAGACAGTCACCAATTAAATTAAAAGATATTCTAGCAGAATCTAAGAAAGTAGATGTAATGTCTACATTCGTAGTTGACCCTGAGACTAAAAAAACAGTTAAGTATAACGAATACTTTGACCGCACTCAAGTTGAGAAGCTAACTCTTGAGCTATTCAACGATATGCAGTACGCAATCGAAAAAGAATACAGTTTCTTTGAAAGTGAAGAACAACTAATTAAATATGAGCTATTGCTTATTATTAAATACTTCTCTCACTTTAAAAATGAAATCGGTGACACGTTCGAAGAAAAGATTATGGCAATGGAAGCATTAATGAAGATTGGTTTATTTGACCTATTCTTCGATGAAATTTTTGACCAAAATCAAGTTGGAGAAGTAATCGAACGTGTAAACAAGGTTGCTGAAAAAGCTGTATTGGCTCAAGAAGCAATTAATGAAGCATTAGAAACAAAAGGAGATTTTAAATAAGTTAGGGTGATGTAATTGCCTACATTCAGTAATATCAAGGATTTAGAAAAATATGTTCAAGGTAAAGTGAAGGACACCATTAAAAGCCCACAAGTTCTAAACGTGTTTAGACACGCAATGGTAGATTCTGTTTACACAGAAGTCTATGACTATTATGAGCGTAGTTATGATGCTGGCAGTCTTTCTGACGCTAGAAATATGGTATTTACAAAACATAAGCTTAATGGAAATACCTTCACTTCTGACTTTGAAAACCTCACTAGTGATTCAATGGATGGCTATTTTATTTCAGAGCTAATTGAAAATGGTAGTGATGTACAGCACACCTCTAGCAATTCTGAGAATGGTTGGTATAACCCTGATGAAAAATGGGCTGAACCTAGACCATTTGCAAAAGCAACAGCAGAAAAGCTAGATAAAACTACTTATAACAAACACCTTAAAAAAGCTTTAGAGCAAGGTATCAACAATTGAAGGAGGTGAGAAAATGGCAATTAAAATACCTCCTGTAACTAATGAAGAATGGCTTGAATGTAATGAGTGGAATAGAAAGATTGTTAATAAGTTCTTGAAACAACAACATCTATCAGATAAAACACTTAAACAATATACAAGCGCATTAAAAATCTTTGTGAGATATGTTAAAGATGAATTTGACAACAGCCCTATCCACAAATTAAAAGCAAGACACGCTTTAGATTATCAGAATCACTTGATGTCATTAGAGTTATCTTCTAATGCTGTTAAGTTCAAACGCTCAGCAGTAAGTTCACTTTGTAACTATATTGAACTTTACTATGGCGAAGACTACCCTGAATTTAGAAATATCTTCAACAAGGCTATTCCCTCCCCTCCTAAACAGCTTGTGAGAGAAAAGAATATTGTAGCGAAAGAAGATATTGACAGGCTTATTGCAGAGCTTGAAAAAGAAGGTGAGTATCAAATGATTGCTTACTTCTTATTAAGCTACAGCACAGGCGCACGTAGAGCAGAAATTGCTCAGATGAAAAAAGAGTTCTTTGATATGCCTAAGGTAAAGAACAAAGACTTCTACGCAACACCTCATGTTCGTGGTAAAGGTAAAGGTAAGGTTGGTAAACCGATCAAACTGATGTATAGCGAAGAAGCTAGACAAGCTATTTTAAAATGGCTTGAAATTCGTGGTGAAGACGATAACCCATATGTTTTCGTTCGTAAGTTTAAGAATGGTGAAACAAAAGAACTTAGTCCTGACGCTTTCAATGCGTGGTTTACTAATAAGTTCAATTATATCTTAGGTTATAAACTAACACCCCACGCACTTAGACGCTCAAGAGCGACACACTTAGTAGTTGAAGAAGGAAAAGACATTAATAAAGCTAAGGTACTTTTAAATCACATCTCTACTGAAACAACATCTATCTATGTTATAAAAGATGATTCAGATGAACTAGATGATATTTTCTAATACTTTGAATTACATCCCTACCCTATTTCGGTTAGGGGTTTACTTGAGGGTTTTAGACTGCAACAAAATAGTTGCACAACGACGAATAAAGAAGGAGCTAAACATTTTGAGTATTACAAATAACGAAGTAAAGTTTTTGGTTTCGTTAGATATTGATAAAGATAAATCCAAAAAAAGGATTGATACATTCTTATCTAAAGAAATGAAAGATAAAAAACTAACTTTTGGTGTAAATGTTGGTGCATCTAATAAAAACATCAAAACATTTTTAGACAAGCATAAAAATAAAAACATTAACCTTAGTTTTGATGTTGCAGTTGGACAAAGTAAAGCAAACATTCAAACTTTCCTAAACAACCAAAAACAAGCTAAGAAATCTTTGATTTTCTATGTAAATGAACAAGCAACACAAACTACAGTCAAAAGTGCTTTAAAGAAAATTCAGGTGCAACCACTACAGATTTCTTTTGGTGTAAATTATCAACAATCTAAAGCAAATATTAACGAATTTATAGAGACTGTTAAAGTAAACCAAAAACCAATTGAGCTTATTTTAGAAAAAAAGGCTAGTGTCGAAAACATTAATAAAAGCCTAGAAAAAATTATTTTCGCTAAGGCAAAAGTAAAACTAGAACTTGCTAAAGGCGCATTTAATCATATTAAAGACACTGTTGAAACGAAAGAACTACAAGGTCTTAAAACTGTTATGGAGCTTGATGTTGAAAAAACGAAGCTACGCATTTCAGAACAGATTAATAAAATGTCTTTACCGAAGTTCAAAATTGATGTTGTCGCAAATGTTACACCTGTCGTTAGCTCAGAAACAGTACAAGCTACTGTTAAAGAAGCACCTTCTCATGTAAAAGAAATACCCTCACCTCCTACTGACTTTAATGAAACTATTGGAGCACTTAAAGAACTCCGCTCTATTCTTGTAGATATTAATACTAAAGTGACTGACTTGAAAAAAAATACGTCTGAAGATACCAGTCTTGGAAAGCAAGTCTCAGACTATTCATCTAAAGCTATAGAGTTTGGCCAAACAATTTCTTCAATTGCAGAAGCATCGGATGCAGCATCGAATAGCACATCTAAATTTTCTAAAGGTGCTAATATGTTATCTACTGCCTTAGGTGCTGTTGGTGTTGTTGGTTCGATAGCAGGCGCTGCTATTCAATTTGTTACTGCTAGGTATGAAGAAGCTCAAAAAGCTAAGGAAGAACTTATCGCTAAAAATGAGCAAGAAATAAAATCATACGCTGAAAATGAAAAATCCATTGATAGTTTATTAGTTAAATATGACAATCTTTCACAAGAAAGCAGAAATTTAAATAGTGTAGGAAAAGAACTAGACTCTAATAAGTATAAAGAATTACTTGACACTCAAAATGAACTAGGTAAATTAATGCCTGATTTAGTTCAAGGTGAAGATGAATACGGTAATAAAGTCCTTGTTTCTACTACACAAGCAAAAACTAAAATTGAAATTCTACAGCAAGAGCTTGAGATTCAGAAAAAACTTAATGCTGAAAAAGCTAAAGAAGAACAAGAAAAAGCTGACGATACAGCTAGAGACACTATTAAAGACGCTAAAAAAGACAAAGAAAATGGTCTTGAACATGCCTATAACCTTGTTTACCAAATGGAGCTTGTTAGTAATAGATATTCAGAACTAAAAGGTAAACTTACTGAGGGAATAGAGATCAATGGTGACGCATGGTATAGCACTAAATCTGTAAATAGCATAGATGATGTAGCACTCGCTATCGACAGAGTAAATGAAGCCCTGAGCAAGAAAGAGGAATTAAACTTAACTGATGGCGCTATTCGTGATTTAGAGAGGACTCAAGCAGGATTAGAGACAATCCATCTTGAGCTTCTACAAGCTCAAAATGATATTATGTCAGGCTTAAATGTTCTTAAAGTAGGTTACAAACAAGACATAGAAGAAATCATCAAAGTATCAGGCGACTTCTCTAATGAAGGTCAGCAAATGTTTGAAGACGTTGCTAAAAGTGTTGTTAACTTAGCTAACTCTGAAGAGCAATTAGATAGTTTTAATGACGCTGTAACAAAAGCACTAGGTAAGAAAAATGCTAATATTGAAAACGAGTTTGATAATTTAGCACAAGCTATCACAGATATGAAAAACAGTGGTGTTACTGACGCTAAAGAACTAGAATCTAAGTTTGGCGATTCTATGAGAGGTATTAGAGATAGTATTCTTAAAGCCCTAGTTGATTCAGGTATTAAAGAAGGTTCTAAAACATACAAGGATTTCGAGAAAATTCTTAATGATTCAATAAATACTAACCTTGAATATCAAAAATCTATTAACGAAATTATGGTAACGCAAGGCAAGAGCAAAGAAGAAGCTATTGAGTGGTATGACACACATTCAGAGGGAAAAGAAGCAATTGAGGACGCTAATAAAACTATTAAAGAATATGCTGAGTCGATTAGGAGCTATAGCACTCTAGGAGAGCAAATGCTAGGTGTCACTGATAAACTTATTAGTGAAACAGATGACCTTGTTGGTGTTCATAGCTATCTTGCAAGTGTTACTGATAAAACAACAGATGAAACTAATATGCTAGAAGAAGCCATGAAAAAACTCAAGGCTCTATACCCTCACCTAATCAAAAACGGTGAGCTTCGTATTGAGAATGTTAAAGCTGAAAACGAAATGAACAAGATTCTTGCTAAATCTGCAGAAAATATGGCAGACGAAAGATACAATGCAGAAGAAGAAGCAACTTACTATTCAGCTATTGGTACGAAAGCTCGTATTGATAATCTAAAGTTAGAACTAGAAGCCATTCTAGCAGTAAGCAAAGCTACTTTTGACAAGTATGAAGAAATTCAAGCTAAGTATGAGAAGTTTGGGGCTTATAGTGAAACTAACAAAAATGGTATCACAGAGTCAGAGCAAAGATACCTTATGAGTGCTTCTCAATCTCGTGGTAACTATGTTGGCTATGGCGAGTATGCAGATAAACTCAAAAAGCTTGATGAATATACTAATGACCTTAACTCTAGTATCAATAAGCTAAGTTCTTCTAATGACAATCTTGCTAAAGAAACTGATAAATCAAGCAAGTCTACAAGCAAAAATGCTAAAGAGACATCTGAACTAGAGAAAATCTCAAACAAATATACTCTAACACTTGACAAGATTAATACCGCTATGAAAGAAGTAGAAAGTAGGAAAAAGAAATACCCTACTTACTCTAAGCAGTATAGACAAGCTCTTGCTGATGAAATCAAATTAATTCAACAGCAAATTGACTTACAAACACAAAAAGCAAATGACCTATCAGGTGTTCAAGGTACTTCTAGTGGCTCAATCTATTCTACACTTGGGTCTGTACAACCTAAGGGTTGGTCAGGCAAAGTTACTTCTAATTTTGGTACACGAGCAGACAACCACAAAGGTATCGACATTGATGGAGCAATCGGTGATTTATTACAATCTAACGTTTCAGGTAAAGTTGTAGCAAAAGGTAAAGACAATGTTTCAGGCAACTATGTTTATGTTATGGATTCTAATGGTCTTAAACACTTCTACGCTCACTTAGATAGTATTGCTGTTGCAATTGGTGATGTTGTTGATGTTGGTACTAAACTTGGTACTATCGGTAACACAGGCAGTACCTCTAAGGGTAAAGGCGGTGATGGTTCTCACCTTCACTATGGGATTAAACAAGGTAACACTTGGATTGACCCATCTAGCTACGCTCAAAGCGCTCGTAGTGGCGTTCAAACGTACTCAAGCACTAAAGTAAGTGGAAACTCAACTCAAGCCACAGTTTGGAACTTCTTTAAATCTAAAGGGCTTTCTGATGTTGCAGTCTCAGCTATTATGGGTAATATGCAACAGGAATCAAGCTTCAATAGTTCAGAAGTTAATAAAACAACTGGAGCGTCAGGATTGGCTCAGTGGACAGATGGGCGAAAAGCAAACCTACAGAGTTACGCTAAGTCTAAAGGCACTAATTGGACAGATGTACAAACTCAGCTTGAGTTTATGTGGCAAGAGCTTAATGGTGCTGAGAAGAAATCATTAGCTGTACTTCAAAAGCAAGGTCTTTCTGTTGCAGACATGACTAAGCAATTCGAAAACGCATTTGAACGTAGTGGAAACTCAGCTATGGCTAAACGTCAAGGTTACGCAAACAACATTTACAACACTTATGCAGGTTCAGGAGCTACAGCAGGTGGTGGCCCAGGTAATGATGATTACGCAAGAGTGCAATCTGAAAGACAAAATGCGCTACAATCTGCCATTGACCTAAAAGACAAGAAACAAGAATATGAATTTGAGATAATAAAATCTCAACTTGCAGAATATAAGCGCAATAGAGATATTGAAGACTTAGGTATTGCTAAACAAGCAGAGCTTCAAAAAAACATGCTTGAGTACAACAAAGAGTATGAAAACAGCGTTAACAAACAATATACTGCGGAACAACGTAAGCTTAAAAGCTATCAACAAGAGTACGCATATATTCAAAAGATATATGACGCAGGTGGATGGACTATAGCTCAACAAGACGAGTTGATTGATAGAAGATACGAATTACAACAACAAATGTTGGAGTCTCAAAATCAAATCAAAGCGTACTATAACGAAATTATCAGTGGTAAATTAGCAGGCTACGATTATAAGAATGATAAGTTTGCTAAAACTCTTGAGTGGGAAGAAGTTAAGATTCAAGCACTTGATAAAACTAGTGAGCGCTACAGAAAAACTCTTGAAATTATGGGTAACACTCGTCAAGGTCAAATAAAAACAGCTAAAGAAGAACTTGACTATATTAACAAAATGCTAAGTAAAGGGAATCTTACAATTGAAATGTATGAGGAACTTACACAACGAGCAGATGAACTTAAAAAAGGTCTTGTTGAACTTAATGACGCATTACACCAAGTAAACTATGAAATGGTTCAAGCAGTTGCTATTGGTGCTGACCTTAAAATTGATGATATTGACTTTGAGATTGCTTACAATGATTCACTAATGGGTCTTTATGAATCAGACTCAGGAGACTATAAAGCAGGTCTTGAGTTCAAGTTGGATAAACTCAAAGAAAAATATAACTTAATTGAGCAAAAAGGCTTAGACATTCAAAAAGCCATGAAAGGCAAAGACTTAGGTGTAAAAGAACTTCAAGACCTTGAAGAACAGCTTGAGGATAATGTCTTGGCATTTATGGAAGTTAAGAACGCTATTCAGGATACTGAGGACGCTATTAAAGAGTTCACAAAAACAATTGATGAAAAGATTGAGGAAAAGCGCAAAAACTTCGCAGAAGAAATGATAAAAGCCTTAAAAGACGCTATTAATGAAGCTAAGGATATTCAACTGAAAGCTATTGACAAGCTTATTGACGCTGAACAAGAGCGTCATGAAAAAGTGATGAAACAGTATGATGATGAACTCAAAGCTTTTACAAAAATCATTGACGCTAAACGCAGAGAAATTAGTGACGCTGACAGAGATAGAACATATGGCAACAAGTTAGATGAACTTACGACTCAAAAACAAGAACTGCAAAATAAATTAAATCTTCTATCAAATGTAAATACCTACGAAGGTATCAAAGAGAAAGAAGAACTTAAAAAGCAAATTACAGAGATTGAAAAACAAATTGAAGAAGAAAAATATCAGTATGAGAAAGAACTTCGTGAGCAACAGCTTGACGATATTCTTGAAGAAAAAACTGAAAACATTGAAGAACTAAAAGACAAAGAGGATGAATACTCTAAAGAGGTTCTGAAAAATCTTAACAGGCAAAAAGAGTATTGGGAAAAATACTACACTGACTTGCTAAATGATGAAAAAGAGTTCAATAGACTTAAAAAGCTTATGATGGAAGGTCACTACGAAGAGATTACAGCAGAATACAATAAATATATTAACATGCTAAAGGCTAGTCTACCTGACCTTGAAGATACGTTCGATGGTACTATGGAAGCTGTTGGCAAGAAAATTCGTGAGAATGTAATAGATGAAATGGAAAGCCTTAAAAATAAAATCATAGATGTACAAAATGAAATCTTGAAACTAAATGAAATGAAGGACAAGGTAACAGGTGAACATGGGAGCATTGGTGACATACCTAACGTTAATCACACAGTTGAAGACGCAGGCAAGAAAGACCCTCTAAGTGATGCTGACTTGAAAGTTCTTTTAGCTAAGTTTATGAATGAGGAAATTGCAGGCAAACTAAATCCTCAAACAGATGCAGTTAGAATTAAAAACATCAAAGATAAAGCTGATAAACTTGCAAGCGAAGGTAGAAAAGAAGGCTCTCAAATAGACGCCAACCAATCATTAGGCTCTCTCTTTGACTCAATGTCAAAAGAACAACTATCTCAAGTTGGTGGATACTTCGATAAAAATGCTAGTAATAGTGGTTTCTCTACACAAGAGTACTTAGATTACATCAAAGAGTTTGGTCAAACAGCAGAAAAAGGAAAAGTTATGACTCATGGTGATAAGCAGGTAATGCTTGCAAAATACATGAAAGAAACTCTAATGCCTCAAGCTGACACTAAATCCAAAAAAGATGCCATTAATGGGACAGCTACAAAAATTGCTGATTCAGGAAGGAAAAATACTTCTCTTATCTCCCCTAACGTTTCCTATGAACAATCACTTAGCAAGTTATCAGGTAAACAACAGGCAGAACTTGGTCAGTACATGTTGGATAACTCAGGTGTTATTAGCTTCACTGAGCTTAAAGATATTTTAATTAGATATGCTAGTAATCTAAGATTAAATCAATCTAATGATTTTATTGGCTCTCCTGCTAGTATGGATGTAGGTGGTATGACTAAAGGCTTTGGCTCTACAGGTGGTACAGATGGTAAAGGTGGTAGATTAGCTCTACTTCACCAAAATGAGATTGTGAGCAATCCCCTTGACACAGAACGCATGTTACGCATTTCTTCTATCATGGACAATGTAATGCGAACTATCAACGGTGCAATCGCCCTCCCTACTCAACCAAAAGTAAGCACAGTTAGTACACCAACATCAACAGATAACTCAACTGTTGTTCATGTCAATATTGACAAGTTTAATGGAACTAAGAACGATATTGATAAATTGGGCGACCAAATTAAAAACAGACTATTAAGAGAGAAAGGAAAACGATAAATGAAACAAGCAATACAATTTATGTATGATGGTGTTTCTTCTGAGGATATGGGAGTTTTTATTGCTTGGAGTGACGATGGTCTATTCGAAGAAAACTTCCTCCCTAACAGACAAATCATCGAGAAAAAAATAGCAAATCGTGAAAAACCTTACTTTCAGAGAGTGGAACATGAGCCACTCTCTTTTAGTTTGTCTTTTGCTATTGCAGATTGGGAGAACAAAGACACGCTGAGGAAATTAGCTCGTTGGTTCTTCCAACCACATTATAAGCCACTAGTGTTTGATTCAAACCCAAATAGAGTGTTTTATGCAATGTTCGAGGGTGATAGTCAACTATTTCACAATGGATTAAATGAGGGATATATCGAATTAAATATTAGATGTGATTCCCCATACAGCTACTCTTTTGAACAAACAAAGGAAAACATTGAGCTTCGTGATATTAACGTTGGTTCTAATGTTGTATTAGATGATTCAAATTTCTCTTTGGGAGATATGAGCAATATGCAAAATACATCTAATGGTTTAACAATAGACACTACTCTATCAACATGGGGAAATGTCTATGCAACTACTAGTAATTGGGGAGGAATAACTTAATGGAAAAAACTAATGGTGGATTAGAACTAGATATTACTACTAATACCACATTTGATAATGATGATATAAAAGAAACAATTGTTAACTATGGTAAAAATTTTTCCGCTATCGAAAAGTATTTAAGAGAATCAACAAGCTCACCAAATAACCTTGCTGTTGGTCAAATGATTGAAAAAGGAAAGATTATTTGGAATGAAAACCCTGTGATCGGTAGTTATGTTGGTTGGGTAAATATTCGTGAAGGTAAACATGCGCCTAGTTGGAAACCAAATGTTAATTACACTGTAGGTCAAGAAATTAAAGCAACACCTGATAATGGAAACATTTATCGTTGTGTAACAGCAGGGAAAAGTATGGTTAACTCCCCTACTTTCCTTCAATCAGAAGGTGTTGAGTTTTATGATGCCATAGGCAATAAGTGGTTTCCTAACTACAACTATAAAGTTAATGATGTAATCTTCCCTACAAACGGTAGTAAATTATATTACTACATTTGTGAAACAGAAGGCTTAACAGGTGAAAATGAACCTGTATGGTCAAGTGTTGTAACAGAGACTACAGTAATTGACAAGTCTGTTGTGTGGAGAAAAGAAGCAACAGTTAAATGGAAACAAGTAGGTATTTCCTCAGAATTTAGACCATTCGGTAAGGTTGAGTGATATTATGACTAATTGGTCAAGATTGAGTGTTCCTAGAGGTATTTATACCTCCCCTCCTTTCTTCATTTCAAATGACTTAGACAAATATATCGCAAATATCAAAGAGTCAGCAATCAACATTCACAACCAAACGATAGAATACTATTATAGAGTTTCCTACAATCAAAACGAATGGACTGATTGGAAAAGAATGTACATAACTTCTTATGACCTCTTAGATGAATATGTTTTGACAGGTTTGTATATCCAATTTCAAATAGTCATGGTTGCTGATAATGAGTCTGTCAAGCCTTATCTACAAGCCTTTGAAATGAATTTAAAACCATATGGTTTCTTAGAGAATACAGGTGACTTCCCTATCAAACCTAAGTTATGGATTAGAAAGAAAAACGGTAAAGGAAATATTGCAATTATTAACTTTACAACAGGTCAAAGAGTTGAGTTTAAAGACCTTAATAACAACGAAGAAGTATATATTGATTGTGAGAACGAAGAAATTGTTTCAAGCAATCAAGTTAACGGTGTTTACAGGTATGATTCACATAACGATGAATACCTAGAGCTAATTAGAGGAAGCAACTACATCACATCTGAGGGTGACTTTGACCTCGACATTAGACATAAAGCAATACTTCTACAAGAATAAACAGGAGGAATGAATAGTGAAGATAGGTGAAATTGATTATAACCTAAAACTACCTAAAAAAAGTCTTTTTCTATGTAAACCAAATAAAAGCACTATCGCTAAAATCAATGAAGCCTATGATGTACAATACTACACAAAGTTAAGTACAGTTAATGAGCTTTCATTCAAAATTCCAACAATCATTATTAAAGATGAAGTCCCAATGGATAATCCAAATATCGAGCGTATTAAGCACCGATATATTTTTAAATATGTTGTTGGTAATATGACTGAATATTTTCTTTTCAATGAGTCTAATAAAGGTTATGGTGATGAAGATTATATTGAGTATAGAGCTTACTCGTTAGGTGTTCAATTAGGCGATAAAAATGTTCGTGAATACGAAAAAGTTGGTAACTTAAAAGAGGTTGCAAATGGTGTTCTTGAAGATGTTTACGGTAGCTTGTTAGAAGTTCCTATTAAACGTTGGACTGTCGGTTATGTTGACAGCTACTTCACTACTTCCGAAACAGCAGAAAGAAAATACAATGTAAGCTCTATGTCCCTATTAGAAGTTATGTATGACATTGCGACTAAATGGAACGCTGTAATCAAGTGGAACACTGAGGATTTAGTAATCGAGTTTCATAAAGCTGAGAATGTAGGATTAAATAAAGGATTTTATATTCGTGATGGAAAATACTTAGAAAGCTTTGACCTATCAGTTGATAGTAGCACAACAGTTACTCGCCTAAGAGCATTTGGCTCAGATGGATTAACATTCAGAAAAATAAACCAACTTGGAGAAGACTATATACAGGACTTCTCTTTTTATATGTATCCATTTGAATATGATAAAGAAAACAAAAGAGTTATTAAAAGCTCAGATTACATGAGTGATAACTTATGTATTGCGCTAACAAAGTATGAAAACTTAGTAAAAAGCTTAGAAAGTGACTTTGAAACTATTTCTAAGAAAATCGAAGCTCTACAAGCAATCCTTACAATTGAATCTGATAGACTTTCTAAAATAACAGTAGAAAGAATGCTATTAGAAGATGAAAGGGATGTTCTTTTAGCTGATTTCCAAACTGATAAGAGTCTTTGGGGTAAAGATGGATATAACGACAGAGGCACTAAAGATGGAACTGAAAGACATGCTGAGGTAATTGAACTACTTAGAGCAAAAGAGATTGAGGAATCTAACCAAAAAGCAGTCGTTGACAATGCTAGATTCGATGTACAAGATGCAGAACGTGAAAAGCAAGTCCACTTAGATAAACTTAAACCTTCTACTAACTTTACTAATGATGAATACGCAGAGTTACAAAACTTTATCATTGTCCAAGAGTATACAAATGACTCTATCACTCACCCAGAAGATTTGATGAAAGAAGCTAAAACAATCTTCAAACAAAGTCAAGAACCAAAGATTCAATTAACTGTAAGCATTATTGATTTCCTCTCAGTTATAGAGTGTCAAAATGATTGGGATAAGTTAGGTCTAGGTGACAGTATCAGAATACGATACGATAGGCTCAAAGTTAATATTCTAGCAAAAATCATTGAAATCAATTATGACTTAGAGAATTTTGAAATCTCTTTAACTATCGCTAACGAGAAAGACCTCAAAGATGGTAGCGCATTGTTGATGGACTTGCTAAATAAAGCAGACCTCACTTCTACTATTGTGTCGATGGACAAAGATGGTTGGAATCTATCGAAAGAAAACAACGGTAAAATCAATGAAATTATCAACAATAAGTGGGACTCATTAAAAAATGCTGTCCTAGCAGGCTATGACCAACAAATAACTATCTCAGAGCGTGGTATCATCGTTAAATCGCTTGACGACCCCGATAGTTGGTTAGTTATTCAAAACGGCTTCTTGGCTATCACAAATGACCGTGGTAACACATGGAAACATGCAATCTCCAAAGACGGTATTTGGGGCGAATATATCTTCGGTAAACTTATCTCAGGTGTTAATTTATATATCGAAGATGAATCAGGAGCATGGAAAACTCAAGGCTCACGTACTACTATTTATAACGCAGATGGTAAAGAAGTTATGTGGCTTGGTCTTGTTTCAGATAATCTCCGAGATCAATTTGATAATATTATTCGCCAAGAAAAAGGAGAATGTTTCGGTCTAAAATCATGGAACACTGTAACAAAAGTCGAAGTAACTGACTGTGTTGGCTTCGCTATCTCAAGATGGAAAAATGATGATTGGCAAAAAGTTATGTGGGCTAACCCTGACGGAACACTTTATACGAAAGATATGGTTGCGGAAGGAATTAAGATTGTTAATAATGTTGGCGACCTTATTCTAGACGCAGAGAACAATTTCTTTGATGTAAGTATTTTCGATAAAATTGTTGCTGACGGAAAACTAACAACTCTTGAAAAACTACAGATTACTACAGAATTGCACCGCATACACGCCGACTACAAAGCCCTTCTCAAACACGCTGACAAATATAATAAGAGTGAAAGAGACAATGAAACAGACTTTGATGAAGCATGGAATCAAGATGAAGGTAGATTCCCTACTACAATATCTGATATTGAGAGATACAGCACAAAAGACCTCATTGAAAAATATACAGCTCTTGTAACCTACCTATCTCAATTCCTCCCTATTACTAAAAAAGGTATCATTAGAGATGAATTTCTTGAGATTGACCAAAAGCACCCACTGATGGAAACAACGAGTGAGATTGCTGATAGAGGTTTCTTTATTCAAGTATTTAGAGACTATCATGAAGCATCAACAAAGCTTAAGCAAGCTATTGAGGATTCGATTTTCTATTCAGGTATTAATATGGGAAGTTACTATAACAACCTTATGATGGGTAAACAAGGTTTCGTAGCTGTCAGAAATGATGGTAGATATCGTGCTTACCTTAATGCTACCAACGGTCTTGCTCTAGAGAAATGGGAGCATGGGAAATGGGTTAAGAAGCTCTACGCTTCGTTAAATGACCCTTTATGGGATGATGGCACATTGATTGCAGAAGGTCTTGTAACTAAAAATCTACGCATTGTAGACGCTCATATGAACGAGAAAATCACTTTTGATTGGTATAAAGGAATCACAATTAAAGGTGACAACAACGGTGCTATAATCTACCTTAATGCTAATGATGGTATTAAAATCACAGTTAATGGAGATAGAAAGTTTTGGGTTGGTTTGGATGGTAGACTTTATGCGAAAGACATTACTACTCACAACCTTAAAATTGTTGACGGTAATTTAGGTGAGAAAATTGTTTTTGACCACCAAGAAGGTATTACAATCTATGGCGATAACGCTGACATCTTCTTAAATGCCAATGACGCTATAAGAATTAAAACAAAGAGTGGCGAAGATAGATTTTGGGTTGATACTGATGGCTCACTATTTGCTAAAAAGCTATATATCATGGGTGATGATGATAAAATGATTGAGGATATTGATGGCTCATACATCTCTGACTTAACAGTTAATAGTCTGAAAACACTTGGAAAAGGAAATACAAAACAAGATATTATCCATATTGCTAAAAACTTCATGAGATTTAATACTTTCTTCTCAGGTAGTGAAAAAACAAAGTTAGAGTTCACTTACGAAGGTACAGGCGATACCTCCTTCCCTGTTATGATTTTCGGTTCAGGAAATGGCAGAGGATATGGTAGTGGTTCTGAGCAAGCAAAAGTCTATAAGGACAATAAAAAGTTTGCTATTGAGTATGACGCACCTAATGGAGTTATGACTAAGTTCTACTTCAATGAGTCAGATACAGATGATGCAGGACAAGCAGTTTACTTCGAGTCTAAAGGTGGAGTTCGATTCCACTCTGATAAAAAATTCGTTGCTAAGACTGACCTGTATGAATTTTTCAGAGTTGTTAAAGGGCAAGATGCTAAAATGCAATTTGGTCAATATTCATGGATTACTATTGAAAAGGATAATCTCATGATTCGTTTTGATACTAATAACTACATCAAAATTTCAGCAAGTGGTGTTGAAGTCAAGGGTAATAAGATTAGCTTAAACTAGGAGGATTCTATATGGCAAAGATAGCTCTAAAAGACTCTACAATATCTGATACTACTGCATCTAACCATATCACATATAAAACTTATGATTATATGGGAAAAACCCCATCATACTGTGTATCTTGGGATGACGAAGGCTATTGTAATGATTGGGATTCTGACGACATTTATGAATGGGTAAACCATCAAACATCTGCAACAGTTAAAGGTAAAGCAGTTTCTACAGTAACAAATGTAACAATTGAAGGAAAAGTACCAATTGTCCAAGGAGATAAAACAACAGAGAATGACTCATATTCGCTACCTAGTGGTGGCATATATGTTAGTGGTTCTCACACTAATGCTCAAGGCTCAGTAACAGTTGGCAATAGTAACAATGTATTTATTAATGGTAAGTCTGTTGCTACTGACAACTCTACTGTTACTACACATGCAGGAACTAGCTCAAAAATTAATGGTGGAGCTAGTTCTACTGTAACAATAGGTTCATAAAGAAGGTGAGAATTTGAGAACAAAACAACCAATAAACTATTTAGAGTTTAACAACCCTATTCATATAGTTTGGCGTAAAGGAACACCAAATGACCCTTTCGTTGATAGATTAGACATTACTCGTGTAGTTAATCAACGTGTGGCTCTATTAGAAATTCCTGATGAACTATATCGAGTAAGGATTGCAAACATGTTCGAAGTAAACTATGAAAAGTTTATTAAGAGCAGTTTAGGAAAAAATGAGTTTTATTGTGATTACACAAATGGTTTTATCTTCTTTAATGCAGATAGAGAGGCAGAAACAATTTCTATTGTGTATAAAGGCCGAGGTGTCATTCTGTACCCTTCTAATAGGATTATTCACTACGATGGCACTGATAGCACAGAAACACTATTTAAAATCATTGAGGAAGCAAAAACTCAGGTTCAAGAATTAATCGGTCAAACTGCTAACTTTGAAGAAGTTTTAGACAACATGATTGTCGCTACAAACTTAACAAAAGAAGCTACCGATATTGTTCTTGAAACAAATAATAAAGCTCTACAACACATTGAGCTTATCAAAGATGCCTATGAAACTACTGTATTAATCTATCAACCTTATGTGCAAACACAAGCTGATATAGCGAAGAAGTACCCTAACCCACATGTTGGTTGGACTGTTCAAGTATATGACACAGGTATTCGCTATCGTTGGAATGGTAAAAATTGGATTCCTATAGATTCTTTAGGTGGTAACGTTCCTAATGCTACAGATAAATATGCTGGTCTTATGTCAAAAGAGCATTATATCAAAATGGAAGACATTAGTGCTGAAACAGATTACAGAACTATTGTTTTCATTTGTCCTCAAGAAGTTCTACAAGGTATCCAAGACCCTCATGTAGTATTCCCTCACGATGGAGAAATCTTAGATGTTGAAGCATTTGTCTCAAAAAAAGGAACTGTTGATACATCAATAAACGTTGAATTTTCAAAGGATTTCGTCAATTGGGCTACTATTATCAACAGTCCTGTTATCATCAAAGCAGGAAATCACAAAGATAATAGACAACATAAGTTAACAAAAGCAAAAGTTAGCAAAAATGATGTTTTCAGGTTGAATGTGACTAATTTTGATAATGACACATACAACCTGACAGTAAATATAAAGATTAAAATTAACTAGAAAGAAGGAATTTTATTATGGCAACAAACGAACCTATCGTATCTTGGTATGAAGGAACAAATGAATTTTCTAAGAAAGTAGACTACACAGTAAACTATAAAACAGTTGATGCAGGTAGTAAATCAGATATTAAGGTTTTCTATATTTGGAACAATCGTGGAGGAACAGTAGATTGCTCTAAAATGGAAGAGGTAGTTTTCACGACTAGAACCCGAGACGGTGGTGATGGAAGCGCACAAGGGAATGTCGTTGAAGCTGTTCGTGACAACTGGTTTAATGTGAAAGTTGACAGTTTAAATGAACAAGGTTGGACACCTGTTGGTAAAGGTGGTGTAGGAACACGTAACCCTAGTGGTACAAAAGATTTAGGAACTACAGGTACTACAACAAATGTAAATGCTAAAACTGCTCAAGTGTGGACAAGTGATAAAAAATTAACACTAGACACTTATGTTCAACCAAAAATTGCAAATGGCTTCATTTATAAAGTAACTAAAGCAGGAACTACAGAACCCACAGAACCACAATGGATGACACAAGAAGGAAGCCCTGTAATTGATGGTGAAATAGAGTATGTGGCTATCAAAATTGACAAAACACCTAATGCAAAAGAGATTTTAGGTTTTGCAAACAACACTGACATCAACGGTACTAACGCTGACTCAGCAGGCGGTAACTTTGTTAAGATTTCTGTCCACGCAGATGTGCCTATCAAAGCGTCAGCAGGTAAAAACCTGTTAGTACAACGTGTTTCTTATCGTTACGTGTAAAAGTAATATAATTATATCCAAGAAATAAAACATTGATTTTACTGGGTAAGGGGCTTTCTCCCCTACCCTACTTTTTATGTATTTTTTAAAGAAAACTTCAATGTAATGAAGGAGATTGATAAAAATGTTATTCACAAATTCAGAAAATTTTCAAGCAATCAGTATTCCATTTAACTGGAACGCTGATTACGCAAATGGTAAAAACTATGCTGAGTATGACCTACTCACGCATAAGAAAAATGATTTCTATTTAATTCAGAAAAATCAGGTCATACGTTTTGGTTTATTCGGTCAAGGGATGAAGCTATTCTTCGAAATGTCCGATGGTTCTTTTAGCATAAATGGTAGAAGAATTGAAATTGAGTACATAGATGATGAAGATGGAAAAACATATCATTTAACAACAAACTTTGAAAACAAAGACCTCATCACATATAAAGAAGCATACTCTGATTACAGCAACGTTCAAGGTATTCAGCAATCAAATATTAAGTCAATTAACTTTGGCTACAAGACAACTTACACGAAAGATGATACTCAACTATACTTTCAACCTGTTGTTTCAATTCCTTTTGATGAAAGTGCTTTTATTGAAGTTAAAATCACTTCCAACAAATCAATGAGTGGTCATTTGGTATTCAAGTCAAGTGGGATTGAAATAGAACGTTTTTATGCCCCTTTAGAGTCTCATACAGCAGGTCAATTGAATTGGGTTATTAAATAGTCACGAAGAAAGGAAAATGCTCATATGGCTACTGTAGGCGGTAATACAGAGAAGAAAGAAATAGGACTATCCATCGGTGTTTAAGGAACACATGATAAAACCATGATTGACAAAACAACAGGCTATCTACGGTTAGTTGACGTTGATGGTCAAGGAAATCCTGTTTATATAGAACAAGGTACTTGGACTTCTGACGCAATTGATTCAGGAGATATTTTCCAAGAGTTTGAAAAAGTTTTTACAGATAATAAATTAAATGGCGCAAGTTCATACGCTGTACTAACAAGAGTTTCTGACAATGGTATATTTTGGTCTGATTAGGTTGCTATTGCAGAAGATGGAGCAATTCAATCTGAAACTAAGCAATATATCCAAGTGCGAATTGATTTATTTGCAGGATTTGTCACTGATACATTCTTGATTTCAAATTCAGATTTTAAAGAAAATGATTATATTGTACAGAATATTACAGTAGAAAGTGGATATAGAGCGCCCTACCTTAACATCTAACACTTCTTCTCAATTAGGATTTCCATTTGCATCTACATAGTTTACAACTTCCTATGCTCCTTGGAAAGCTTTTGATAAGTCAGATACAGGCAACTATCAATCTACAAATAATGATATAACAGGTGGTCACATAGGTTTTAGTTTTAAAAATCCTATTGTCTGCTCCAAATATAAAATGCGAAGTTTTACCACTACAAATCTAAGTAATATGCCTAAAAATTGGGTCTTAGAAGATAGTGTTGACACAACAGATGGAGCAAACGGACTGAGGTGAAATAATGGCAACCACGAACATACCAAAAAATGCAAAACGAATGGCTAAATTTAATTTTATATCTTCAAACTATGTAAGTTCAGTAAACACACATGCTAATACGCAGACACCACTTAACAAATTAATGGAAGTTTTACATGATGAAATAACATCTAAACAAGGAACATATGGAGCTGTACTGCTAGTTGGTGGTACAACAGCATATTTAGAGTTTAAAGTAGAAGAAGATTGTAGATTTTGGGCTACTAGTGGAATGTACAGTGATAGTGGTGGAGCGTCAGGAAACGAATTAAACATCTTCAAATACAACAACGAACTTCAAACATACCAACTATTCAAAACTGTATCAACAACTGCTACAGAAGATTGGTATGTTGTTTGTGATTTACTAACTAAAGGAACATATAAAATTCAAGCTAAAGGAAATTATGTTCAATTCAACGAATTTTACTTTGAATCCACTGTAGAAAATAAAACACTTATTTTACATGATGGTGAGTATAAAAAATGGAATCTAGGAGAGGTATCAGTTGCTTCTACAAACGCTGTACCTACAATGACTAGTAATAATACTCCTAGTGGCAAGGTTACTACTAGCACAGCCTATGACAAAAACTATGAAGGATGGAGAGTTTTCAACAGAAACGAATCAGATGGTTGGACTACGCTAAATGGAGTTAATGCTAATCAGTGGATTCAATATGAGTTTCCTACAGAAAATGTTGTTTCTTCATACAGTCTTCTTCCATTTAGCGACTCTACAATAAATCTAACTCAAATGCCTAATACATGGCGTTTTGAAGGTAGTAATGATGGTAGCAATTGGGATATTCTTGATAGTAAAAGTGGCGCAGTTTGGACTTCAAAAAACTACAAGATATTCCCTATTAATAACAATATGTTCTATAGGTTTTATAGATTGTTTATTATTAGTAACAATAGACATACAAATATTTCTACTGCTGAGATAAAAATAGAAACTAAAGATTTAATAACAAATCGAGGATGGTCTACAGTATCTTCTACCCTACCTACTTCAACTAAATTCTTTGAACAAGGAATGGACAGTCTATCTGTCATTGACCGCACAGTAACCGAACTAGAACCTCTGACAATGACAAATAATGAGATTTTAGGTGTTGGTGAGATAGGAAAAGTATTTAGTAAAACAATAGATTTAAAGAAGTATTTTGATATTAGAAGTGTTAGAACCGAGGTGAAATAATGGCAGTAAGAGAAATAACTTTTAAGTGTACTAAAGCAAGCACATACTACACTATTGGAGGTGTCAGAATCTATGATAGCAATGGTAATATATATCCCATAAAATTTTCTTCAAAGAATAGTCTTACAACTAATACATTCTACATTCAGGGAACAGATATAACAGGAACTGTAAGTGTCACAAATAGTTATGGCGGTTACTATTTTGTTGACTCTCCTTTTGATACTGATAAATCAATTGTTACTAGTTATCCAAATTATAATTATTGGTTAAGTAGCTCGGCAGACACCATTAAAATATCCTTTGATAAAGGCATTAGTATAGAAAAGATTGACTTTGTTCCATATTCCGGTAATGGTGCTGACAGAAAAAACAACGCAGTTGAAATAATAGTAACAGATGAATATAAAAACACATTGTTACAAGAAATATACAACACTTCATCCTATGTAGAGAATCAGGTCTATTCAGCATTGACACCAAGTTTATCTTATCACAAAAATATGTTATTAATCTCTAACAGTAAAACATACTCATTAGAATCAATCAATACTTGGTATCAAACTAATATGACCGCTAACAATGCTCCTTCCCCTTTAGTGGCGAGCGCTAGTAGTGAGTATAGTACAGTCATACAAGCTTGGAGAGCTTTTGATGGCAAAATCTCTAGATGGGAGTCTAAAGGTAATGGAGAAGCTTGGATTCAAATTAATTTTGGTAAAGTAATCAAGGTAAATAAAATGACACTAAGAGCAGATGGAACATATCCTGAAAGAACACCAAAAACATTTGAAATTCAATGTTCAAATGATGGTGTTTCTTTTGTTACCATATCGTCAATAACAGATGAAAAATCTTGGAGCAAAGGTGAATCTAGAGAATATCATTTTAACAACAATAAAGGGTATTCAATCTATAGACTTAGAATTACTTCTAACTTCAATAATGCTACTAATATGGTAGATGAAATTGTTTTTGGTTATGAAACTATGATACTACAAACTATTCCATTTATTTCAAAAGAAAACTTCATTAAATATGGTGAAAATTCACTATCTAACATTAATAAAATTATTACTAATAAAAACTACCTTTTACAAGATGAGCTATCAAAAAATTCTGACGGATTATGGACAACCACATTAGACAGAAAGCCTTTGAGCATAGGATTTAATTAATAAAGAGAAAGAGCAGGTGGAATTATAATGCCTAAAACAAAAATAAA
>NZ_JBYTDL010000019.1:0-95510 GCF_058791335.1 Lysinibacillus sp. EB271-A1-10B
CGAACACGGAAGTTAAGCTCTTTAGCGCCGATGGTAGTTGGGGGCTTCCCCCTGTGAGAGTAGGACGTCGCTAGGCAATCTAAAGTCTGAGAATTATTTCTCAGGCTTTTTTATTTTTTTTAGGCTGTCTTATACAAACAATGTATAGGACAGCCTTTTATCTTTATTCAGCGAATGTTTTTCTGTGCGAAAGCAAAGCGACAGCACAATAATAGTAATTACGCTAAGACAAAATCTAAAATTCAAGAGCATTTCGAAGATTATTTAAATAAGATTGGCTAACGGGTAGTTCACTTCCATCCTTTAAAGTGACAATAAAATTGGAAGTAAGATCACGAGCCATTTTTTTTATGAAATGAATATTAACAATATAAGATCTATGAATGCGAATAAAAGATGACGGTAGACGCATTTGGAGTTCTTTCAGTGTAATACTTGTTTTAAATTGTTCTCCCTCCACATAAAACCACGTTTTTTTCTGCAGACTTTCAATATGAGAGATTTTTTCAATTGCAATAGGATTCCATTCTTCTTCTTGCTTTCCTGTTAAAAATTGATAGGGCTCTAATTTCTTTTCGGTAAAGGTTGAAGGTAATACTACAATAAGTGCTGCAGGTACATCTAAAATGTTAATAGGGTAACCTATCCCATAATACGGTGTTTCGAATAAGGAATTATCTAGAACGGCGTCTGTTCGTTTTCTTGTGCGTAGTACTTGTTCTGCAATGCTACCGGATTGTACTTGTTGGCCTACTTCTAAGTTAATGTTTTGATGTCCAGAATGAAAATAAATATAAGAGTTTTCAGCGGCAATTGCGATGGATGAATTGACTGGAACCCAGTCCTTTAGCATTGAAATAAACTGTTGTGAAATATCTTTTGGCAAAGAATTAAACTCATTATTCATTGTGAATATCCCCCTTGTTTGTAAACAGTTTACCAAATTTCATCGCCAAAAAAAGCGGTTTCATCATTAAAATTTGGTGTTTTATCTAAAAATAATGAAAATTCAGAAGTTCTGTTATATATTAATTTACAACAAATAAACCTGTTATGGAACAGCGGATTAAAAGTTTTTTAACAGAGTATATTGTCTACAAAGGGGAAGGTGGAATTTCAATATGTCAACACGTCAAGAAAAAATTCAAGCATTAGAAAAGCAATGGGCAGAGAACACTCGTTGGGCAGGTATTGAACGTGCATATTCAGCTGAAGAGGTTGTTAAGTTACAGGGCTCTGTTGTACTTGAACAAACTTTAGCAACTAAAGGTGCGGCTCGACTATGGAACTCTTTACAAGAAGAACCGTTCATTAATGCGTTAGGTGCATTAACTGGTAATCAAGCTGTACAACAAGTGAAAGCTGGATTAAAAGCAATCTACTTATCAGGCTGGCAAGTAGCTGCTGATGCTAACCTTTCTGGTCAAATGTACCCTGACCAATCCTTATATCCAGCAAACTCTGTACCAGCAGTAGTAAAGCGTATTAACCAAGCTTTACAACGTGCAGATCAGATCGATCATGCTGAAGGACGTGTTGATCAATTTGATTGGTTCGCTCCAATCGTGGCAGATGCTGAGGCTGGCTTCGGTGGTCCACTAAACGTATTTGAGCTTGTAAAAGGTATGATTGAAGCTGGAGCTGCTGGTGTTCACTTAGAAGACCAATTAGCTTCTGAGAAAAAATGTGGACACTTAGGCGGTAAAGTTTTACTTCCAACACAAAATGCTGTTCGTAACTTAATTGCTGCTCGTCTTGCAACAGACGTAATGGGTGTTGATACAATTTTAATCGCTCGTACAGATGCTGATGCTGCAGATATGGTAACATCTGATATCGATCCACGTGATGCTGAGTTTATTACTGGTGAACGTACTCCAGAAGGCTTCTTCCGTACAAAACCAGGTATCAAACAAGCAATTGCTCGTGGGTTAGCTTACGCGCCGTATGCAGATTTAATTTGGTGTGAAACTTCTAAACCATCTCTTGAGGAAGCTCGTGAATTTGCGGCAGCTATTCATGCAGAATTCCCTGGTAAATTGCTAGCATACAACTGCTCACCTTCATTTAACTGGAAAGCAAATCTATCAGAAGAAGAAATCGCAGAATATCAACGCGAGTTAGGTAAATTGGGATACAAATTCCAATTCGTAACATTAGCTGGTTTCCACGCATTAAACCACTCTATGTTCGAGCTTGCGCATGATTATAAAGATAATGGTATGGCTGCATACTCTAAGCTACAACAAGCTGAGTTTGCATCAGAATCAAAAGGCTACACAGCTACTCGCCACCAACGTGAAGTAGGTACTGGTTACTTTGATGACGTATCTCAAGTTATCTCTGGTGGTACTTCTTCTACAACAGCGATGGCTGGCTCTACTGAAACAGAACAATTCGTATAAGTTTCATAAAGTACGTGTATTCCTAAATTCATAATCATAGATTAGTCTCTCCCGCTCCTCCTAAAGCGGGAGAAGACTACTTAAAATCGCAAAGGTGGGGGAAATAACTGATGGAACAAGCAACAACAGGTAAGCTTAAAATTGTTGGGGAACAAAATGAGCAAACAAAAGAAATTTTAACACCAGAAGCCGTTGAGTTTGTTCTTGCCCTGCACGAAAAATTTGATGCTCGTCGAAAAGAGCTGTTAGAGGCTCGTCAAGAACGCCAAAAGCGTCTTGATGCAGGTGAGAAACTCGACTTCTTACCAGAGACAAAGCATATCCGTGAGGGAAATTGGACAATTGCACCACTTCCAGCAGATTTGCAAGACCGTCGTGTAGAAATTACAGGACCTGTTGACCGTAAAATGGTTATTAATGCTTTAAACTCTGGTGCAAAAATGTTTATGGCTTGCTTTGAGGATGCATCTGCTCCGACATGGGAAAACATGATTGGCGGCCAAATAAATATGCGTGATGCTATTAATAAAGCAATTGAGTTTACACAAGCATCTAATGGTAAAACGTATAAGTTAAACGAAAACACAGCTGTGTTATTAGTGCGTCCACGTGGTCTTCATTTACTTGAAAAGCATGTACTAGTAGATGGCGAACCGATCTCTGGTAGTTTCTTTGATTTCGGTCTGTATTTATTCCATAATGCTAAAAATGCATTGGCACAAGATACAGGACCATATTTCTACTTGCCGAAGCTTGAAAGCCATTTGGAGGCTCGCTTATGGAATGATGTCTTTGTGTTTGCACAAGATTATATCGGAATCCCACAAGGGACAATTAAGGCTACTGTATTAATCGAAACAATTTTAGCTGCATTTGAAATGGATGAAATTTTATATGAACTGCGTGAACATTCAGCTGGTCTGAATTGTGGACGCTGGGATTACATTTTCAGCTACATCAAGCGTCTACGTAATCAACCTGATGTAATTTTACCGGACCGTGGACAAGTAACAATGACTGTACCATTCATGAAGGCATATACGTCTTTATGTATTCAAACATGTCATAAACGTAATGCTCCTGCAATGGGCGGTATGGCAGCACAAATTCCTGTTAAAGGGGATGACGATGCGAATGCTGTAGCGTTTGCAAAGGTTGCCGAAGATAAGCGTCGTGAGGCAACAGATGGCCATGATGGAACTTGGGTAGCACATCCAGGTATGGTTGCAACGGCGATGGAACAGTTTGATGCGATTATGACGACACCAAACCAAATCGATAAAAAACGTGAGGATGTAAATGTTACAGCGGAAGATTTAGTAGCTGTTCCAGAAGGTACAATTACACTTGAAGGGCTTCGAATTAACTGTAGCGTAGGGGTTCAGTACATTGCTTCTTGGCTACGAGGCAACGGAGCTGCACCGATTAACAACTTAATGGAGGATGCTGCAACTGCAGAAATCTCTCGTACACAAGTATGGCAATGGATTCGCCATCCAAAAGGTATCTTGGGTGATGGCCGTGGTATTACATTGGCCTTTGTATTAGAAATCTTGGAGGAAGAGCTTGTGAAAATTAAAGAGGCTGTTGGGGAACAAGTCTATAACAGTGGCCGCTATGAAGAAGCTGCTGAGCTGTTTAAATCTTTAATTGAACAAGACGAATTTGCGGAATTCTTGACGCTTCCAGGTTACGAAAAATTAGCTTAACTTGCTTTCAGCATAGATTGATTTGAGATACGAATCTATTAAACGAACATATCCAAGCTTTCCTAAATTGTTGTGGACTAAACTCGAATGGAGTCCACCTTATTCTACTAATGTAACGAGCGGGGTCTGTTCCCCTGTTCCTTACTGAAAATTGAACACGGTTACAAAAAAGGGGTCATGAATAAAGGGATTTAAAAGGGTAAAGGATGTCTTACGAGCTTAGATGGGGAGCTTGTAAGGCATTTTTTTATCTTCTAAAACATTGCAAGGAGGGAGTATAAAATGGAAATATTGCTGGCTCCCGGGGCGATGCCGGTAGTTGACGAAATTTATGATGCATTAGCAATAGTTGAAAGGGAATGTCTATCATGAGACATCTCTTTTTTTGATTGTTCAATTGGTCTCGTTTTTTATGCACAAAGAATGATTATTTGTTATATTAGCTATATAACAATTTTGGAGATGATAGTAATGTTTATTCAAATAGAGCCACAATCTGATGTACCAATCTATGAACAGGTAACACGGCAAATTATTGAAGGTATTGCAAGAGGAGAAATGAAACCAGGAGATACCCTACCATCTGTACGTAGTTTAGCGGCTGATCTGGGCGTAAATATGCATACGGTTAATAAAAGCTATCATGAGCTAGAGCAAAAGGGGATTATTACTATTAGAGCCAAATCAGGTGCTATTATTCGTTCAACAGAGGAGCGAGCGTTAACTCCTGAACAATTTAAACAAATTGAAAAAAACCTAAAGCCTGTTGTGGTAGAAGGAATGGTGCTCGGCGCAACAGCCGAACAAATCGAGCACATGATAAAAAAGGTATTTTCCGATTTGCAAATACCTGCAGAAGGGGTGTAGCATATGCTACTTTTCGTTTTCTTAACCGTCTACCTCTTAACATTATCTCTACAAGTATTTGTTCCATATATAGTACGTGAGACAACCATTTTTGGCGTTACTGTACCTGAACAAAATGTAAAACATCCTGCATTACGTAATATGAAAAAGCATTATGCACAAATCGTTGGAATATCTGGTGTCCTATTTTTAATGATTATGATTGCCAGCTATTATTACCTTGCACCATCTGAGTTTATGCAAGGTATTTTACTGCTTGGGTGCTTATTTGCAATGCTTGCAGTCAGTATGACACTATATTGGATAAACCATCAAAAAGTTTTAAAACTCAAAAGGCAAGAGCAATGGGGCTTGAATATTAAACAAGTTCGTGCAGTTGACTTAACGGCACGTAGTCGTGATGAAATGCTTCCTTGGCCATTTTATGTAGTTCCTTTTGGTGTTACAGCGTTTTTAATTATCTTTACAATCCTCCATTATGATCAAATACCGGATCATATTGCTGTACACTGGGGACCTAGCGGAGAAGCGGATTCTTGGAGAAGTAAAACATATTTTACAGCGGTTTCAATGCCGCTTGTTATGCTGATGATGCAATGTATGATGTGGGGAGTTGTAGATTCCATAAAGCGTTCTGCAATCAAGTTGGCCGTTAATCGTAAGGAAGAATCATTAGAAGATCAGTTGAAAAGCCGAAAGTATATGAGCTGGAACATTATGTTGTTAAGCTATGCCCTTACTATATTATTTACAGTATTACAGTTAAGCAATATCTATCCTTCAATGACTTCAGGAAATAGGCTATTACCGATATTTATTTTATTTTTATGCCTTGTTTTTGGCTCTGTCCTTATTTACGCATGGAAAAAACGCAAGCTGAGAGTGGAATATGGAAATAATGTTGTTTCAGAAGTAATGGATGTTGATGAGGATCGCTATTGGAAAGGTGGATTAATTTATGTGAATCGTCAAGATCCTTCCGTTTTTGTAGAGAAGCGTTTTGGGGTCGGTTGGACGATGAACTTTGCAAATCCACGAGGCTATATCGTAATTGGTTTGCCGTTACTTATATTGCTGTTGATTTCTTTCTTTTCGTTATAATATAAATGCGAAAGAAGTAAAAAATTCGCTACACTCCCGCGAGACAGCGATCATTGCATTTGCAGATCGCCCACACGGAATGGAGCGGATTTTTTGTTAAAGTAGTGTACCGGAAACAAGTTGGATGGGGGTAAGTTTGAATGAAAATTCTCGTTGTAGATGATGATGTACATATTTTACAGCTAGTAAATATTTATCTGACAAAAGAGGGCTATCAGGTGATACAAGCGGAAAGCGGACAACAGGCCCTTCAACTACTTGAGGGAAACTTGCCTGATTTAGCTGTTGTAGATGTTATGATGCCGGGTATGGATGGTTTTACATTAACTAAGACATTGAGCCAGGACTACGATATTCCTGTACTGTTATTAACAGCAAAAGGTGAGCTTGAGGACAAGGAACGAGGTTTTTTGGCAGGCTCAGATGACTATGTTGTAAAGCCTTTTGAACCTAAAGAATTGCTGTTTCGCATAGCAGCGATATTGCGTAGATTAGATAAAAAAAATCAGGTAACCATCCAGGTGAGCAGGCTAGTTATTGATCGTCGTAGCTTTGAGGTGGTCATTGGGGAAGATACACTGGTTCTGCCTTTAAAGGAGTTTGAACTATTGGCTTTACTTGCTTCCCGCCCGAATCAGGTGTTTACACGTAGTTTTATTATGGAGCAAGTGTGGGGCTATGACTACGATGGAGATGAGCAGACTTTAAATACGCATGTGAAGCGGATTCGTGAGCGGCTGCATCGTTATGAAACAGGTGTTGAGATTACAACGGTGCGAGGCGTTGGCTATAAGCTAGAGGTTATTGGATGATGAAAACGTTATATAGTAAATTTGTTGTCACGACAATGCTCGTTATGATCGGCAGCTTGTGTATCGGCTTTTTAGCGACGAATATTTATTATCATCAAGTTGTAAAGGAAAAAAACGATGCGAAAAACGTGAAGATTGCGCAAGATATTGCAAAATACATTGAGTCGTCAAAGCCTAGCGATTTAGAAAATTATTTAACAACTCTTGGGGAAATAGGTTATCAGATTTATGTAACAACCGGTGACGCAGGACATTTTTTCGGCGGTAAGTATCGTGATAAAGCACTACCGCCCAAAACTGTCGAGCGTGTTTTAAACGGGGAAATTTATCATGGTATGCGTGATTTTCCTAAAGAGACTTTTGTGACAGGCTTTTTTGCGAATGAGCTAATAAATACGATAGGTGTGCCATTTACTTATGAAAATAAGCAGTATGCACTGTTCATTAGACCCGATATTCGCTTGTTGTTTTCTGAGGTTCATACGATACTTGGTGGACTTATTTTAGCGATGGCAGTACTTAGTCTGTTGGCAATGCTACTTTTTGCTAAGGCACTAATTCGCCCTATTACACAACTAACAGAGGCAACACATCAGCTTGCACATGAAAAATTCGATACGCTACTAGATATAGAGCGAGCTGATGAGATTGGACAATTAGCAGAAAGTTTTAATGTCATGACAGAAAAATTACAGGAAAATGATCGAATACGTAAAGAGTTTATTAGTAATGTGTCCCATGATTTTCAGTCGCCGTTGTTGAATATTCAAGGCTATGTAGATTTACTAAAGAATCCCTTGCTTACCGACAAGGAAAGGCAGGAATATACAACGATTATTGAACTAGAAACGAAGCGTTTGTCGACATTAACTAAGCAATTACTTTTACTAACGTCACTCGATCAATCTACAAGGTTGTTAAAGCGTGAGCCTTATCGTTTAGATGAGCAATTAAAGGAAACAGTAAGAAAATACCGCTGGCAGCTTGAAGATGCCAATGTACAATTATCGTATCAGCTAGAACCAATAATATGTAATGGTGATGCTGGGCTATTGCAAAATGTTTGGGATAATTTATTGACGAACGCTATTAAATATAATGTCGAAGGTGGAGAAATTCATATTCACTTGCAAGAATTCTCAACCTCAATTGAAGTACTTATTGAGGACAGTGGCATAGGATTGACTGCTGAACAACTACAAAAGGTATTTGATCGCTTTTATCGAGTAGATGAGTCCAGAACAAAGCAAGGTACTGGGCTTGGACTAGCCATTGTGAAGCAAATTGCCGAGCTACATGGGGGAACGGTTCATATAGAAAGTGTTATGAATTCCGGCACAAAGGTCCGCGTTCACTTACCAAAATTGTAATGAGGAGTTCATGTAAAGTTCATGTTCACGAGATAAACTGCTGACTAAGTTGAAAAAACTTAGGGGGAGTTATTGTATGGAACTAAAATGGAGTATACGCCTTATTCGTCTTGCTGCGATTTTTGCTTTATTGGGAACGTATCTAGGCTCACATATTTCCGCCTCAGGTAGTTATGAATATAGACCGATACATGCACATATTTTGCTCGTAGGTTGGTTAAGTATGTTTGCATGGGGCATTTTCTATCGAGCTTTTAAAGTGAAATCGCAAAAATTAGTAACAGCACATGGTTGGACGGCTATTCTCGGGGTTTTTGGTTTAACACTAGGCATGTGGTTCTACAATATAAATCCATTTCATTTTAGCAGTACATTTACATTAATTTTCTTTATTATAGGTGGGACAACGCTATTAATTAGCTTTGCTTTATTTATCGCTGTAACATTTATGGTGAATCTAAAAGAAGAAATGAAAAACTAGAAAATACCGTGTCACTGTCTTTATGAGGTGGCACGGTATTTTATGCTATTGAAGCCTTTAAATAATGTATGGTTCTTCTGCAAAACGAGGGGTTGATTCCCGTTCCGACTGGGCGCTTTGTTGCTGTCGCTACGTTAGCACTACGCTTTCGCACAGAGCAAAGCTTCCTGGGGGCGTCCGATGAGCCGCTTCGCTGCGCTGCAGGGTCTCGGGCCAACACGATGTTGGTCACGAAGGCGTTATCACAGGGCGTGATGCTTTTAGCCTTCGTTCCTCTATATCGCTGATCCCCAAGGAGTCGCCCAGTCGTAACGAAGATCAACCACTTCACATAGCAATGTATCTTCTGCATATCGCTCTAATTTAATGATAAAATGAAACTTCGGTAGCGATGTATCTGTGTGGAAGCGCGGGATGCGGCTCCACGCTCATCTATAGGAATGCGAGTAGCCTAAAAGAAATCACCCCCACGTTATGAGGGTGAGTACTTTATTTCATATTTTCAAGAGACTTTTTAAGCCATTTTGTTGCCTCGGTATAGTCTTGTGCGACACCATGTCCTTTTTTGTAAAGCATACCGAGCTGGAATTGCGCTTTTTGATGCCCTTGATTGGCAGCGAGTCGATACAGCTGGGCTGCTTTCACAAAATCCTTCGGTACCCCTTGTCCATGACTGTGCATTTGAGCTAATTGATATTGTGCTTTGGCATGTCCTGTAGCGGCAGCTTGTTCAAGCCATTTTGCTGCCTCGGTATAATCTTGTGCGACACCTTTTCCCTTATCAAATAAATTACCGAGCTGATATTGAGCACCTGAATGTCCTTGGATGGCTGCTAGTCGATAGCAGCGCCGTGCCTCTTCTAAGTCCTGCTCGACCCCCAATCCATGCTCATATAATAACCCTAATTGATATTCAGCCTGAATATGGGACTGATCAGTAGCGGCTCTCCACCATTTCACTGCTTCATCATAATTCAAGTTAGCTTCATATAATAATCCGAGCTCGTACTGAGCATCAGCATACCCCTTTTCAGCAGCAGCTTTGAAGTAAGGGAGCGCTTTTTCTGGTTGCTGAAGTTGGTATACATAAATACGTCCAAGCTCAAATCCTGCACTTATATGTCCAGTGCTAGTGGCTAACTGTAACCATTTTTCAGCTGAAGATATATCGTTTTCTTTGACATAGAGTACACCGAGACAGTATTGAGCATTTAAGTGTCCTTTATGTGCTGCGAGTTTAAACCATTTTATAGCCTCTATACGATCCTGAGGAATACCTTGACCAGTGTTATATAGCATTGCCAATTGAAATTCTGCATTAGTATGGTCTTGAAGTGCAGCTAAATGGAACCATTGCGCAGCTTCTTCAAAATTTTGTGAGATCCCACGACCTTTAAGGTACATATAGCCAAGATTATACTGAGGACTTGCATCACCAGCTAATGCGGCCATTTCAAAATAGGCTATAGCTTCCTCATAGCATTGCTCGACGCCGGTTCCATTGTGATAAAGGAATCCAAGGTTATTTTGAGCACTTGTATTCCCTTGATTGGCTGCTAGCATGTACCATTTTGCTGCCTCTGCAAAGTTTTGTGGCATACCAAGACCTTGATTGTATAGAACCCCCAGATTGTACTGTGCATCTGCGTTTTCTAAATCTGCAGCAGCTTTATAATAGCGAGTAGCTTCTTCATAGTCTTGTACAACACCATGTCCTAAATGATAGAGCACGCCTAAGCTATAAAGTGCATTTGCATCATTTTGAGCTGCGGCACGTTCATACCACATTTTTGCAACTGCATAATCCTTCTTAACACCACGACCTTGATTATAAAGAGCACCTAAATTATATTGAGCACTTGCATTCCCTTGTTTTGCCGCAAGCTCAAACCAGTTTGCGGCACTTTTATAGGCCTCAGCTGATTGGTTATCTTGAAGAAGCATATTTATATCAAAAACTGAAGTACTATTTTCAAAACTAGGGGCTATGCGAATCATCTTTGCCTTTACGCTACGGTCATAGCGTTTAATAAACCATTCTACAATATCACTTATATAATCAAGAACAATTTTTGCGACCTTTGACTCCACAATTTCACTACTATTACTAGAAGTCATTTTGTTTACAAGATTCATTAGTAAATAAATGCGACGTGGATGAATTTTTGCAACAAAGCTACGATTATTGAGTAATGACCGAATGTTTTTTAGCTTTGGTTCTGAATCCATTTCTAGTTTATAAAGCTCATATAAAATTTCCTCCAGTACAAGGAGTGATTTTTGTAAAGATAGAGCTGGCTTTGACGTGGCGAGAGAGCTAGCATCCTGTAAATTTTTAGCCAATTTAATGAAGGACAAAGCTTTTAATTTCTTACAATGATCTTGGAAAATATCATATTGAATGACGATAGCACTCACCTCTTTCATAAAGTTTTTCTTATGCTCATTACCGAAATCTAGATATTTAATATGTAAAAACGTACACTATCTATATTAGTTGATCTTCGTGACCGACCTCGTGCTGCTGCCGCTACGTTAGCACTACGCTTTCGCGCAAAAAACATCATGTTGGCCCGAGACCCTGCAGCGAAGCGGCAGCTATAAAGCGCCCAGTCGGAACGGAAATCAACCATACGTTACGATGAAGTCCTCTTTTTTCATATATCGGGAAAATACCGTTATTGTTGAATTGTCCTCGTTAAATGATACTATGTGATATAAGGAGACTCGTCGAGGTTTGAAGTAGCGATTAAAAAAGTACATCTGTCAAAGTTTCATGTTATCCGGGGGATAGAGATGATGAAAAATATTGCAGCAATTATACCAGCCTATAATCCACAACAGTCACTTATAACCTATGTCCATCAATTATTAGCCACCACTATTAGCCAAATTATTATTGTCAATGATGGTAGCGATCAAAAATATGCATATGTATTTGAAGAGTTAAAAAAGATTGATTGCTGTCGAGTACTAGAGCATGACCACAATATTGGTAAGGGCGGCGCACTAAAAACAGCTTTTTCCTATGTAAGGTCGCAAAGAAGCATGTTTCAAGGTGTTATTACAGTAGGTGCTCATGGGCAACATACTTTACAAGATGTAAAGCTCGTTTTAACGATGACAAAGGTATTTTCTGAAGGGATTGTATTAGGAGTACGTAACTTCCATTCGGCGGATAGTAATCTTTTATCCTATTGGGGTAATCGTGCAACAAGTTTGTTTTTTGAAATCCTTTATCATAGAAGATTAGTGGATACCCAAACAGGTTTGCGGTTTATTTCTATAAAGGAACTACCGTGGCTGATGAAAGTGAAAGGTGAACGATATGACTACGACACCAATATGCTAGTCGCTGCGCTTAAAAGAAAGTGTCCAATTTTTGAGGTAGAGATAGGTCAGTTACGAATAAAGAAAAATACAGTGATACAGTATGATGAAATAACAAATGCAGGGTCAATTATTGCTACCATGCTTATGAATTATTTAAAACCAAGGGAAAAATAGCTACATGTTACATTTTGTAATAGGATAATAATTACTCAAGGGCGTAGCGAGTATAGAAAGAAGGAGCAATGATGATGGAATATTCAGATCAAGTGAAAAATCGTGTAAAGCGCATGGAAGGCCAGCTACGTGGGATTTTAAAAATGATGGAAGAAGAAAAGGACTGTAAGGCAGTCATTACTCAATTATCGGCAGTACGTTCAGCAGTAGATCGCACAGTTGGTGTCATTGTTAGCACGAATCTTTTAGAATGTGTACAAAATGCTGAAGGTGATGGCGAGAAAATGAATGAAGTTATTCAAGAGGCAGTTAATTTAGTAGTAAAAAGTCGTTAACATAAAGAGAAGCCTGCGCGCTAGAAAAGGGCTTAGAAAACTCACTAAAAACAGGTGAGTTTTTATTTTTGTACAAAAATATAGTTTAATTCGATACTTATTTTTTATTAAAGGGAGTTTGTGCCTATGTGATGAATGGTGGTTATATAGTTAAAAGTCACAGTTAGTGAACTTGTCCGATAGATTCGTAGTCACTTTCTCTGTTATTCTAATTACAAGAATATAACAAATGGGAAGGTGATTTATTGTGAAAAAATGGTTGATAGGTGGAGCAGCATTGCTGATGTTAAGTCCAACAGCAGCTTATGCTCAACAGGCAGACGCTCGTTCAGTAAATACTTCCCCGGTGAGTGCTTATCATGTAGTAGCTAGTACTAACGTAACAACTTGGGATCAATTCACAACAGAAATCGTAAAGCAATTAAATAATTTCGCTCCCGAAATTAACATTACATATAGTGGACCAATGACAGATTTCAAAAAGAATTTTATGGAGTCCTTTAAAAAAGCACAGGAGCAAGCAGTCTATGCGGGTGGTCATATGGAAAGTACCAATATTTCTGCAGACTCAACAGGCAATGTAACGTTTAAAGTGAAGTATTTGACAAACCAAACGCAAGAAGCGGCGGTGCAAAAAAAGGTTGATCAATTATTAAAAGCGATTATTAAGCCTTCGATGACAGAATTCGAAAAAGTAAAAGCGATTAATGATTATATCGTGTCAAATGCTTCATATGGTACTAAAACAAAGGCTAGTCCCCATAGTGCTTATGCATTGTTAATGGAAGGACAAGCTGTGTGTCAGGGTTATGCGTTAACGGCTTATAAAATGTTGGATCAAGCTGGATTCGATGCAAAGTATGTTGTTGGTACTGTTAATGGTAACGAGGCACATGCATGGAATTTAGTAAAGGTTGATGGTCAGTGGTATCATTTAGATACAACATGGAATGATCCATTACCAAATCGTTTAGGGGCTTCTTCGTACGATTATTTTTTAGTAACGGATGCACAACTAAAGAAAGATCATAAATGGATAGCATCAAATTATCCAGCTGCAACAAGTGCAAAATATAACTATATGCTAAATGTTCATTTTGCATATCAGGATAAAAATACACTATACTTTAGTAATACAGCTGATAAAGATAAATTGTATAAGCTTGATCTAGCAGGTGGTAAGAAAACAAAGGTCATTGATAAACGTGCCTTGTATATTACTGGAGCAGATGACTTTTTATATTTCAGTGATTACAGTAACAGCGGTTATTTAACAAAATTAAATCTAAAAACATTAAAAACTGAGGTGCTCGTGAAACAAGCAGTTACAGATTTAAGAATTAATGATAATTTTTTAGTTTATAATGTTAAGGGCATCGAACAGAAACTTAAAATTAAATAAGAATATCCTTATCTATTGATAAAATGAAAGCACAAAAGGACCTCCAACTGAGTTCTTTGTGCTTTTTTTGTATATAATGAATACAGGAAACCAGTTGGAGGTGAGGATTTTGTGGAAAAAGTTAGCCATTATCGTAATAATCATTATTTTTATTGACCCAATTTATACGGCTGGTAAGGCAGTTGTACAGCAAGTGATAACTTGGACCAATAATGATGAGATAGAAACGATGCTTCTTTCAACAAAGGAAAAAATCATAGACGTTACTGCTAAACTTTCAGAGAATACCTCCATTGAAACGGCCACACCACCTATAGAAGACAAACAAGAAGAAGGAGTAGCCGTTACAGCTCCTGCAGTCAAAAAACCTGAAGCAAAGTTAGTTGTAACAAATGCAAAGGAAATGGCTGATGCGATGTATACGTACTACAGTAGTTTTTCGCCTACGTTTGAGATTCAATATAAAGGCAATACACAACGAATTGAACAGTTAGTGGAAGAAGCTTATGAAAATGCTATTAAACGAGATGATTATGTATACGGTCATATTAGTAAACACTCAATTCGTTTTGAATATGGAGGAAGAGCGGCCAAAGTCTTTGGGGAGCAAAGTTATTTAATGACACCAGAGCAGTCCGGATATGTTGAAATGAATGTTCAAGAGGTTGTAGCTTCTATCGATAAACAATCATTAAGTAATGTAGAAAAGGTTAGGGCTGTCAATGATTATATCGTTGCCAATACCGCCTATACGGATCAAACGAATTCAAGTCCACATAGCGCTTACACAGTGCTTGCGGAACATGGTGGTGTTTGTCAGGGATATGCATTGTTGGCTCATTCGATGTTACAAAAGTTAGGTATAGAAACAAAATATATAGTAGGCTATGTCGGACAGGAAGGACATGCATGGAATTTAGTAAAGCTGGATGGTCAATGGTACCACCTCGATACTACATGGAATGATCCGGTGCCTGATCGTAAAGGGGCAGTGCGTTATCAATATTTTTTAGTGGATGATCGAACGATGGCAAAAGATCATACGTGGATTGCTGAAGACTACCCGAAAGCAACGAGTACAAAGTATAACTACTTTCACAATGTAGATTTCGCTGCAAAGGTAGGGCAACAAATATTTTATAGTAATGTTTCTGAAAATAATAAATTATATGTGCTTGATTTAGAAACAGGTAAATCGAAACGAGTTTCTAATTCGCGTGCCCAGTATCTCGTTTATGCTGATGGCTGGCTATATTTTAGTAATTATTCACACGGAGCGTATTTAACGAAGATTCGTCCGGATGGAAGCGGAGAACAAATATTAAATAGGGAAGAAACGAAGGATTTATTTGTGAAGGACAACTATTTATATTTCACGACAAATGAACTGAAAAAAATAGCGCTTTAACTTGATTGATCAATAAAATGATATGAGTGACATGCCAGAAGATACACGTTATGTGAAGTGGTTGATTGGAGTGGAGACTGGACGCCCCCAGGAAAGCGCCCAGCCGGAACGGAATTCGACCCCTCGTTTTGCAGAAGAGTAATACTTTGTTTAAATACACACCTTGATTTCATTGAACATAATAGTTTTCAACAACATGAAGAGCCTATGACATTACAGATTGTCATAGGCCTTTTTTGTCCGCTCTATAAGATAATGGATTGGCGGATGCTGACACAGAGAAACTTCAATTTGCGGATACATCGATTTCATTTCCTGTGAAAAAGTTTTAAAAATTAATGGATTATGCTTAATGGCTCCACCATTACAATAAAGGCTAAAAGCGTCGCCTTGATAGTCAATTTTTTTCAACACAGCACATGCAAGGAGCGCTAGCTCATGGGCAGCACACATTGATATTTGGATGGCGCATGGATCCTTTTTGTCCACGGCATCTGCTAAAAATGCCCCCATTTTTGCAAGCTGCGCGTTCGTGTAAGATGGGTGGAAAAGCCATGTAGCTAGCTCTGTGACGTCTCGGATCCGTAAGTGATTATAGACAGCATTTTTTAATAGGGTCGGCTCACCGCGCCCGTCCTCCATGCGGAAAATGGCGCGTATTACTTCTTGTCCTAGCCAATAGCCACTGCCTTCATCTCCAGTACGATGCCCCCAGCCACCTGCACGTACTATTTGTGTACCGGTAAATGCGTAAGCAATGGCTCCTGTTCCAGCGATGAGTAACGCGCCTGCCTGTCCAGCAGTAACGCCGAGTAAAGTGGCTTGCGCATCATTTTCTATAATAAGCGTATCTATTTTTAGCTGTAATGCTGATACGGCGCTATGAACGATTGTTGATACGATTTCATGATCTTTGGGAGAATCAATCCCAGCCATTGCAAAGGTAGCTACAGCAATAGTAGAGTCATCTTGCTTTTGCAAAAAGTCCTGCACATTTGCTAATAACGCTTGCACTATTTCTGTAGCAGTTTCAGCACCGATTGCTTGATAATTCGAGCCACTTGTTGATGTCGTATAGATTATTTCACCAGACTCGGCATGTACGAGCGCACATGCCGTTTTTGTAGCACCACCGTCAATAATAAGTAGCCATCCCATCATTGATTCCATTCCTCTAAAAATACTGTTAATTGTTTTTCTGCTTCAATAATTTTAAATTCCTTCAAACGAATCCACTCATAAAGATTATGAGAATTTGCCTTGCAGTGTTCAAGAGATGCTTTCATCGTTGCGGGTGCTGGACCACCAGGTAATGTACGTACACCAACGAAGGTCTCCGGTTTTAATGTGTTATAAAAATCTTCCTCAGAAATTTTTAATGGTTTACCCGTAATTAATTTGGCTTGTGTATTGGTAAGCCCCCATGTAAGACTTGCTAAAGATTCCTCCCCATGAGAGAGCAATACTTTAATACATTTACTAACAATACTATGTGCCTGCCGGAATGAAATCCCTTCAGAACGCACTAACGTATCGGCAAGCTCTGTGACATTGGCAAAGCTATTGTTTGCTCGATTTCTTAGTTTTTTCTTGTTTACATCCATCGTGACAACTAGCGAACCAAATAGTTCGTAAATACCTATTAAACGGTCGATGGCGCGCCATAAATATGGTTGCATATCATCTTCTGTGTCTACAATATCTCCAAAAGGTGTATTATGTACCATCTGTAATACTGTACTAGCGTCACCAACAACTGCTGATAGCAATGAACGTGTATGCTCTATTGAAACAGGATTGCGTTTTTGTGGCATGATTGAGCTAACTTGTACGTACGGGCTCGCCAACGTAAATGCATTGAATTCCTGTGTAGCCCATAGTAGAAAATCCTGGGATGTACGGCCAAGATTAAGTGCCGCAAGCTGAACGATACTCGCTGCCTCTGCGATATAATCTGCACCAGCAACAGCATCCCACGCATTCTCGATAATATCATCGAAGGCCAATAACTCACGCATGCGCTCTCGATTAATATTGAAGCCTGTTGTCGTTAATGCTGCTGCTCCCATACTACTGCGATTCACCGTTTTGTAGACATGCTGTAAACGTTCAAAATCGCGTTCAAGTTGATCGATGACAGCCTTCAAATAATGAGCAAAAGTTGTTGGCTGTGCCTGCTGCGTATGTGTATAGCCAATCATAATCGTATCAACGTGCTCCTCAGCAGCTGCGATTAAATCATCCCGTAATGTCAGTAATTCTCGCATTAGCAATAACAATTTTTTTCTTAAAGTCATGCGATAGATGGCAATGCCCATATCATTACGACTTCTCCCAATGTGAAGATTTCCTGCAACATCGCCAGCAAGCTCTATCAATTTATTTTCGATGCGGAAAAACAAATCCTCATATAGTGGGCTGTAATCCTCTATACGATAATAGTTCAAATCTAGTTTTTTTAGAGCGATTCCAATTTCTTTAGCTTCTTCTTTTTTTACTAGTCCCTGTTCTTCTAACATTTTTAAGTGTGCAATATTGATTTGTAGAATAATTGTTAAAAAGTTTTTCTTGGCTTCATCGTAAGCCGGCTGTAAGACAATTTTACGATAAATATTAGAAGGGAAGATCATCCCATCTTCTTGCTGTGTTTTGTTGCGAAAATCTTCAAACATATGAATTGCCTCCTATTAGATTAGCAGTTATATGGCCGAACCAGCACTGCCTTTAGATAACTTCTCAGAAATAATAAGCACAATTAAAATTAAACAAATTTGTAAGACGCCATATGCACAAGCAGTTCCAAATTTAAACGAATATAGTTTTTGGAAGATCGCCACTGATAATGGGATGGTCGACGTACTGTAAATAAGAATAGACGCTACGAATTCGCCAAAGCTTTGAACAAGTGCTAGTAACGTACCTGCCAAAATGCCCGTAAATGTAAGGGGAAGTACAATACGTCTAAATGAATACCACCATGTTGCACCTAAACTCCGTGACGCTTCTTCGATAGATTGATCTAATTGAACAAGTGATGCCGATGTCGAGCGGAAAACAAGAGGTAAATGTCTAATAAAATAAGCTAATGGCAAAATCCAGAACGTCCCGACAAGAACTTGATTAAAGGCGAATATATTTTCTGTACTAAAGGCTGCAATCAAATTGACAGCTACAACCGTTCCTGGCAATGCCCAAGGAACCATAATTAAAATATCGAGTAATGTTTTACCTTTAAAGTTTAAGCGAACCATTGCATAGGCTGCTGCAACACCGAAAAGAATGTTGCCGAAAGTTGCAACAATCCCCATTTGAATGGAGTTCCAAATCGGTCGCCACGTCCGTTCATCTGTAAAAAGTGCTTGATAATGATCCAATGTATAGTCTGTTGGGAGAATTTGTGTTTTCCATGCACCATCAACGGAAAATGAAATTAAAATAAGTACTAAAATCGGTAAAATTAAAATTAATGTGCCTATGAAAGACGCAATAGTTGCCATAATTTTCATGCTTCTTGAAGACACTTCAGAACGGTGAACACTAATACCTTTACTGAGGTTTTGATAATTTCGACGGTTTTGATACCAGCGCATCACAATTAAAAAGGTAATGGACACAAAGGATAAAATCATAGATTGCGTCGCTGCCATATCTAAATTCCCATTCGTACGAGATAAATAGATTTGCATGGTCATTGTACGTTCGACACCGAACATTAGAGGTGCAGTGTAGGATGCCATAGATATCATAAAGACGAGTAAGGAGGAGGCAACAATCGAAGGTGTTAACATGGGCAAAATAACCTTTGTCCATACCCGAATACGCCCGGCACCTAAACTAGTAGCGGCTTCTTCTAAAGCTGGATCAAGACCTTTTATAGCTGCTGAGGCGGTTAAGTAGAAGTAAGTGTACATAGTGAATGTATGTACTACGATAACCCCCCATATGCCTTTTAATGAAAAGGGTACTTGCTCTAAACCGAATAGGTGCTGAAATGCACGGGGGAAAATACCACTGTCTCCATACAAAAAAGTAAAGGACAGTACACCTACTAACGGCGGAAGAGCCATAGGTACCAATACTAAAACAGAGAGTATCCGTCTACCTGGGAAATTATAGCGTTCCAGAAGAAATGCCATAGTTACACCGACGATCGCACAACAAATAACACTGATAGCGGATATATATATACTAGTCCACAATGCCTCTATATTTGCTGGGCTAGCTATATTAAAGAAATTTTTATAATTAGAGAGTGCATCATCACCTGAAAAGCTCTCTTTAAACGTTTGATAGAACGGGTATACCACATAGGCAAACAACACTAAAAATAAAGGTGCAACTAAAATATAGACAAACCAGTTCGCGCTAGTTAAACGTGTCCATGCATTTCCTTCAGAAGAACTGTGGTGTGTTTTTTCCATGTTAGTACCCTCCTATTCTCCTAAAAAATACAGTGAATCTTGGGCTATAGTTAGAGTGATTTCTTCACCAATTTTTTTGAATTGACCATTCATATTAATAATCATTACTTTTAGTGAAAAATCTAGACATTCTACAATGTAGTTCACACTAATTCCTGTAAATTCAACAAAAGTGATTTTACCCGTTAATGTGTTTTCACCAGTACCTTCATGAATAGATTCAGGACGAATAGAAATAAACACTTTGTCTCCAATCATATGCGTTAAAGTGGGGGAGCTTTGTTGCTTTCGCCCAGTGAGAATAAGTCCACTCGCTGTTTTTACTTGTATATCGTTACCGTTAATAGCATCGATTGTCGCTTCAATTAAGTTCGTCTCGCCAATAAAATCTGCTACGAAGCGGTTTGAAGGTCGGTTATAAATTTCTTGTGGTGTACCGATTTGTCTGACGTTTCCATGCTCCATGACCATTATCCGATCTGACATAGACATAGCTTCCATTTGATCATGCGTAACATAGATGGTTGTAACACCGAGCTCGGATTGAATACGTTTTATTTCGACGCGGGTTTCTTCACGTAGTTTAGCATCTAAATTTGACAAGGGCTCGTCTAATAATAAAATATCAGGCTCTATGACAAGCGCCCTTGCTAATGCAACTCGTTGCTGCTGCCCACCAGATAATTCATTAATTTTCCGATTACCATATTGCGATAAATGGACAAGCCCTCTAATACGGTCAACTTTTTGCTTAATCTCTGCCTTTGAAAATTTTCGTACTTGTAATCCAAAGGCGATGTTTTCGTCTACCGTCATGTGTGGAAAGAGGGCATAATTTTGAAACACCATACCAATGTTCCGTTTATTAGGTTGAAGCCTTGTCACATCAAAATCATCGAAAAGAATTTTCCCGTCAGTCGGGTAATAAAAGCCTGCAATCATCCTAAGAGTTGTCGTTTTCCCACAACCACTTGGACCGAGGAATGTAAAAAATTCACCAGATTTAATATGAAGATCTAAATCTTTTACGCCGTGAATGTGACCGAATTTCTTAGAGACATTTTCTATTTTCACACTTTTCAACTGAAATGCTCCTTTCTCGTTAGAAAATTAGTTGCATGAAGCCTCGAGCGAAATATACTCGAGGCTTAAAGATATGAACAATATTCATAGATGTCTTATGATATAAAAAGGCTCATCACCATAACGTGGGGTTGATTTCCGTTCCTCTATTGCTGATCCCCATGGAGTCGCCCAGTCGTAACGAAGATCAACTTATATACAAAGCAGACAATTTCACTAATGTCATTCCTAATTATTTTTGTGAAGAGCCTGTCAGCAACATAGGGCAAGTTCATAACTTTTTAGTCATCGGTCACTTTTTTCCTCGGCCTTTAATATTGTTATCCCAATGCTCCATCCATTCAGCTTCTTTCTCAGTCATGAGCTTCCAATCTATATCAAAAGTTTTTAAATCTAATTCTTTATACCACTCAGGCATTGCCTCTTTATCGATATCTGAGCGAGTAGGAATTTGATAGTAATCGTTGGCTAGTTGAGTCACCATACCTTTTTCAAATATGAATTCTGTAAAGAGCTTTGCATTTTCTAAGTTTTTAGCATTGTTTACAACACCAACACCGTCAACTAAAATCGGTGCACCACTTTTCGGATAAATGTAATCGAACGGATAATCAGTCGTATATTTCTTTAATAAAATATCTTGTAAATTCCATAAAGAAACGCTGCCTTCTTGTCGTGTCATCTTTAAATAAAGTGCATTTGGATCTTGTGTATATTCCTTAGTGTTGGCTTCTAATTTTAATAGCCAATCGTAGCCCTTATCAGGTGAATCTGCGCCTTGACGTAAGATCATAGAGGAGTAAATAGTACGCATCGTCCCAGAAGCTAATACACCTCGAATTAAAATTTTATCCTTCCACTTTGGATCTAATAAATCATCCCAATCCTGTGGGCCCGTTTCTTTCTTTAATACATCACTGTTAATCATAATAACTTCGGGGAGTAACATTTCACCAAACCAACGACCATCTGCATCTTTATAAGCCGCATCAATAGAGTCGTTAAAGCTAGGCTTCCAAGCCTGAAGTAAATCTTCATCGGCGCCGACAGTTAGTGCAGATTGCGTACCGCCCCACCAAAAATCAGCCTGAGGATTAGCCTTTTCACCACGTAGGCGTTCTAAAATTTGCTGCGCACCCATCGTTAAAAATTCCACTTCAATGTCCGGGTACTTTTCATTAAACTGATCGATTACCTTTTGCACCATTTCTTCATCGCGCCCCGTATAGATCACAAGCTTTCCAGATGGCGTAGCTGCCACATCGGTCTTTTCAGAATCGGACGCTTTGCTATTTGTTGTATCTTTTGTAGAAGTCTTATTATCACTACTACAAGCAGCTAAGATAACAACCATCAGCACAAGTAAAAAGCCGAAGATACGTGTTTTCTGCATAATCTTCCCCCTCCCTAATAATGAAAAACTTACATATAGCAGTATAATCCGGAGACCTTACATTAATGTTAGAATAATTAAAAAATTATAATTGGATTCATCATAGCTGAATAAATACTAGATAGCAATGGTGTTTAACTTCTTTCAGCGGGTGCCCAAACACCCGCTGAAATAGAGGAACTCAGTCTAAGAATGCCACGTCCTGTGGCAACGACTGAGTGACCAACATCACGTTGGCCCAAAGCCTCCAGCGGATGTCGCGGAATCGAAAAGGAGTTCTTTGTGCAGGCACAAAGCCGATTCCGGACGCACTTATACCGAGGTATAAGAGATCTAGAGTCGAAAACTCTTTAAAGTAGCGAGAAGACCCAATTTTGGGGACTTTAAGAATAGATTATTAAAATATGTTCAAAAGTGAACAAAGATTGATTTTAGTAATTTTGAAATGAATGCTACGATTTAAAGCAAGAATATCTCTAAACTTTAAGGAACGAATTATACGACTGGGGGAGAAACTCATGAAAGAAGCTTTACTAATAATTGATTATCAAAGTTATATATTAGATTTTATAGATCAAAAATAAGTACTGGATAATATACAAAAATTGGTGGATTCATTTGAGTGAGAAGAAAAAGAGATTATATTTGTAAAAAACATTGTAGAAAATGATGATGTTAATGAGGATATACAAATGGATATAAAAGAATATCCCGTGTTCGAAAAGAAAAATCCAAATGCATTTAGTAATAAAAACTTTTATAAATATCTTCAACAAAAAGGAGTAGAACTTTTATTAATCACAGGATTTAACATTGAATATTGGTGCCTTTTTACCTCAATTGTTGCAAGCCACTTAGGGTTTCAGACGACCATGATAGAAGATGCTTGCGGTACAACTGGTGATGAAAATTCGTATGAAATGCCAGGAATAGATATTGTAGATTTTGTAGGCACTATACTCAATTGGTCTGATTATGTAGAAGTTCTATATTATGATGAATATATTGAACAGTGTAAAGAAATTGTTATTGATAATTGAAATATCAGGAATGAAAGCTTTAGCGATAGGAAGATAGAAATGGATAAGCCTATTTTTACTTTTGTTTTAGCAACTTCGATAAATCCAGGGCTTTCTAATTTGTTTAGGTAATAATGAATTTTTGAATAAATCATAAACCATTTTTTCGGTTTAGTGTGTGCTAGGAACATATAGAAAAGCGCGAGAAATCAACGATTCTAAAATTGATTTCTCGCGCTTTTTAAATTTTGAGTAGTTTTTTTTAGCCTCAATATGTTTAGTGTTTTTTGATGCAACAATAGTTATTTATGGACGGACTCAATTACTTTATCCTTTTGTCGTCGATGCGAAAGTATTGCCGGTAGCATCATACCTAGAATAACCAAAATAATACCCGCTATTTGTAAAAGAGTTAAAGGTTCATGTAAAACAATAACTGAAACAGTTACAGCCACGGGTAACTCGATAGCACTTAAAATAGAAGCAAGGGCTCCTCCCACTTTCGGAACAGCTATAGAGAATAAATAAATCGGCAAAATAATACCGAAGAGTCCCAATGCTAGTCCGAATTTCCATAAACCACCGGCGAATAATTTACCGTTCCAAAGAACTTCAGGGTTTAAGAAAATACTAATTATGATAAGGGCGACAAAGGAAACAATCAACACGCGTGATGTAGTTGTAATACCTTCTACATGACGAGAGTTAAATTGGATAAAGCAAGCAAAAGTAAAGGCAGCAGCAAAACCTAGCAGCCAGCCTTGAATAGCAATACCGCTTAAATCTACATTCAGTACACCAGCCGCTAAAATAGTTCCAGCAAATAATACAATGATAGAAATCACTTCAGTCCGACTTGGTAAGCGTTTATGAAGTGCGCAATCTATTAATAAGCCTATCCACGTGAATTGGAAGAGCATTACTACTGCAAGAGATGCGGGAAGATACTTTAACGATTCTCCGTATACAATACCTGTAGTACCGGTAAGTATCCCGGCGCACACTAAAATTAGCAGTCCCTTTTTAGAAATCTTCGGTAACTGTCTTTGTGTCACTATAAAAATAGTTGCAACAAGCATAAAGCCAATAATATATTGACTTGATACTGCCTCTCCTGTTGTAAAGCCATGCTGCATAGCTACTTTGACAATTGTCGATAGTATTCCGTAGCTACTAGAAGCAATGACAATCAATAGAGGATAAATTAAGTTCTTTTTCATGTTTTTTATTTCACTTCCTAAAATTGCTTGACCATATGATGAAATGGTTCATCGATTATGGACCACGGCTCTGTAATAACAAAGCCCATACGTTCATAAAGGCGACGAGCGTCCTCTTTTTCCGATTCAACATTTAATGATAATTTTGAATAGCCTCGTTTTTGCGTTTCCTCTAAGGCGAATTGTAATAATAATGTTCCTATTCCTTTACCGCGAGCTTCTGGTGATACACAAATAGTATCAATATAATATTCATCTTCATGAGCTTCTTTATCGATGATGACGGATGGTGCATTTTTTTCTTCAAGCCATTTTACGAGATTCGCATCCATATGAATGGCTTGGACACCATTATAGTAAACAAGAATTCCTAGTACTTGCTCATTCTCAACAGCTACAAAAGTATTTAAATAGGAATGTCGATTATCCTCACGCTTGAATAGTACAGTAAGTTCTTGTTCTACTGCTTCAGCTGTCTGTTCTCCTGTTAAACGGTTGGCAATTTCACCAATCGCATCAATAATTAGTGGTATAACGGCATGGGCATCCTGCGGTTGCGCTTGTCGAATTGTAATACTCATTGTCAAAATCCCTACCTTTCTATACGCAAGTATAACAAAGATAAAGGATGACTCAAGTTTTTGAATAAATGGTGATATTCTGACGGCATCTTTACCGTATTGTTTATCTGCTCGAAAGCGAAGCGACAGCAACAATTAAGCTAAGGCATAATTGATTATTTTTCCGAAAGTTTAAAACTTTATACGATATCTGATTTCGTGTTAATCTATAAAGACTAGAGTTTCGGGAGGACAACAATGACAAAGGAAGATAAGGATTATATTTTAGTTTATGGAGATGCTTTTATTGACTATATCGCTGATGATGTAACAAATACATCTTTTACTAAATATATGGGCGGTGCGACGGTAAATGTTGCTGCGGGAATTAGCCGTATCGGTGCCCCATCTGCATTAATTACGATTACTGGAGACGACGAAGGCTCTCAATTCGTTCGAGATGGCCTTGCGCAAGAAGGAGTAAACCTGGATTATGCGGTATTTGACCCTGCGAAGCGTGTTAGCGGTGTCTATGTTCATTTAACGGAGGCATGCGAACGAATTTTTAAAGATTATGTCGATGAGACGCCAGATTTACAAGTAGAAGCAAGGCAATTAAATGAAGCAGCTTTTAAACATGCATCTGCTTTAACAGTGTGCTCGGGAACTATGTTCCATCCTACAGCCCTTGAGACAACACGTGCTGCTGTAGAGATGGCAAAAGAAAAAGGCGCAATTATTGCAATGGATGCGAATATTCGCCCTCTACGTTGGAGTAGTGAGCAGATTTGCCGTGAAACGATCACGTCATTTTTCGAGAACGTAGATATTTTAAAGGTCACTGATGAGGAATTATTTTTCCTGACAGAAACAACAAGCTTGGAAGAGGGAATTGAGCAATTAAACAGCTATTTAGTGCCTATTATTTTAGTAACAGTAGGGGAAAATGGCACATATGCGGTATTAAATGGTGAGGTTATCCATGTACCGACAGAAAAGGTTGTGCCAGTAGATACTACAGGTGCTGGAGATGCATTTATGGCTGGTGTATTACGCGATGTTCATTATAATGGTTTACCTACAACAGAGGAAGAACTTGCTCGTTGTGCAAGTTTTGGCAATAAGCTAGGTGCTTTGGCAGCTACTAAAGCAGGGGCATTAACAGCTCTTCCATACTTTGATGATATTAAGCATTTACTTAAATAGTCGTTTGGAGTGTGCATACAATGGAGAAAAGTTACGATGTATTAGTGAAGGATCGATTATTCTTTGGCGGTGCGAAAGATGCAGATGTAGCTTTTGAACAAGAAACGGTGGATATTGTGATTGATGTTCGCGTAAATGGCCTATCTAATGAGGAGCAAGATGCGGCTTCATATGTGTACAAGCATATGCCAATTGCTGATGAGGACATAGAAGTAGCACCATCTATTCAAAAAGTTGCGAAAGAAATTGTTACTGCCTATGAGAGTGGGCAGAAAGTGTACTTCCATTGTGGAAATGGGGGAGGTCGCGCAGGAGTGGCAGCCACTGCTGTACTAATGGAGCTTGGCATGACGGATTCTCTAGAGGAAGCGGAAGCAGCTGTAAAGAACGCGCGTCCACAAGTAACCATTCGACCAAAAATGGCAGATGCTTTGCAGAAGTTATATAAATAAATGAGAAGGTGTACCAGATTTTGGTGCACCTTCTTTTTTAGTTAGTCGATAAAATCTGAAAGTATTCCGATAAAATTAAAAAGTTGGATGACATTTTGTTAAAACGTATGTCATGTGCATAGATTGACCATTCTCAACATACATAAAATTGTGCTATGCACATTAGAACAGTTTTTGTTATAGTAATGATATAACAAAGGTGAGGTGATCTCTATGATGGAGGAGTTAGCGGAAGTTCCATGGGCAGTCATAGCACCACTAATTGTTGTCCAATTTATTTTAATGATTATAGCTCTAGTTGATTTACGAAAAATCCATGCAACAAATGGGCCTAAAATTTTATGGGTGTTTCTTATCATTTTTACTAGTTACATTGGTTCGATTGCGTACTTTATAGTGGGGAGAAAACAATCATGACAATATTACTTCAGGTAACAGGACTTACAAAGCAATTTGCAGAAAGAGTAGTTGTGGACGGAGTGGAATTCACATTAGAAAAAAATACATCGACAGCTTTAATTGGACCTAATGGCGCTGGTAAAACAACGACATTATCGATGTTAACAGGTTTATTAAAACCAACCTCTGGAAGTGTGAAAATGCTAGATGGTAATTTAAGAGCTAATATTGGTTTCTTGCCGCAATATCCACAATTCCATCCTTGGTTAAGTGCGTTAGAGTTTACTGAAATGGCTGCAAAGTTAAATGGTGTGCCTCCAAAAAAAGCAATAGTAGAGGCACAAAAAACACTTGAGTTTGTAGGTCTAGGTAATGATTTAAATAAAAAAATTGCTACATTTTCTGGTGGCATGAAGCAACGGCTTGGAATTTCCCAGGCAATTGTGCATAAGCCTAAATTACTGTTATTGGATGAACCTGTATCTGCATTGGATCCGGTAGGTCGTAGAGAAGTTCTTGATTTGTTAAAGGGCTTACAACTAGAAACAACTATTTTATATTCGACGCATATTTTAAATGATGCCGAAGAGATGACCGATCAATTATTGTTTTTACGTGATGGGAAGTTAGTGGAACAGGGGACATTACGTGAAGTTCGACAACGTTTCGATGAACCAAATTATGTTGTAGAATTTAGCACTGAAAAAGAGGCAAAACTTTTTGCCAGTCAATCTGAACTTGTTGGAGAAGCAAAGGGTCGTAATGTATATATAGAAATTATTAATGAAAAGCCGAGTATGCAAGAGCTCCTTCAATATTTAAGTAGTAATCCTTATAAAATACGAAAAGTGGAGCGGCAAACAGCATCACTTGAAGAGATTTTCATGAAGGTGGCGAGAAAAATATGAGAGGATTTACTGTACTTCTGCAAAAGGAATTCAGAGAAGCTTGGCGAAGTTGGAAGTTTTTATGGATACCTCTTGTATTTGCGTTGCTTGGTATGAGTGATCCGCTAACAAACTATTACATGATGGATATTTTAAATGCTATTGGTAACTTACCAGAAGGCTTTGAAATGTTGATGCCGGAATTAATGCCAGTTGACCTATTACAAGCTTCCATTGGCCAATTTCAAACGATAGGTTTACTCGTAATAATAGCTTCTTTTGTAGGAGCAATTAGTAAAGAAAGAGCAAGTGGGATGGCTACTTTATTGTATGTCCGTCCTATATCGTTCGGCGCTTATTTTATGAGCAAATTTATCGTCATGAGTACTGTAAGCTTAATTAGCATTTTAGCTGGTTTTGCTGCGAGCGTATACTATACGGTCGTGCTTTATGGGACATTTGAGATAGGGACACTTATGGCAAGTTTTTTCACGTATTTTTCTTGGCTACTCTTCGTGATAGCAGTGACATTAATGATGAGTGCGGCTTTTACAACAGTGGTAGCAACAGCATGTGCATTCGCTGTCATATTTATCGGGCAAATAGTGGATGCTATAGTAGGGGCATTTTGGACAATATCACCGTGGAAACTGCCGGTATATGGCGTTCAATTAATGAGGGGCACGATGGAGATGTCGGATTATTGGTGGAGTCTATCTATTACATTAGCGATCACGATAATTTGTATGAGTATCGGAGCTTTGACGATGAAGAAAAACGCATCGATGACGAAAATCTAACTTCTTCTCAGTCTAAAAACGCCACGTCCTGTGGCATTACCGAAATGATCGACATCGAATCGGCCCTAGGGGACTCCATGTCTAACTTTGTTTTTAAATAACTTAATTATATTCATGAGCATCAACTTGGTAGATTTTTATCGGGTTGGTGTTTTTTTTAAGTAACGCCGCCTCGAAAACGAATCGGCATTGTGACACCGTTAGATATTAATAAATAAAACAAGACGAGACAAGCTGTTAAGGGCTTGATCGTCTTGCTTTATCCTTCAAGCTTATATATAAGGAGCCGTTTGCTTGAACTTGGGCAAAAAAGACATCTGTAACGGATTGGACATTTTGTTTTTTTAACTTTTTCATAAGCCACTCTTCCGTCAACTCAAGTTCAACTAAGTTTTCATAAATAATTTGCCCATCTGAAGCCACCTCTGTTGGAATATAAGTTGGTGGTGTTACATCGGCCTTTACATCTTGTTTTGTAGCCGGTTGTTCAGTAGGTTTTGGTAGCACACTAAGTTTACCGGTAGTTTCAAGTAGTGCATATTGCACATCTTGAACAGAGAATACAGCTTGTTCTCGTAGCATCATTGTTAACTCATCCATATGCAAACGATTTTTCCTTAAAGCAGATTCTAAAATAAGTCCATTTTGAATAAGGATTGTTGGCTTATCATCAACAATTACACGAGCTCTTTTAGATTTAATAGTAAGGATAGTCATCAAATATGTTAAAACGCCCCACCAAATTAATGCAATAAGTCCATCTAAAAAGGGTGTTTCTGCCTGTGCTGCTATTTCAGAAGCAATCGACCCAAATGTGATACCTGTTGTATAGTGGAAAAATGTAAGCTGACCAAGCTGTTTTTTTCCAAGAATTCGGGCTACCATTAGTAGTGCGAAAAAAGAAAGTGTTGCTCTAAGTATCATTTCCCAAAAATGAGCGTGAATAAAATCGTCCATACATAAATCAACTCCTTAAAACCGCTATTGAAAATAGCTTGTGCAAAAAGGTCAATAGTATGCGACAATCATTTGTAACCAAATTTTGAGATAATTTTAAAAGTGAGGTGGCAGCATGAAACAAGTCGGAAATTTAAATAACCCAGTGTATCCAATTATGATAGCAATAGGTATTGCCCATCTTATCAATGATACGATGCAAGCTGTTATACCAGCGATGTTCCCAATATTAAAGAGTGATTTAGGGTTAACTTTCACTCAAATAGGTCTTATTTCGTTCGCATTAAATATGTTTGCCTCTGCCTTGCAACCGGTTGTAGGTTTTGTTAGCGATAAAAAGCCGATGCCCTATGCATTACCAATTGGTATGATTAGTTCATTTATTGGCATAGCCATTATAGCGTTCACATCACAATATTCGATAATAATTATTGCAGTATTATTTTTAGGGTTTGGCTCAGCTATTTTCCATCCTGAGGGTTCACGTGTTTCATTTATGGCAGCAGGCTCAAAAAGAGGACTTGCTCAATCGATTTATCAAGTCGGAGGTAACTCTGGGCAAGCACTCGCACCATTAATTAGCGCTTATGTTTTCGCTATCTTTGGACAGCGTGGTGCAGCAATGGTCTTAGTAGTGGCAGCAATAGGTATTCTACTATTAAGTAAAATTGCAAAGTGGTATAAGAAGCAGTTGGAGCAAGAACGTATGGCAAAGAAAAAGCGAGTATTAGTTTCTAACTTGCCTCCATTAACGAAGAAACAAGTAGGCATTGCGTTGACGTTACTATTTACTATTATTTTTGCGAGATCATTTTATACAACTAATATTACAAGTTTTTATGTGTTTTATTTAATGAATCATTATGGCGTTAGCCTTCAACTAGGCCAAGTTTTAATATTCACCTTTATGGCATTTGGCGTTATTGGTACATTTTTTGGGGGTTCATTATCAGATCGAATTGGTAGAAAAAATGTTATTTTACTGTCCGTTGTTGTACCGATGCCATTTTGTTTAGCGTTGCCATATGTACCATTATGGGCAGCTATTATATTTTTAGTAATTATCGGTACACTCATTATGATTAGTTTCTCGGTAACGGTGGTTTACGCACAGGAGCTTGTTCCAACAAAAATTGGTACAATGGCTGGTTTAACAACTGGCTTTGCTTTCGGAATGGGGGCAATAGGTGCGATGGTCATTGGTGTATTGATGGATCATAGGGGAATTGATTTTACGATGATGGTTGTATCTTTGCTACCATTATTATTACTAGTAGCCTTTTTCTTACCTAAGGATAAGCCAGCTTCGGCGGTGTAATCATAAAGATCGCGAGGAGCATCGAGTTTGTTTCCTCCAAAGTGAAAGGTATTCATTATTTTATCGATAAGCAAAAACGCGTTCTCTAATTATTAGAGAAACGCGTTTTTATTATTGACGTAATGGTGATAAAAATTCAGAAGGAAGTTTTCCCTTATCTAGTATATAGCCCTCTGATATGTGAACTTCATGCATTTTATCATTGTAAGTGAATTTAAAAATACCATTATCAAAGTCAGTACCAACCTCTTTGAAGAATATCCCTTCAATGGATACATATTTAGGACATGTAAATGCTACTTTAAAGTCTCCATGTTCTTGAATTAAATAAGCACGTACACCTTTCTCATATGTATCGTTTGCATCATCATCGTCAGTTGGACGTTGGACAGCCACGATGTGAAAATCAACGAAAGGAACCTCTTTTAATAAAACATTTAGGAAAGAACCTTTTGTAATCTCTTCCCAGCGGCTTTGTGCGCTTTGGCCTACGATAATTTGAGAAATTCCGTAATTTTTTGCCACTTCTGCTATAACCTTTTGTATTGGACGCTTTTCATTATCTTGTAATATGAACTCTTCAATTTCAAGCTCATCAGATAACTTTTTCCATTGCTCAATGTAGCTCGACTTCTCTGCGTCAAAGGCATCAAGGGGTTGCGAATCGACTGAAAGGATATAGAGTGGACAATCTAGCATTGTAGCCATTTTATGACCGCGTCGTATTAATCGCTCGCCGTTAAGCCCATAGTAAACACAAACTAATATACTTTCGTCTAAACGCCCTTTTACATGCTTCATAAAAATTAACACCTCTTATCATGTTGTTATTTTATTAATTCTACTGTCGATTTTGAAAAAAATATCCTAAAACAGCTAAAATCGATGCTGATACAGTGCATTATGCTCATTTATATTGTATACTAAAAAACGTATAAAAGTTAATGACAATATATCGGGAAAACCTTGAGAAAACTGGGTTATCTTTATACTTTACAGTTATTTGATTTATGCATTTCGTGCATTTAAACCAATTGCTTCTATATGCCACACTATTATGCAGTTAGTTAAATAGATAGTCAAGTGACTTGGTACGCCATTGTGTGTGTACATATTATCTCGTTTAAAAATCATGCCATTCTCTATAGGATTAAGGCGATATTGGTTATTGCTTCTCAGGATATGAAGCTAAATAGCTAAAAAAGTTCCCCAGGTTTTATGCAGTGCTACCATCAAAAGCTTCTCTCTGCATAAAGTATGTGTTGAATGTTGAATAATCTAGATTTGTCTATATTTATAATGTCTATTATTACAACGCATACCGCTTACTTTCCAATTCAAGTTTATTACGTGAAAAAATCAAATTTCAAGAAAATTTCTGATATGTTAATTAGCTTTATTGATCTAATATCTTCCTGGTGGGAGGCAAAAAGGCTTAACTTTTTTTCAGTGTAAACGTTTGCTGAATAAAGTTAGAGTCTCCAGCGATTACTATAGAATTTTTGTGTTCGAAATAAAGTATAAACAGTAGTAACTTCAGTAGATTTGGGAATACTTTATTATCGGTTGTCACAGTTTTTCGCACTATAGTAAACAGTTGCTGAACGAAATTGATAGTAGGAGGTTTTCACTTGGTTACAGTTCTCATTGCGATACTTTTACCATTTGTTTGTGCTGCGCTTATTCCACTACTTTATAGGCGGTTAAGGCGTGTTGCACATCTTGGCTGGTTTGTTTTATCCGTTCCATTCATCCTATTTCTTTTACTCGCGCGCTATATTCCTCAAATTGCCGAGGGTAAAACGTTTATTCATACATATGAGTGGATTCCCTCTTTTAATATAAATTTCACAACTTACCTCGACGGACTCAGTATGATTTTTGGCTTGCTGATTACGGGTGTAGGTAGTTTAGTCATTTTATATTCTATATTTTATTTATCAACGAAAGAATCTCTTCACCATTTTTACTGCTATTTATTACTATTCATGGGTGCAATGCTTGGCGTCGTCTTTTCAGATAATCTAATGGTATTATACACATTTTGGGAGCTAACAAGTGTGTCATCATTCCTGTTAATTGCATTTTGGCATCATCGAAAAGCATCTCGTGCTGGTGCAAGAAAAGCGATGACTATTACCGTTTTTGGTGGCCTTTCAATGCTTGCAGGCTTTTTGATGCTGTATGTAGCATCGGGTACATTTAGTATTCGTGAAATCGTAGCCGACGTAGAGGTTATACGAGATCACACACTGTTTATTCCAGCGTTAATCCTTATTCTAATCGGTGCATTTACAAAATCTGCACAGTTTCCTTTCCATATTTGGCTTCCTGATGCGATGGAGGCGCCAACTCCTGTCAGTGCTTACTTACACTCGGCAACAATGGTAAAGGCCGGGATTTATTTAGTTGCACGTTTTTCTCCAGTGTTTGGAGGAGAGGCTGTTTGGTTCTGGCTAGTCAGTGTGATTGGTCTTGTAACGTTGTTCTGGGGCTCATTTAATGCTGTGAGGCAAACAGATTTAAAGGCGTTACTGGCCTTTTCAACGGTTAGTCAACTCGGTTTGATTATGAGTTTATTTGGACTAGGATCAGTAGCACATTATTACGGCTATGCTGCAGATACTGTTCTTTACACGCAGGCAAGCTTTGCGGCGTTGTTTCATCTTATTAATCACTCCACGTTTAAAGGTGCACTTTTCATGATGGTCGGTATTGTCGATCATGAGGTGGGCACACGTGATATTCGTCGTCTTGGAGGGTTAATGGCTTTAATGCCTATAACTTTCACCATTGCAGTTATTGGTGGATTTTCTATGGCCGGCTTACCTCCATTTAACGGTTTCTTAAGTAAAGAAATGTTTTTCGCTGCAGCATTAACTATTCGCAATGTAGAGGCATTTTCAATTTCTGATTTGGGATTATTATTTCCAATAGTGGCATGGGTAGCAAGTATCTTTACATTTGTGTACTGTATGATTTTAATTAGTCGAACGTTTTTCGGAAAACTACAGCTTGATAAGTTGGATAAAAAACCGCATGAGGCTCCGTTAGGTATGCTACTTTCGCCAATCATTTTGTGCGTCTTTGTAGTTGGGATTTTCTTCTTCCCGAATGTGCTAGGGCATTATATTTTAGAGCCTGCTATGGCAAGTATTTATCCAGCATTCCCATCGGCTAGTGAATTAACACCACATATTCATGCTTGGCATGGCATTAATGCTGAATTGTTAATGACTGTTGGTGTCATTATTATAGGGATTATCTTGTTTAAAACGTTAAAAAGCTGGAAGCCTTTGTATCGGATATTCCCACAAAGATATACGTTTAATATGTATTACAATCGTTTGATTGAGTTTGGTGAAAATAGTTCGGCAAAGCTTACGAATCGGTATATGACAGGTAATTTAACACATTATTTTGTCTATATATATGTATTCTTTGTTGCCATTATCGCAGGATATTTTATTTGGTCGGATGCTATTGCATTTAATTTTGCGAAGGATTCCGCAGTTGAGTCCTATGAGCTCATTTTAGTGTTTGTCATGATGTTCGCTGCCGTATGGATAATTTTTGCTAAGGGACGCGTAACAGCAATGTTATTGAATGGCGTACTTGGCTATTCAATCGCATTTTTCTTTGTGATTTTCCGTGCGCCTGATTTAGCATTAACGCAATTAGTCGTTGAATCTGTGACAACTGCTTTATTCCTTCTATGCTTTAAATATTTACCTGATTTAATGCCTGAAGCCTCCCGCAAAAAAATGAAATGGTCTAAGGTCATTATATCCATTTTCGTTGGCGCCACAGTTACATTAGTAGGCTTAGCGGTTGTCCATTTCGATCGCTTTGAGCCAGTAGCTACTTACTTCAATGATTCTTACAAGCTGGCGGGTGGTTCAAATATCGTCAACACCATATTAGGCGATTTCCGTGCGTTTGATACGATGCTAGAAGTTGTCGTTCTTCTGATTGCTGGCTTAGGAGTGTATACATTAACGAAGCTAAAGCCACGAAAGGAGGAAACGGATCATGAAAATCAATGACGTCATTTTACGTACTGTCACAAAGACAGTCGTATTCATAATTTTAACCCTTGGTATTTATTTATTCTTTGCAGGACATCATGCTCCGGGTGGGGGTTTTATAGGTGGTCTCGTACTAGCCTCCGGCATTGTTCTACTATATTTAGCGTATGACATTGAAACAGTGCATAAAGGGATGCCTTTTGATTTTAAAAAAGTTGCTGCACTTGGCGTATTACTTGCGACGGGCACAGCAATTGGCTCACTATTTTTTGATGCTCCGTTTTTAACGCAGACACATAGCTATATAAATGTACCGATATTCGGGAAGATGGGCTTTTCGACGGTAACCATTTTCGAGGCTGGTGTAGCTTTAACAGTAGTTGGTGTTGTAGTCACAATTATTTTAAGTATAAGTGAGGATGAGTAGCCAATGGAGTCTTTAATACTAGTGTTAGTTGGTGTATTAGTAGCTGTTGCGACGTACTTAATCCTCTCGAAACAGTTATTACGTGTGATTTTAGGAACGGCGGTATTATCGCATGCGGCACATTTACTGATTTTAACGATGGGTGGACTGAAGAAGGGGAATGTACCACTTTTAGAGGAATCAGAAGGTCCTTACACAGATGCTCTGCCGCAAGCTTTGATTTTAACTGCAATCGTGATTAGCTTCGCGGTGACGGCATTTGTGCTTGTTCTCGGTTACCGAGCTTATAAAACGAACGGTTCGGCGAATTTTGATGAATTGAGAGGTACGCCGGATGAGTAATATGATTGTTTTACCATTAATCGTGCCGGTTATTACGGCCATTTTACTTGTGTTTTTACGTGACAATGTATTTTTGCAGCGCATCATTAGTTTATTGACATTAAGCTTTGTTGCCTTTATTAGTGTTATTTTATTGCTAGAGATTCAAAAACAGGGTGTAATGCGTATTGATTTTAGTGGCTGGGCACCGCCATTCGGCATTTTATTTGTTGCTGATTCGTTCGCAATGCTTCTCGTATTAGTAGCGAATATTGTCGCAGCCATTTGTCTGTTATATGCCTTTTTTACAATCGGTAAGAGCTTTGAAAAGATGTATTTTTACCCGTTTGTCCTACTTATGGTGGCGGGTGTGAATGGCTCATTTCTAACAGGTGATGTTTTTAACTTGTTTGTGTGCTTTGAGGTGATGTTACTTGCTTCATATGCACTCATTAGTTTAGGCGGCGAGAAAGTTCAGCTGCGAGAGGCATTAAAATATGTCCTTATTAATATTGTTGCATCTTGGATTTTCCTAGTGGCATTAGCTTTTTTATATGGAACCGTTGGAACGTTGAATATGGCACATATTTCAGTCCGCGTGATGGAGCTAGGAGCTGACCCACTGATCACGACTGTGGCTCTTATTTTCTTAATTGTCTTTAGCTTGAAGGCTGGCCTATTATTATTCTTCTGGCTCCCAGGCTCATACAGTGCACCACCAACAGCTATAGCCGCACTTTTTGCTGCATTATTAACAAAAGTTGGAATTTATGCGCTCGTCCGCACTTTTACATTACTTTTCCCGAATAATACTGAAGTGACTCATATGATACTAGGAATTATGGCGGGACTGACGATTATTGCTGGATGTATGGGAGCACTAGCAGGACGAGATGTAAGAACAATTGCCTCGTATAATGTCCTTATTGGTGTGGGCTTTATAGTAGCTGGTCTAGCGATCGGTACCGAGTCTGCCTTACAGGGCGTAACATACTATTTGATGCACGATATGGTAGCTAAGGCCATGCTGTTTTTAGCAGTTGGCATGATGATGTATGTTACTGGCGAAACGGTTATTGATAAAATGAGTGGGCTTATTCGAAATTACCCTCTTTTTGGCTGGTTATTCTTTATTGTCATGTGTTCCCTTGCTGGGATACCACCATTGAGTGGCTTTTTAGGGAAGGTTTTAATAGGACAAGGAGCTATTGAGGGCGGTAATTTTGTTCTACTAGGGCTAGGATTTTTATCTAGTTTAATTGTTTTGTATTCCCTATTACGAATATTTCTTTCCTCATTCTTTGGGGAAACGATTATTAGCCTAGAGGATGAAAAGCCGTTACCAAAGCGTATGGTTTTACCATTAACATTGTTGGCCGCTTGTACGATTGCTTTAGGAATTGGAGCTGAATGGATGGCTCCGTATGTAACAGACGCGGCAGAGACACTCTATACGCCATCAATCTATATTGATGCAGTGCTAGATGGCACAACATGGCAAGGTGAGGTGAATGAATAATGGCGATGCAATTTATTCTGAATTTATTTATCGCAACACTTTGGCTCTTGTTACAGGATGAAGTGGTACCACAGTTTTCGACATTTCTAATGGGCTTTATCGTCGGAATAGGGATTTTATATGCGATGCACCGCTTTTACGGCACACAATTTTATTTACGACGTGTGTTTTCAATCATTAAATTATTATGGCTCTTTAATTGGGAGCTACTATTATCGAGTTACAGCGTATTAAAACAAATTACGACGCCGAAGCTCACTATAACTCCTGGAATATTTACGTATAAAACAGCGCTAAAAGGAGATTGGGAAATAACAGCTCTTGCATTGTTGCTCACACTGACTCCAGGTTCAGTCGTGATGGAAGTTTCTGAAGAGGGAGATATGTTTTATATTCATGCAATGGATATTGAACAATCGAAAGAAGCAGTCATTCGTTCAATAGGGAAATTTGAACAAGCGATCATGGAGGTGACACGTTAATGATTGATAAAATTTTACTTTTAGCTCTTGCATTATTCAGTGTATCGATTGCGTTGTCACTTTTTCGTGTGATACGAGGCCCTTCGTTACCTGACCGTGCTATTGCACTTGATACAATAGGTGTTAATCTACTTTCAGCAATCGCTATCGTCTCTATTATTTTGAAAACAAAGGCGTATTTAGAGGCGATATTAATATTAGGGATTTTAGCTTTTATCGGCACGATTGCATTTACGAAATATATTGAAAGAGGTGTGATTGTTGAACGTAAATCAAATGATTGAATGGGCGGCAGTTATACTTATATTGATTGGCTCCATTGTAAGTGTTATTAGTGCATTTGGGATGATTCGTTTACCGGACGTATACACGCGTTCACATGCCGCAACGAAAAGTTCGACATTGTCGGTCTTAACATGTCTATTAGGCGCATTTATTTACTTTTGGGTTCATGATGGATATGTTAGTGTACGTTTAATATTAGGAATTGGCTTCGTTTTTGTAACAGCTCCTGTAGCAGGGCATTTAATATGTCGTGCTGCGTATCGATCTCGCGTACCTTTAGCAGAAGGGTCCGGAGAGGATGAGCTAAAGGAAAAGCTATTTGCAGATGAAAAATAAAATAAGTGGCAACCTCCAAAGGTATCTCGGGCTTGGCTCTAGCTTATCCCGTAGGAGTAGCGTTAGTTAATAATCTGAGACCCCATTTTCGGGGTCTTTTTTGTTAAAACGTACGCCATGTATAAGTTGTTGGGAGTACAAATGAAGCGGCCGGTGGAGTATGATCGAGGAGCTTATTTTGTCGGTCGTAAATCTAAATGGATTGATTTTTCCGAAAATTATGTATATAATATTTTATCGGGAAATTTTCAGATTAGCTTGATTATTACTTCGAAAGAGTATATCTTATTAGCAGATAGATATTTATTCTCCTAGTTGTATAAATATCCATGCGTTTATTTTCAAGAACAAGAGTATTATAGATAATAAAACATAAATAAAAGGAGATTGTTGAATATGAAAAACAAATTTTTCATGGTTATGCTCGTGCTAGTAATTGCTGTCCTAGCGGCATGTGGCGCAAAAGATGATAAGGCAAGCGATAAAGGTTCAAATGCTAACGAAGGCACAGAACAAAAGCAAGTATTAAAAGTAGGTACTTCATCTGATTATGCACCATTTGAGTATGTTGATGCTGCAAAAGGTGATGATATTATTGGTTTTGATATTGATTTAATTAAATTAGTTGGTGAAAAGATTGGTGCAGAAATAGAAGTTCAAGATATCGACTTCAATAGTTTAGTGCCAGCTCTACAAGCCGGAAAAATTGATATTGTTATCTCTGGTATGTCACCTAATGAAGAACGTGAAAAAGTTGTAGATTTCTCTGATAAATATAATCAAACAGAGCAAGTATTTATCGTGAAAAAGGATAGCGGTATTAAAAAAGAGGCTGATTTAGCCGGTAAAAAAATTGGTGTTCAAAACGCTTCTATTCAAGAAACTTTAGGAAATAAAATTGCTAAAGAAGTAGATGCCACTGTTGAAGGTCGTACTCGAATTCCTGAAATTGTTCAAGACATGATGTCTAAGCGTTTAGATGCTGGGATTGTAGAAAGTGGCGTAGCGAAAGGCTATCTTGATACGAACGATAAACTAGAAGCGTTCCCTGTTAAAGAGCAACCTGAAGACTTTAAAGCGATCGCTGTTCCAAAAGGTAGCGATCTTAAAGATAAAATTAACAAAGCATTAAAAGAATTAGCTGCTGAAGGTAAAATTCAAGAGCTAGAAGAAAAATGGTTAAAAGTTAAATAAGTAAGTTTACTGCGATAGCTCTATCTTGAGCTATCGCTTATATCTTTCATTTCCTGAAAAAAGAACAAGAAAGGAGGGGGCACTGTGAATTTAGATTTTACAGCTATCATTCCCTCTATTCCTTATATATTAAAAGGGATAGGTGTTACACTTCAAATTGCATTCGGTGCATCAATCATCGGTTTTATAGTTGGTATATTACTAGCGTTATGCAAAATTGGTAAAGTGAGTGTTTTACGTTGGTTTGCAGATTTTTATACATCAATTTTCCGTGGTACACCGCTCGTACTACAATTAATGATTATCTATTATGCAGTGCCACAATTATTAGATATTCAAATTGACCCAGTTCCAACGGCTATTATTGCATTCGGGTTAAACTCAGGTGCTTATATTTCAGAAATCATTCGCGCTGGTATTAATGCGGTTGATAAAGGACAGATGGAAGCGGCACAAGCGCTAGGTATTCCATATGCGAAAATGATGAAAGATATTATTATCCCACAAGCCGTAAAAAATATTTTACCATCATTAGTGAATGAGTTTATTACATTAAATAAAGAAACGGCTGTCGTGACGGTTATTAGTGCACTTGATATTATGCGCCGTGCTTACATTGTAGGCGGTTCAACATATCGCTATCTTGAGCCTTTACTATTTGCGGGTGTAATCTACTACATTATGACGCTTGTATTAACGTTCCTTGGTAGACGAATTGAGAAAGGAATGAGAAGAAGTGATTAAAATTGAAGATTTACACAAATCATATGGACAAAACGAAGTACTAAAGGGTATTTCAACAGAAGTTAAAGAAAAAGAAGTAATTGCTATTATTGGTCCATCAGGGTCTGGTAAATCAACATTCCTGCGCTGCTTAAATTTATTAGAAGAGCCAACGAGTGGAAAGATTACAATTGCGGGTGACGTTCTAACGGACAAAGGGACAAACATTATGAAAATCCGTGAAGAGGTCGGTATGGTATTTCAGCATTTTCATCTTTTTCCTCATAAAACGGTACTTGAAAATTTAACATACGCACCGATTAATGTAAAAGGAATAGATAAGACAGCGGCTATCAAAAAGGCTGAAGATTTATTAACGAAAGTAGGCTTATTTGATAAGCGTAATGAATATCCAAGCCGTCTATCGGGAGGACAGAAGCAACGTGTTGCTATTGCTCGAGCACTAGCAATGGATCCAAAAGTAATTTTATTTGACGAGCCTACTTCAGCTCTTGACCCTGAAATGGTAAAAGAGGTATTAGCCGTTATGAAAAATCTTGCTGATACGGGTATGACGATGTTAATCGTAACGCATGAAATGGGCTTTGCACGTGAAGTGGCTGACCGTATACTATTCCTTGATGGCGGAAAGTTAATTGAGGACGCACCACCAGAACAGTTTTTCTCATCACCATCTACACAACGTGCGAAAGATTTTTTAGAAAAAGTATTATAAGTAATAAAACGCATTTAGACTCTTTTAAAGGAGTGTCTAAATGCGTTTTTTATTTTCATTTGTTGAGGTATCCATACATGGGATCCCCTATAGAAAAACTGGCTAGTTAGATCCTCGGTCATCGGTACATTTCGAGCTACTCTTTTTGTGCAATCTAATGATTTTATGTGCATATGCTTACAATTACCTTGTTTTATGCTTATAATAGGAGAGTCAGATTTTTTCTGAAAAAGTAGCCACAAAGTGAGCGATTGCGATTGAAAAAATTATTATATGTAGCTTTTTTTGTTGTTTTTATAGTCATTTTTTTGTACGTAAACAATCATTGGCTGGTTGTAAGCAAGTATGAATTCGAGTCAGAAAAAGCGCCCGCCGGCTTTGATGGACTACGCATTACGCAAATAACAGATTTACAGGATGCTCTCTTTGGTGAACATCAAGAGAAACTCATAGCAAAGGTGAAAGCAACAAATCCTGACCTGATTTTTATTACAGGTGATTTAGTTGATAGTAATCGTTATAATTTGGAGCGAAGCTTGCAGGCTGTTAGGGGATTAGTTAAATTAGCGGATGTTTATTATGTACTAGGAAACCATGAAGTAGCGACGAATAAAGTGAATGTAATTTATGACGAGCTATCATCGTTAGGTGTACATGTATTGTCCAATGAATCGGCCATTATTGAGCGCGACGGGGAGCGCTTGGCAATTGTTGGCATCGAAGATCCGTTATCGGGTAGAACAACGAAAGAAATGCTAGAAATAGCAACAAAAGATGTTCCACCAAATATATTAACGATTTTACTAGCGCATCGACCAGAAGTGTTTAATACGTATGTGGAATATGGAATTGATTTAGTATTTGCAGGGCATGCACATGGTGGACAAGTTCGAATTCCTGGTATTGGTGGTCTTTTCGCACGAGGACAGGGAATACTTCCGAAGTATACGGCAGGTGTTTTTGAAGAAGGAACAACAACTATGGCCGTTAGTCGAGGATTAGGTAATAGTACAGTACCTATTCGAATTTTTAATCCACCAGAAATTCTTGTAATGGAATTAAAGAAAAAGTAAGCACTGCGTCTTTGCTACGCAGTGCTTTTTTGTTATACGTTTAACAAGATAAATGAGTATTTCATAATCAAAGTAGAACCCATGCCCATCCCGATATAAAATCAGCCTTGTTTGGTAATTCAAAGAGTAGTTCGGGTGGTACTAGGAACTATTCTGTTTTTATAAATCATTATGGAAAGTTTTTTTATCTGGTGAATCAATTAGATATAATCGAGAGGACTTGTGGGTAATTTGTGTATTGTTTGTGGATAACTTGTGGATAAAATAATTTGTTGGTGGATTGATTACTTTAGCTGAGCAATTGTCTGTGGATAATTATCGATGGGGAGATGTCGGCGATAGAATGTGCAGCAAGTGGTGGAATGCATAAATGAATAAAGGAGCCATCCTAGTAATGGAACAGCTCCTTTGTTGTAATCGAAAAGGTTAGTTTAGTACTTCTTGCATTGCTTCAAATAGTTGCTCGGTAGAGATAATACGCTCGCCACCGCCTTGTACCATCTGATCACTGCCGCCGCCTTTTCCATTAATGAGTGGCAGTGCCTTCCCGGCAATGTCCTTCATACTCTTTTCAACTTTTGCACCACGTGCTGCAACAAACTGAAGCTTGTCTTCATTTTCTGAAACAAGTAATACGATAGCTTCTACCTGCTCAGTGACAACAGTTCGAGCTAATTTTTGAAGCTCTTGCATAGTCCGTTGAGTAAAAGCGGCAGTAATAAGGCGTTCTTTACTAGAAACTAACGCTTTTGCTTCGTAATTTAGCAGCTCTTCTTTTGCCGCCACAAGTGCCTTTTCTGTATTTTTCTGTGTTGTTAAGATTTTTGTAAGTGCTGTAGCTGCTTCAATTTCAGGTACACTTAATTGTCTTGCAACGTCAGCTAGAACTTTCTTTCGCATGGCTAGCTCCGCTAAAACTCGATGGCCACATACAAAGGAGACACGAATATTGCCCTTCATTTTTTCTGTGCCTAGGATTTTTATTGCGCTGACTTGTCCTGTTGATGTTGGATGTGTACCACCACAACCGTTGTAATCAAAGTCTGGAATAATAACAAGTCTAATATCTCCTGTAACGGCTACATCTTTACGTAGGCTGTAGTTCTCTAGTTCTTTTTCTGTAATCCATGTCGTGTCAATTGGGCGGTTCTCTAAAATAATTTCATTGGCACGGGCTTCCGCGGCAACAAGCTGTTCTTCCGTTAGGACATCCACGGCAATATCAATTGTGACTTGCTCACTACCTAAATGGAAGCTAACAGTTTGTGCATCGAAAAGCTCGACAAAGGCCGCAGTTAAAATATGTTGACCTGCATGCTGCTGCATATGATCAAACCGTCGTTGCCAATTCAATTGTCCATGCACTTCTCCAACTAAGCTAGTAGGGTCGCCTTGAATATAATGGCGAATTTCATCATTGATTTTCTCGACCTCGATAACCTCGATATCGTTTAAAGTACCAGTGTCATGAGGTTGTCCGCCTCCCGTTGGATAAAATGCAGTATTTGATAGCACCACGTAGTTACGGCCATCTGCATCTCTTCCTTTATTGATAATTTTTGCATTAAATTCACGTAACATAACATCTTGATAATATAGTAGCTCTTTCAAGAAAAAGCCTCCTTTATGTAAGAGAATCACGTCTCTCAATTAATTTATTTTCATTGTGGCATAATTACTTTCGAGTGTATACGAGTTTTCTATTTGACCCATGCTGAATTTGATTTAATATATAAGAATAGGTTAACTTAAAGGAGATCGTACAATGGAAATTACACAATTCTCAATGGAAGAAATTTTAGATCCAACAAACATTATTGAAGGCAAGCGTTACGAATTTATTTTAGATGTAGATATTGATGAAGAAGATGAGCTTTATCACGAAGCAGGAATTGAAATTCGTGTACTAATCGCTGAAAAAGGTGAAGAGTCATTTATTTTAAATTACTTCATCATAGAAAAAGCAGAAAGTGAGTATTTAGATTTTGCATTAGAGGATGAAGAGCTAGAAGAGATTTTAACATTCTGCAAAGAGGAAATCGCAAAAGCGTAGAGGTCTGCGTAAAAGCATTTCCAACAAAAATAAATATTTTCTTATTCGATAAAATTCCGCTTTGCTTTCTGTGGACAGGCACGAGTTACATTGGTGTACACTTGTTTGTCTCATGGGAGTTTAAGTGGAATTTTAACTTTACATCACTAATTAAGGATTATTTAAGATTAATGAAATAGTAGTGTTGTGTTAAAAGGGTAAACTAAGTTTAAGAAATTCTTAGGCTTAATCACCAAAGCGGCTAATTGGATGCACCGTCCCAGAAAGTGCTCAGCCAGAACGGAAAACAAACCTATGGTGAATAGCCGATTTTTAAACGAAGAGGTGTTCTATGTCAGTTTATACACATTCTATAATGGTAGCTTTATTAATAACAATTTTCTCATCCTTTATGCTATTTGTACCTTGGCTTATTTATACGTATCGGAAATATGGCTATTTATCTGTATCCAAAACGATTATTACGTTCTCATTTATTTTTTACTTTTTATCGGCATTATGCTTAGTTTTATTGCCTTTCCCAGAAACACGTGATACTTGCTCTTTGCAAGCCCCAGATACAGTCCATTATAATTTACATCCTTTTCAATTTGTTACGGATATTTTAAAGGATAGTGGGATTGTTTTGACGAATCCTTCAACATGGATTTATATACCGAAGCAGCCTGCTTTTTTTCAGGCATTTTTTAATTTCTTGCTGCTCATGCCTTTTGGCGTGTACTTGCGTTATTTCCTTAAAAAAAGAAAGTACTGGAAACGTGCATTTCTATTTAGCTTTTTGCTAACATTGTTTTATGAGGTAACCCAATATACAGGGATTTATGGCATCTTTAATTGTGCGTATCGAATTTTTGATGTGGATGATTTAATACTTAACAGTGTTGGTGCACTATTAGGGTTCTTCTTAGCCCCTGTTGTGTGGGCGCTGTTTCCTTCTCATGAAAAGGTGACGGCTAAAGCAGCAGAAATGGTCGAGAAAGATATTGTCAAACCATTATCGATATTGTTGGCACTAGCAATAGATTTATTTATAGCGCAAGTCATTTTGTTCTTCGTTAGTGTCGTAATAGGCTATAGTGGCATTTTTGAGTTTTTAATAAAAATTGCTTTGTATTTGTTGCTCTTTGGTGTTGTTCCGAGTTTTACAAAAGGTGCAACATTAGGGATGAAGTTTATGCGATTTACAATGGTCAGTGAAAACGGCAAAAGTATTGTCAGTCAATCGTTGCGTCGTTGTGTTGCTATTCTCGTGATAGTCTGCACGTCGGAGATTATAACAATTATAGGGAACATAGAATTAGATATGGATTCACCATTTTATGTACTACAAATTGTCATTACATTGTCAGCCTTTATAGCGAACTTTGTTCTAATGATAGTTATTGCTATTCATGTTATTCGTGTCATTGTAAGTGGAGGTAGACGCCGTTTTTATATGGACTATTATGCAGGCTTATTAGCAACGAGAAAAAAATAGGGGGGATTGTTGGATGAAATACGTAATCATCGGAGGAGATGCTGCCGGAATGTCAGCAGCAATGGAAATATATCGAAATGTACCTGGGGCAGAGATTATATCTGTAGAACGTGGATTTATTTATTCATATGGGCAGTGTGGCTTGCCCTATGTTGTAGATGGGCGTATTTCATCGACAAAGCGTCTTATAGCAAGAGATGTAGAAACTTTTCGTGATAAGTACGGTATTGATGCTCGTGTTGGTCATGAGGTTAACGGAATTGATGTAGACAAGAAGCTTGTTTTTGGAACACAGTCATCTGGTGAATCATTTGAAATTCCTTATGATAAGCTCCTTATTGCAACAGGCGCGGATCCTATTATGCCGGTGAAGAAAGGTTCGGATTTAGCGGGTATACACACGGTGAAAACAATACCTCAGCTAGATGAGTTACTAGCCGATTTAACGCCGGATATAGAAAATGTAACAATTATAGGCGCAGGCTATATTGGGCTAGAAATGGCCGAGACGATCCATGCTTGCGGCAAAAAAGTAAGATTGATTCAACGAGGTAGCTATGTTGCAAGAATCCTAGATGAAGAGCTTGCACAACATGTTCATGAAGAAGCGAAAAAGAATGATGTCGAGCTTGTGCTAAATACAAAAGTAGAGGCATTTGAGGGGAATCACCGTGTTGAGCGTGTTATAACAGACAATGGCGCATTTGATACGGATTTAGTCATTATGGCTGCGGGGATTAAACCAAATACTCAATTTTTAGAAGGTACAGGTATAGCACTAGAGAAAAATGGTGCGGTTATTGTCAATCGACATTTAGAGACATCTGTTGAAAATATTTATGCTGCGGGAGATTGTGCAACGCATTTTAATATTGTGAAAGAACGCCTAGATTATATACCTCTTGGAACGACAGCTAATAAGCAAGGTCGTTTAGCAGGACTCAATATGTCGGGCAAGTTTGCGCCGTTTCGCGGGATTGTAGGTACGTCGATCTTAAAGTTTTTCAATTTAACGATTGCCACGACAGGTATTAATGAGCGTAATGCTAAAGAGCTAGGTTTTGAATATGAAGCCTTTAAATTGTCTGCGCGCCATATTGCGGGATATTATCCAGGTGCCCAACGGATGTTCATTAAAATTGTTGTTCGTAAACGAGATCAACAGCTTTTAGGCGCACAAATTGTCGGTCCGGCAGGTATTGATAAACGGATCGATGTGTTTGCGACAGCCTTATACAATAAAATGACGTTACCTGATTTACTAGATTTAGATTTAGCCTACGCGCCTCCATTTAATGGTGTTTGGGATCCACTACAGCAGGTGGCCAGAATAAATGCGCGTTTATAACGAAAGGGGTTATTAGAAATGAGCATTTACGACATTCAGGTTGCTTTGGGAGATGGTACTGAATATAGCTTAGATCGTTATCAGGGCAAGGCAATGCTAATTGTTAATACGGCTTCCAAATGTGGTTTTACACCGCAGTTTGAAGAATTAGAAGATCTATATAAAAAATATCAGGATGAAGGTCTTGTTGTTCTTGGCTTCCCATCCAATCAGTTTAAACAAGAAGTGGCGACTGCTGAGGAAGCGGCGTCACAATGCCGTTTAACATATGGCGTGACGTTCCCTATGCATGAAATTGTGAAGGTCAATGGTAAGGGTGCACACTCTATTTTTGAGCATTTGACATCGCATTCAAAAGGCTTTCTCGGCAACAGTATAAAATGGAATTTCACAAAATTCCTTGTGAATCGCAATGGTGAAGTTGTCGGACGCTATGGATCAGCTGATAAGCCAAGTAGCTTTGAGGACGATATTAAAGAAGTTTTATCATAATAAAGTTGAGGATTCACGCACAGTTTTGTGTGTGAATCCTTTTTTATGCTCATTTGAGGGTGGATGTCGATAAAAATTATAAGTTGGGTGATAAAATGCAAAAGTTTATCGATAAAACTAAAAAATTGGGCGATAAACTTCAAAAGTTAGGCGATATTTTGTTAAAACGTATGTCATGTGGATAGGTTGATTTAAGGTTGTTGTAAGCTTGGGACAAATTTGTTGTAAGTTTGAGGGCGTATACTAAAGTCAGAAAGAAGAGGTGAGCGTTTATGACGCCATTATTAAAGGTTCAAAATGTAGAAAAGACTTACGGCAAAGGCGCAAATACATTTACAGCGCTATCGAATATATCATTTGAAGTAGAAAAAGGAGAGTTTGTTGGTGTAATGGGGCCTTCAGGGGCTGGGAAATCGACGTTATTAAATGTGTTAGCTACAATTGATACGCCAACGACTGGTGAAATTATTATTGGTGATACAAACTTAGCGTGCATGAAGGATGCAGAGTTAGCAGATTTTCGTCGCGACAATCTAGGCTTTATCTTCCAAGACTATAACTTACTCGATTCTTTAACAGTTCGTGAAAATATCGTACTGCCTCTTGCGATTGCAAAAGTGCCAACAAAGGCAATTAACGCAAGGGTAGAACGCATAGCTACACTGTTTGGGATAAAAGACTTACTTGATAAATACCCATATCAAATTTCAGGTGGGCAGAAGCAACGTACAGCATCATCACGTGCATTAGTTACAGAACCGAAATTAATTTTTGCGGATGAGCCTACAGGTGCTCTTGATTCAAAATCAGCAACAGATTTGCTTGAAAGCTTAAGTGATTTAAATAATTCTCAAGCGTCCACTATTATGATGGTTACGCATGATGCATTTGCAGCAAGCTTCTGTCAGCGCATTCTATTTATTCAGGACGGACAGCTTTCTAAGGAAATTCATCGTGGTACTCAAACAAGAAAGCAGTTCTTCCAAGAGATTTTACAGGTGCTTGCTGGCATCGGAGGTGGAGTAAATGACGTTATTTAGTTTAGCGCGAAAAAATGTTCAACGTAATTTGTCGAACTACTTTTTATATATCGCCTCGATGGTTTTTAGTATCGTCATCTACTTTACGTTTGTGACATTGAAATATAATGATGATCTTTCAGCATTAAAACAATCATCGCAGCAAATTAAAGGATTGATGAGTGCATCATCCGTTGTGCTATTATTCTTCATCATCATCTTTATGGCGTATTCCAATTCGTTCTTTATGAAGAGACGAAAAAAGGAAGTAGCACTTTACTCTTTACTAGGTGTGCGTAAGCAGAAAATTGGCTTAATGCTCTTTTTCGAGAATTTAGTGATTGGGCTTGTCTCTCTAGTACTAGGAATTGTTCTTGGATTCTTTATGTCACAAGGGCTATTAATGATTTTAGTTCGTTTAATGGGCTATGAGGTTGTAGGAAGTTTAACTTTTTCCTCTGAGGCTCTAGTAAATACAACAGGCATTTTTGCGCTACTATTTTTATTCACATCTTTACAGGGCTATCGTGTCATTTATCAATTTAAACTGATTGACTTGTTCCATGCTGAGAAGCAAGGAGAGAAGATTCCACGTGCATCATTAGTAGCAGCTATTCTTGGGGCAGCGCTAATTGCATTTGGTTATTACACAGCATCTGACGATATATTTACAAGTGATATCTGGAGATTCTTCACAATACTAGGTACGCCATTAATGGTTATAGGTGTGACCATTGCAGGGACATATCTGTTATTCCATAGTGTTAGCGTATTTGTGTTAACGGCGTTGAAAAATGCAACTTCTTGGTCATGGAAAGGCTTGAACTTAATCGGGGTATCACAATTATTGTACCGTATTCGAGCAAACGCTAAATCGCTTTCGATCATCGCTATTTTAAGTGCGACGACGATTACAGCAGGTGGCGGCGTTTTCGGGATGTATTACAATGCGGAAGCAACTGTACGTCAAATGTTACCTAACACATTTATGTGGAAGGGTGAGACAGTAAAATTTTCGCAAGAAGACGTCTTGTACAACGAAGCGCTTTCTGTAAAAAATTTACGTGTCGATAATGAATATTCGTATTTTGAATATACATTATTAAAGGAATCTGACTATAATCGTTTAGCAAAATTGCAGGGGAAAGATGAAGAACTGCACATTGCAGATGGTTCAACAGTGTTACTTGATACAACTTTCGATGAACGTTTTTCACATGATTTTACGGGTGAAGAGTTTAAATTGGAGAACGGGGAATCATTCCATGTTGATAAAATGTATACGGAGAGTGTGTTAAACTTTTTACCAGCTGGTACAGTACTCGTTGTTAATGATAAAGTGTTCACAGCAACAAATGCAGAAAGTGTTAAAATGCAGGTAGTTGGTATGGATAATGACTTGAAGCAACAGGATATTTCAAAGGAGATTTCCAATCAACTAGCTACTGAACAGCAGGATGGGTTTTCAAGTGTTCCACAAAGTTATGAGGCTAGTTTAGCTACTGTAGGATCACTATTGTTTGTAGGAAGCTTTTTAGGATTAGTATTTTTAGCGGCGACAGGAAGTATTATTTACTTTAAAATTTTAACAGAGGCTGAGGAAGATCAGTCTAAATATGCGATTTTAAATAAAATCGGTGTTAATAAAAAACAGATATTAAAAACAGTTGCAGGACAGGTTGCCGTTATCTTTAGTGCACCACTCGTTGTTGGTATCGCACATAGTGCATTTGCGCTGCTAGCCTTTTCACAGCTATTTGGTATGGATATAACGAAACCAGTAATACTGTGGATGATTGCTTATTCTGCAATTTACGGCATATATTATATCTTTACAGTTCGTTCATTCTATAAAATTGTTAGACAGGGGAATTAAAATGAAAAAAGTATTCTTAGGTATAGGAGCATTGTTTTTATTGTTCGTAGCGGGTCTTGTTGTTCTAATGACCGTAGATTTTAACCGTTTAAATAAAGAAGCATACTATGTTCATATCACTTCTGATGGTGATCTAAAGGAATATAAGCTAGATACTGGAGAAATTATGAAGTCCTATTTGTACGAGCTACCTGCTTATGACGAGAACGGTGAAGAGCAAACATTGGAGTTTTCAGCTCAGAAAAATTTACGTCACGATGCATACTTGAAGCTTTATGTAAAAAAAGAAACGGAAGTATCATCATATGATGAAGTAAAATTCCATGAGCTACCAAAAAAAGTGCAAGAGCTAATGAAAAAATAAGAAGAAGGAGTAGTCCCTAGTTTAGGGCTACTCCTTTTTTTCTATTTGAAATTGAATGCTAACAGTTGTACCTTGTTGTCCTTCGGAGGTAATTGTTACAGTTCCTCCGTGCGCTTCAATAATGTCTCTAGCAATTGCAGTACCTAAGCCAGTACCGTGTGTTTGCTCAGTATTTGTCCCTCGATAATAGCGCTCGAAAATATGTTCAAGATCTTCAGCAGAAATGCCTTTACCGTTATCAGAAATCGTAATGGAATGATCTTCAACAAGAATAGTAACTGATACATCAGAAGGATTATGAAGCAATGCATTGTGTAAAAAATTCATAATCGCTCGTCGCATAAAGTGCTCGTCAATGTGATGCTTGATGACATCGTTAGTTGCATTAAACTCAATATTGGCTTCCTCATATTGAGGGGTATTGAGTGTATCTATAACGATTTCACGAATAAATTGCACCATATTTACTTCGGTTAAGCTGAGCGGAAGCTGCTGATGTCTTAAGCGCATAGTTAAATTTAAATCATCGAGTAAATCTTGCATATGCAATGATTGTTTTTCGATAATGTGAGCGTAGTCTCTTTGTTCATCAGCAGTCAATTTTCCATCATTCAGTAGCTCCGCATAACCACGAATCGAAGCAAGAGGTGTTTTCATATCGTGTGACACATTGCTGATCCATTCCTCACGCATCATTTCTAATCTTTTACGTTCCTGCTCGTGTGCGGCAAGCTCTTTTGATACTTCATTTAAATTCTCGAAAACAGGTTTGTAAACACCACCTGGCATTTTACTAGAAACATGCTCATGATTTTTTAAATGACGAATACGTTCAATCATTGCGTGTAGGGGCTTGGTCAACGTTCGACCGAAAAGCCAGCCAACGAGTGTAGCTACTAATAAATCAGCAATGACAATAAGCAAACCAAACTTGCCAATAAACTGTAAGACGGATGAGCCAGAAAAATGAGTGACATATCTAGTAACGCCACTGCCCTCAATACCGATAAGATAACTAATACTTTCTTTACTTCCTACATATACGGTTGTATCTACGTCGAACTCTTTATATTTATAAACTTGAATTAAATCAATCGGCGCATAGTGTGCAGGAGCCTTCTCTGGAGAAAAATGGGCTTCAATGACCTGTCCATTATTATCAAGTAATTGAATCCAAGCATTTCGCTGATGCAATTGTTGAAGTCCATCCTTGCTTACCGATACCGTTCCATTACTTATATCAATATACTGTTGGAACTCGCGCACGAAGTTTTCCTCTGAATACGAAGTTGTTTTATCGTATTTATTTACCTGTTGGAAAATGAAAAAACCAATTAAAATGGCTGTATTCAGGAAAATAACAATAATAACAATAGACAGCACAGACAGAAGAAATCTAGCTGTTAATTTCCATTTCATACTTGCTCCTCTTTTGGAACGACAAATTTATAGCCAAGCCCTTTTACAGTTGTAATATACACAGGTTTTGATGCATCGTTTTCAACCTTTTCACGCAGCCGTCGAATATGCACCATTACGGTATTGTCTGAGCCGAAAAAGTCCTCTCCCCATACACGCTCAAATAGAGTTTCTTTACTTAAAATTCGATTAGGATTATTCATAAAGCAAGCCATCAAGCCGATCTCTTTCGCTGTTAGCTCCAATAAAACTTCGTCCTTATGTACCTCCGTTTCATCACCATTAAGTAAGAATGGGCCAACTTGAATTGACTTCGCGGAAGGATCTGGTGCTACTTCCTGCGTTTGATAGCCAGCTCTGCGAAGCTGTGCCTTCACACGATAGGCGACCTCTTTAGGACTAAAAGGTTTCGTAATATAGTCGTCTCCTCCGATGGCAAGCCCTAAAATTTTATCAATTTCATCATTTTTCGCTGACATGAAAAGCACTGGCACATGCGATACTTCCCGAATACGACGACATAAATCGTAGCCCTCGCCATCAGGAAGCATCACATCAAGAAGTACAATATCGGGTTGTGTTTGTTGAAAGCTCATCCAGGCTTCTTGAATGGAGCCAGCTGTATGAATTTGTTTATAGCCTTCTTTTTGTAGGCTGACTTTTAGAAGGTTTGCTAAATCTGCCTCATCGTCCACCACTAGAATAGTTGGTTCTTTCATGGTTCACACGTCCTTTCTTCTTTTTTATTAAAAACTGTTATTAGTATTTCAAGAATAGTGTATAGCTAATATGTTTAGCAGTAGAGAAATCACTTTATGTGACTCATTATAAATGAAATTTGTTTGAAAGAGGAGATTGAAGCACGAATGATGATTTTTTAATGAAAATCATCATTTCTCACAAAAATAGTTGAGAGTTTTGGTGAGTGAGCTTCGATATAGTTAGTGAAGAAGCTTTTTCAAATAAACATAAGGGGGGAGAAATGGTGAGATGTACAGCTAAAAACTTTATTAGCCGTCTGCAAAACCAAAAAGAAGATGCGCTTGAGTTTGTAATTGAGCATTATTCTGGCTTCGTGCATGCCATAGCTTATAAGATTCTTTCCAGTATTAATAAAGATTCTATTGATGACTGTGTTAATTATGTATTCCTAGCTATTTGGCAAAATGCAAAGCAATTTAAGGGCGAATCTGAGGATTTTAAAAAATGGATAGGGATGCTGACAAAATATAAAGCCATAGATTTATTCCGTAAACTTGAAAAACAACAACAAAGAGAAAAGGGAGATGAGGAGCTCTTGCAAAAGGCTGATATAAAAGATACACAGCAGGAGCTTTTGAAAAAGGAGCAACGAAACGATTTGTTATTAGCTATTAGTCACTTAGAAAATATTGATCGAGATATTTTCATGATGAGGTATTATTTGCAATTAACGAATTCCGAGATAGCAGAAGCACTGCATTTATCAAAAGCAGCCGTAGAAAATCGGCTTTATAGAGGGAAGAAGAAACTAGCATCAACAATACAGTTGAAGGAGGCATTTATATGACAAAGACTTATAAAGAGTGGCTGGACCTGGATGTGGATAAAATTGAACCAATTGAATTATCTGCACAGCGAAAGAGGAACCTTAAACAAACGATTTTAAAGAAGCAAGCAACAAGAAAGCGTATGCCAAAATGGGTGCGTCATACAGCAGCGGCAGCAATAATTGGCATCAGTATGGTAACTACCGTAAGCATTGCTTTTCCTACACTTGCTTCACAAATTCCGTTTATGAAAAACATTGCTAGCAATTTTGATAATAAAAACACAATGTTTGAGAACTTTGATAGTCACGCAACGGAAATTGGACAGGTTCATTCTAGTAATGGCTTATCTATGATGATTGAAAATGCTGTGTATGACGGTACATCTCTGACAATTTCTTTTGCACTTGAAACAGATAAAGATTTAGGAGATTCTCCGTTTATAGAAGGAGACTTCATGGATATCAAAGGAGCTATAGGTGGTGGAGGAAGTAGCCGACTGGAAAAGATAGGTGATAATAAATATATCGGATTAGCAAATACAACACCTTATTTTGATAAAGAAGCACCAGATGAATTAGAAGTAACATGGAAACCAGAAGCTTTTCTCAACATGAATAACGATATAAAAGTGGAAGGGGATTGGGCATTTAATTTTAAAGTCTCTAAGTTAGCAGGTGAGCTACAGCTAGTCAACGAAACTGTTACAAACTATGATGTCATTGCTCGATTTACCGCCCTTGGAAAAAATGATATGTCCACTGTTATTCATTATGAATATGAAGTTATCCCAGAAGTGTTAAAAAAGTGGCCAGATGTTACAGTTCAATTTGATGAACTACGAGATAATCTAGGGAACACCTATGTAGTAAATGGAAATGGTTCATCAAGTCGAGACGGTGGAATTTCTTATAAATCAAGTGCTACTGTACAGGCGATCAATCCAACTGCTACATCCATTACATTTGTTCCTGTTATTTATTTCTCCTTAGGCTCAGGAAAAGGCACGGAATTAAGAGAGATGGATCCTGTGACAATCTCATTAAATTAACGCACGCTTACAAAGAAATGAAGTTTATTACAAAATAAAGTACAGACTTTTACAATACATTTGTAAGAGTCTGTGCTTTTTATGTGTATATGGTTGAAAACACACAAAATAAACGTCATAATTTTCCATGTACTTTGTAGCCCATATCTACTTCTATTGGACAAAAATCATGCATTTACATACAGGAAAAGCACTAGGAGAGAAGAACAACGCTACTTTGATTATTCAATACATACGATTCATGACATCTTCCTCGAAATGGAAGGAATTATCGAGCTTAATGTCGAAATTAAATTTTACAATCGACAATTTACTACAAAGAGAGATATCAAGCGTTGAAATCAAATTTAACAAAGATCAATATACATAAAATAAAAACTAGGGGCGTGACGAAAAAATGATAAACGAATTGCATGTGCTAGAAAAAGAAGAAATACAAAATGAAGATCTTGTACAGCAGCCGCAAGCCGTCGAAACATTATTCGTAAATGAGTTCATAGATGGTATTTTAGATCCACAACAGAAAATGCTTGGACCTGTCAAAGACGGTGGGACAATCATAGCTAATACGACACCAGGATGCTGGGGGCCGATGCTAACACCAACGATTCGTGGTGGGCATGAAGTAACAAAGCCTGTATTTGTAGAAGGTGCAGAGGTAGGAGATGCCATTGTTATCAAGATTAAATCACTACAGGTAACATCTGTAGCAACAGCGTCTGGGCATGATGAGGCAATTATAGATCGTTTCATTGGGGATCCATTCGTATCAGTAAAATGCCCGGGCTGTGGTAAGCTTCATCCGAATACAGTTGTCAAAGGGATAGGTCGGCAGGCTATTCGCTGTTCGACATGTGATACTGAAACATCACCATTTAACATGACGAATGGCTATACTATGGCGTTAGATCATAAGGGGAATATTGGTGTCACGGTTGGACGAGAAGGGGCTCGCCGTATTGCACTGGATGCGAAAAATTATATGCGTACACCTGAAAACTCTGTGCAAAATCCTGTAGTTGCGTTAGCACCAAGTGATTTGATAGGTGTTATGGCAAGAATGCGACCGTTTTTAGGGCAGCTTGGAACGACGCCTTCAAAGGCAATGCCAGACTCCCACAATGCTGGTGATTTTGGTTCGTTTTTAATCGGTGCACCACATGAATATGCATTTACGCAGACTGAATTAGATACACACCGTACAGATGGACATATGGATATAAGCCGTGTTCGTGAGGGCGCAACCATTATTTGTCCAGTAAAGGTTCCAGGTGGCGGTGTGTATATTGGTGATATGCACGCAATGCAAGGAGATGGAGAAATTGCAGGACATACAACGGATGTTGCTGGTATAGTTCAGCTTCAGGTAAGCGTACTGAAAAAAGTAGCTTTGGACGGCCCTATTTTATTGCCAAATACAGAGGATTTACCTTATACGGCTAAACCTTTTACAAAGGAAGAAAAACGTCGTGCACGTGAGCTTGCAGAGGAATTTGGCGTTAAACAAGTGGAGGAAGCATTCCCAGTATCAATTGTTGGCTCAGGAACATCGTTAAATGAAGCAACAACTAATGCTATAAGCCGTGCTGCAAGGCTGTTTGAGATGAGCGAACCAGAAATTATGAATCGAGCGACGATTACAGGATCGATTGAAATTGGCCGTCATCCAGGCGTCGTAACAGCAACCTTCCAAGTACCTAAAACTGTCCTGAAAAAAGCACGAATTTATAAACCTGTGAAAAAACAATATGATTAAATGCGTACGGTGAAGTCCAAATTGTCGCTTCGCTTTCGATGCAGAAAAAAACACGTCAAAAAATTTGACGTGTTTTCTTGTGACTATTTTGTTAGTTGTTCGTCTATTGTTGTGAAAATTGATTTTTCCCGATTGTATTGGTGAATGATGCATAGCTTTCGTGCGTACTATGGCGCTAGCTTTTATTGAGCTAGGGCTACTAACTTATGAGTGATTGTCCAATGAGTTCATTTAACGTTCTTTTTTTAGCCTTAACTTAATTTTTTAACCCATCCACGAGGGATTTGCCCCTTATAGATGGCTTTTTTTATGCTGCTGCAGCTGAAGTTGTCGATTTTGCACGAATACTTTTGTTGTCTTCTTTTATGTATATTTCTATTTCTTTAGCATATGATTGATAAGATTTGTTATATTGAAGAAAGAGAGTTAAAAGGTTTGGCAAGTATTTTACAGAATAGGGGAAGATCGTTGTTGGTTGAATTTGATGGGGGGCTCCAGTTGCATGCTGTTGGATTGTGATGAGCAGTTATTCATGACATATAAACATAATGGTGAAAAGGGTGCTGAAAAATTACTGTCAAAATGGTTAGAGGCAGAGAGTGATTCACCGGCAGACCCGAAAATTCTAGGTACTGCACTTTCACCGAATTTATTTTTAGTGAATGAGGAAACTGCGATGAATATTGCGTTTTCAACTGCGCGAAAATATTGGGGTCGTGTAACGATAGATATGCAAACTTTTTTTAACAAGTATGGCTTGGATACTAAATTTGTGAATGAACGTCTCAATGCTTTTTTTTATACGCAAAAAGGCAAGGAGACCTTTTTTGAGCAACTTTTTGCACAACACACAATGGACTTAGAGCGATTAATCTGGCTAATTTTCGGAAAGCGAATGCAAATTACAATGCCAGTCAACGAGCTACAAACTATATTTTTATATAAATTTGAAAATGAATATTTAGTGCATATGATTTATAAAGAAGATACTCACTTTTGGCATTGGCTATTTATGAAAAAAGTTTATTCACTGTTTATCCACAAACCATTAGAACAATTCACATTTATCCATGAAATGATGGGTCATGTTGAACAATCTACAAGAAAAACCTGTGGACATGTGAATAACTTTGTGGATAATTATAAAAAAACTCTGGATAAGTGTATAACCTACGTGGATAACTATAATTCTACTTGTTTAGCAAAAAAGCAGTTACATCTTTATCAAATTGTAACGCATTATCGTCTGTCTGAAGGAGATTATTCATGCGTTAAAGCTTTAATTACTTCCTTTGAAGCGGATTGGCGTTATTCGATGTATGCATTGACAGAGAAAGAAAAAGCTCTGATTGCCTATCTTCAGTTTCATATAGCACACCAGGAGAAGAATCCGGAAACTGTTATTCACTACGGTGAGTACTTATTAGAAGATGAACGACTTAATAATTACGCGATAGAGATTTTGTTGGAATATAAGGAGTTATTGCCGAATCGTAAGCCAACACCTCCTGCCATTATTAAAAATTATGAACTAAACTTTTTAGAAAACTTGTATGCAGTATTGTTGGATCATTACGTAAAAATGGAGCGTTATCAAGAGGGGCTTCAGCTTTTAAAGGAACATGTATTAGCATCTAATAAAAAAATACATGCCGCTTTAGTACAGAACAATTATAGTAATGAGCAATTTATTGCGATTGAAGCGTCAGTTCAGCAGGATATCGCTCTCCATGTAAATAATTCATTACAGCATATTGGCTTGTCTGTTGAAGAGTGGCGCCAACATTATCGTCAGCCAGAAACGCCTTACTCTTTGGTGGCACAGAGCGCATCCTTACATATGCTCAATATTTTAAAGGTGTTATTTGTAACGGAGCAGTACGAGCTTTTTGAAAAATTAATGGAAATATATAAAAAATATTTACTTATAGACGATCATTTCGAAAAGTTACGGGTCTTTATAAGTGCCTACGTTTAACTTTTTTCAGCCGGTTCTGGACGCAATTATAATTGATTAAATAAAAAAAGTGTCTAATGTGTTATAAACGCAGCATTAGATACTCTTTTTATTTTATATGGATCTTATTCTAAAACTCCTTTGTCCTGTAAGTCTGCAATTTGCTCGACGCTATAGCCAAGTGAAGATAACACTTCCTCATTATGCTCTCCAAGCTTAGCACCGACATGCTTGTACTGCGGCTTAACACCGTCAAACTTAAACGCTGATGCAATTTGCTTTTGTGTAGTACCGTCGCTTTTAGGAATATCAACAATCATGTCACGAGCTTTGAGCTGAGGATGCTCGCATGCTTCTGGAAACGTTAATACTGGTTCGACACATCCCTCGAAATCCTCGTTAAATACTTCAAGCAATTCTTCGTAAGTCTTCGATAAGAATGCATCATGGACGGCTTCTTTAAAACGAATTTGTGTATAGTATGAATCATTAAACGTATTATCAATGAGCTCGGGAATATCAAGCGCTTCACAAAGTAATTTGCGGAATTGAGGTTCAAGACTTCCTACTGAGAAAAATCGGCCATCTTTTGTTTTGTAAAAGTCATAGTAGCTGCCACCGTTTAAAATTTCTTGCTCGGGCTGAGGTATGCGACCACCGCCAATATAGGCAGACCCATACATAGCATTGAGCGAAAATACAGCATCGGTCATACTTATATCAATATATTGCCCTTCACCTGTTTTTTCACGATGTAAAGCAGCTGCGAGTACTCCAATTGCCGCATGCATCGTGCCCCCAGCGATATCAGCTAGCTGAATACCCATGGAGACAGGTTTTTTATCTTTATGGCGTGAATAATCGAGTAAGCCAGCTAATGATAAATAGTTATTGTCATGTCCTGGTCGATTGCTAAATGGTCCAGTTTGTCCATAGCCTGTAATAGCACAATAAATAACCTTAGGATTTACCTCTTTTAGAGCTTCGTAGCCAATGCCAAGCCGTTGCATGACACCAGGCCGAAATCCTTCGATAATTATGTCGTACTCTTTAACGAGTGACTTCACAATTTCTATAGCTTCAGGCGATTTTAAATTTAGTGTTAATGACTTTTTAGAGCGATTCAAATGTTGATGAATATAGGCCTCATGATCATCGTCGTAAGGAGGCATAATACGTGTTAAATCTACGCGTTTTGAGGATTCAACGTGAATAACCTCTGCGCCTAAATCAGCAAATATCATTGTCGCCATTGGCCCCGGTAGTAATGCAGAAAAATCGAGAATTTTTAACCCCTTTAAAATACCCAAATCTCCCAACCCCTTTTTGTGTAGGCTACTTTGCCATCTATTCAAGAATGCATTGCAGCGCTTTTCTCATAATCCCCATTTTGTGAAAAGCATTTATTTGCACTGTGTTAATACAGTGTTAAGTGTAAATTATCAGTATTATAACAGAAGTATTGATGGCTTGACTATGTTAAATTTTATTATAAAATATTTAGTCGGAAAATTATATGTCAGAATAGAGAAAAAAGTAAAATAATTTAGAATGTAGAGTTTTTCCATAACATAGGGTTGATTTCCGTCTCGGCTGGGCGCTTTGTAGCTGCCGCTTTGCTTTCGCTACAGAAAACATTCGATGTTGGTCACGAAGGCGTTATCACAGGACATGATGCATTTAGCCATCGTTCCTCTATATCGCTGATCCCCAAGGAGTCGCCCAGCCTCCACTCCAATCAACTACGTTTTAACAAATGTGATTAGTGACTATCAAAAATGAAGGTTATAAGTAAATTCTAATAATGGATTTATGAGAAAATTTTTGTCGTAACATGAATAAAAAAATCTCTATGCAATAATTTCTGCATAGAGATTTTTTTGTATATATCGTTGATCAACTTCAACTATTTAGAATAAAAGTTAACCGTATAATAGGGTGCACCGTTATCTTTAAAGCAAACACCAACAAAAATATGGGTAAACTCTTTCCTTAAAATATTTATACGATGTCCTTTTGAATTCATCAGTGCTTCATGAGCAAATATACTATTATGCTGACCTTGTGCTATATTTTCGCCGTACCAATAGTGATTAACCCCACCAGCAGTGAGGCGGTCATTGGAATGATTACCTTGATGATCTTCATGACTAAAAAATTGATGTGTGATCATATTGCTACTATGTTGTCGAGCAATAGGATTAGACCCTTTATCATAAATGAGTGGTTGCAAACCTTCTATAACTCGCTCATGGTTAATAAGGTCAACCATTAAATCTTCAAGCCCTGTTCGTAGTTCGTTGGATGGCTTACCATAATAACCACGTTTACTTAATTCGGTTTTAGCATGTATCCAAATAATAGAACGAACAATATTGTTTTTGTGTAAATCATAGAAAAAAGTAACGTAGTGATTATCAATGAAATAAGTCCCGTGTGTAGTATTACCATCACAATCGTTGTAATCGAGCAAATAGCTTGTATTTTCATAGTGAATGGCTCTAAGCGGAAGACCGTATTTTCTATTTACATCTATTCGATTAGCACCGATACGAATACCAAATACGCTATGCCCAATACGTGTTTCATATCCTCCGACCTCATTAGAATTATGTCTTCCTACGAGAGAAAATGTGGAGTAGTCTGTTTCTAATCGATGCCATTTCATTTTATAGTCACTTTGAAAGCTGGATAGTGACAAAGCTTTTTGTGTCTTTGTTACATTCAAACGAACCGACTTATTTGGATTGAAAGAAGTATTTGTCCATAGAGCCATACTATAACCAATCATTATTGGAGCTACTTTACGTAACAACATATTAAAACCCTCTTCTTAAAGTGAATTTATAATAAAAATCTATTGAATTACTAAAAGTTTTATAGATATAAATTACTATACTTTTGTTCAGTTAACGATGCTAAAATTATGGAAATTTTCCTACTATCTGGATTCTTAAGGGGTGGTATTTGTTAAAGTGCGTATTATTTAAGTTGATCTTCGTTACGACTGGGCGACACCTTGGGGATCAGCGATATAGAGGAACGAAGGCTAAAAGCATTACGTCCTGTGATAACGCCTTCGTGACCAACATTGTGCTGCTGCCGCTACGTTGCACTCACGCTTTCGCGCAAAAGACATCTGTTGGCCCGAGACCCTGCAGCGAGTGAAGCGGCTCATCGGACGCCCACAACAAAACGCCCAGTCGGAACGGAAATCAACCCCACGTTTTGGGGTGTAGCCTACTATATTACTTTTGTTATAAGAGACTCTTGAAAGTACTTTTTTGCCAAATATTATACTTTTGAGGTAAGAAATTTTCTTAATAAGGAATTTTTTTGTGTTTTAATAGAATAATAGAAGAAATTATAAATTAGGGGTAAAAGATAGAAAATGAAATCAAAACAGATAAAGTTAAAGTATTTAATCATGGGCGTTGCGATAGCTGCTTTTATCTTAACTGGTATTGGTAGCATTTGGAGTGGTTACCGAATGAACGTTGACTCGATTAAAGAGAATACGCTTGAAACGAATCGAGTCTATGCACAAAAATTAGCAACAACCGCTAGTTCTTATCTTGAAGAATCTTTTCAGATTTTAGGATATAGCGCCAGCTCGATAAAAACAAAAATGCATGATAACGATGCATTGATTCAGGAAACTGAACGTTTGAAAATGCAAAATGACATGTTTAACTCTGTGCTGATCACAAATGCAGAAGGTCTTGTACTATCTATATCACCACCATCTGAAGAAGTACTAGGTGAAGTTTTAACATCTGTTGGAGCCAGTGAGGCTTTATCTAAAAAGAAACCTCTTGTCTCAAAGCCTTATAAGGGGATGACGGGGCGTCTCCTTATTTTTATATCGTATCCTATATTTTCAGAGACAAATGAATATTTAGGAATGGTAGCTGGGACAATTTATTTAAAAGAACGAAATGTTTTTAATGCTTTACTTGGAGAGCATTATTATCATGATGGGTCATATGTGTATGTAGTTGATTCGGATGGGCGCGTTATTTATCATCAGGACCCAAGCCGCGTTAATGATATCGTTATTGATAATAAAGTTGTTCAATCAGTGATTTCTGGGAAAAACGGGGCTATTCAAGTAGTAAATACTAAAGGAGTAGAAATGCTTGCTGGTTTTAGTACCGTACCTTTAACGGGTTGGGGAGTAGTTGCTCAAAGGCCGATTGATGTAGCATTAGCTCCTTCATTTGATAGAGTACAGGAAGTTGCTATAAAATCCATTCCGCTTATGCTCATTTCAATTTTAATTGTCCTTTGGGCGGCAGCACGTATTGCAAATCCCTTACAGCAATTAGCTACTTTAACAGAGGAGAGCATGGATTCGAAAAATGTAGAAGGCTTGAAATCTGTACGTAGTTGGTATTTTGAAGCGCATTATCTTAAAAGCGCTCTCATTCGGAGTTTAACATTTTTACAGGGACAGGTATCCTTTTTTAAAGATCAATCTACAACAGATCCGCTAACAGGTGTAACCAATCGTCGCACAATGGATGCGATGCTAGCGGAGTGGCTTGACAACAAGTTGCCACATGCCCTCATTCTACTTGATTTAGATCATTTTAAAAGTGTGAATGATACGTATGGTCATGCAGTAGGTGATAAGGTTTTACAATTTTTAGCTCAAAATATGAAAGCTGTTGCTCGTGATGGAGATGTTTGCTGTCGCTACGGTGGTGAGGAATTTGTTATGTTATTGCCAACTACTACAGCTGTGGAAGCGGCACAGGTGGCAGAACAACTACGGGATATGTTGGCGCATACTATAAGTCCTTGTGGTCGTCCAGTTACATTCTCTGCAGGTGTTGCCGTGTATCCACAAATGGCAGATACGACAGAAAAGTTAATAGAAGCAGCGGATGGTGCGCTGTATCTTGCAAAACAAGCAGGACGAAATCAAGTCATAGTAGCAGAGCAAAAAAATAAATAAAAATTTTTTTTGGAATAAGCATACATTTCTAATTTTGGGGTACATGATTAATGCAACGATCATTTGGGCAAGCTATTTTTAAGTCATTCCCCATATGACTTATCAAACATGTTCAAAATGATACGTAAACTCGGGACACATCTCTCGATCGACTTGACAAGATGCAAGGTTATCCCCCTTTCCCTTATGACATCACAAGTACGTCTAGATGTATGCCTATATATCGTTAAAAGCCAAGCGAGCACCGATGCTCCTTGGCTTTTTTATGTTGGGTGAGGGGGAAAAGGAAATATATAAAAGATAAAGGATTGATTAGTAGTGCAATTTGGATGGCTGTAAGTGTACAGTGTCTAAGATAGTTCTTTTGATTCATCTCAAAGGTTGGAACAAAACGTATGCCATTGTATAAGTTGATCTTCGTTACGACTGGGCGACTCCTTGGGGATCAGCAATAGAGGAACGAAGGCTAAAACCATCACATCCTGTGATAACGCCTTCGTGACCAATATCGGTGCTGTTGCTGCGCTTTCGCACAAACAAAACCAAAACCCTCTGCTGCCGCTTCGTTAGCACTACGCTTTCGCGCAAAAAAACATCTGTTGGCCCGAGACCCTGGAGCGCAGCGAAGCGGCTCATCGGACGCCCCAGGAAGCTCTGCTCTGCGCGAAAGCGAAGCGTCAGCGGCAAAGCGCCCAGTCGGAACGGAAATCAACCTCACGTTATGATGGTGAACATTTTATTTTTCTATTTATTGTTAACAATTTTATTCCATTAATTTAGATTTATCTATGAAGGTTCACTATCTACCTGTCGATATAAAGGGTATGATGAAAATGATAGTTTGAACGTATCAAATACATAGATGAAAGGAAGAGTGGGATGGATAAAACAAAAATCCAAAAAGTGAACAAAGCACTTATAGCAACGGTTTTTGCTACTAGTGGGATTGCTGTTGTAGTGCCACCACCACAAAAGGCGGCTGCGGCTTCTTCACCATTTACAGATGTTGACCCATATTCAAGTCATTATGACGACATTTTAAAATTATATAATCAAGGTGCGATTAATGGGTATGCAGACAATACTTTTCGACCAAATCAAAGTGTAACACGTGGTCAGGCGGCAAAGATGCTGGCGACTGTTTTAAAATTAGATTTGAGAAATGTACAAGATCCATATTTAAAAGACGTTCCGAAAAGTAGTGAATATTACAAGTATATAGCTGCTCTACAAAATGCAGGAATCATGTCGGGCTATTCAAATGGAACATTTATGCCTAATGAAGTGATGACGCGCGGGCAATTAGCGAAAATTTTAGTGCTTGGCTTTAAATTAGAGGTAGCCTCTAATTACAACAATAGTTTCAAAGATGTAACTAGCGAAACAAGCAACGCTATCTATATCCAAAGTTTAGTAGATTCAAAGATTACGGAAGGGACAACGTCTGTCACTTTCTCACCACATAATGCGGTTACACGTGGACAATTCGCATCTTTTATTGTGCGTTCACAAGAGAAAAAAGGGAATGCCACAACTTTCAAAATTACAAATGTTGAAGACGATACTGTCTACATAAATGGCGATCCATACTCAGTATCACAAAGTCTCTCGCATATTTTTAACGAAGATAATGCACCTGTATTAAAAGACGCGCTAATTGAAGGGGACTTTTCAGGCAAAACTATTCGCTCGGTATCAAAGCTAACATTGAATGCAAGTGGGACAAGCTCAAGGTCACTAGAGTTCGATGGCGATCGTAAGTCCTTCGGTGCGACAATCGTTGTTAATGGAAACTATATTGAATTCTCAAATATTACATTAACTGGTACAATGCTTGTCAACGAAACGGTACGTCCACCTTTACAGTTAGACTTTTCCTACTATAAGCCATTATCTCTTGGCCGTATAGCAAGCACCAATACTGCATTTATCAACTGGTCTAATCCAGATAATCCAAATGATGAAGGCTCATCTAATAACGGTTCGACAACAGATATTCAAGATTGGGCAGATCAGAATTCCAACAAAAATCCTGATAAAAACAAGCCGTTTGAGAACTGGTCTAAAGATAAAGTGACGATGAAAAATGTTGAAAAACATATTGAATTTTATAACAGCACTGTATCGCGCCTAGTTGTCGCTCAAAGCGGTACAAAAATCGAAACAAATATGAAGCTACCACGTGTAGACATCATCGGGACTGTTCGTGAATTTGAGATTCAAGGAAATATCGGTACACTAAACCTTGATACAGAAACGAAGCTGACAATTTACGGAGATAGCAACATCGACTGGATTAACTACAATAGCTATACAGATTTAGAGCTGTATATAGATGGTCGTATAGGTGTTCTGTATGTTGATAATGTATACGGTTGGGTTGATATTGGAGATTACACGTATATTGACAAAGTGATTATACCGAAGGGCGAGGGACCGAATAATATCTTCGACGACTTCTTAGAGGATAAAGATAATATCGGCAATATTGTAGATGAAGACGGTAAACCGGTTGATAAAGACGATATTGATAAACAAGATCCAGCTGATAAAACAAAACCGTTAATCGACATTACGAATGTAACAGTTTTAAGTGGTAGTGAGACACAGGTAGATTTCACTTCAGATAAAGTTGGAACTTACTACTATATTGTTCGTGAAAAAGGCGCCGATGCACCAACGAAAAAAGAAATGGTAAATCGCATTTCTACTGACAATGCAGCACATGGAACAAGCGCAGCAGTGAATGGCAAAAACACTATTAAAATCACTAATTTAGGTGAGAAAAAAGAATATGTTGTTTATGTGATGGTCGTTGATGGAGCGAAAAATGCTTCGGATATTAAATCAAAACCATTCCAAATGAAAGATGGAACACCGCCAGTTGTTAAAGATTTAAAAGTAAACCCTCTACATGGCGGAAAACGTGCAGAATTTACATTTACAGCAAGTGAACCAGGAGACTATTACTACTACGTACGTAAAAAGACGTCAGCAGCCGATCCAACAACAGCAGATATTGTTGCTAAACCAACAGGTAAGGGTAAGGCAGTTGCGGGGAAACTTGGAATTACTGAAATGTTAACAGATTTAGAGGCTGAAACAGAGTATCAACTTTATGTAGTAATGAAGGATGATTCGGGTAATTATTCAAAAGATCCTGCTGCAGCTAAGGAATTTAAAACGGGAGAGCTTGATAATATCAATCCATTCGTTGAAAAGACGAAGCTTGAGCCTGCCGCTGGTAAGGAAAATCAATTCTACATTTATTTAAATGAAGCATTAGACCCTGAAAGCGCACGAAATTTAAATAACTACGATTTATCAGGAACAGTTATCGTCAATACAACAGGACAGAAAAAAATTAAACCTTCTGCTGTAGAGTATAAGGAAGGCGATAAAAAAGTATTATTAACCATTCCTTCGGAAACTGGTTTTGTTTTTGGAGATACATTACGTGTAACAGTATTACCTGGTGTTAAGGATTTAGCAGGTAATGAATTTGAAAATGTCAATACTGTTGAAACTGGTAAGAATGCTAGAAACTTTGCGGAATATGTGCATGAAAAATATGTTCAACCAAAGATTCTAGAATTAAATGTTATTGGGAAACCAGACCAAGATGAAAAGTATAAACGAGCTGAGGTAGAATTTAAACCAAATAAAGCAGGAACGTACTATTACATGGTGTTACCTGATACAGTCGAAGACAATGGAGAAACAAAAACATTTGAGCAATATTTAAAAGATAAAGGTATTACGGAGAGAGATTTCTATAATGAATTTGCGACTGAATCATCATTAAAATCAGGCTACTTCCAAATAGGCGGAAAAGATATTTATATTGAAATAGGCTCTGGTCCTGCCGACTTAGAAGCTGATACAAAGAAATTCCCGATTGTTATGGATAAAGATAAACTAAATCCATTCATGAGCTATTCAGTTCATATGATATTAAAAGATCGTGGCGGCGAGCTTTCCAAAATAGCTTCTAAAGAAATATTTGGGGACTCAAAAGCACCGTTAGTTACCGAATTTGAAGTGAAGTCTGGTACTATTAAAGGTTATGATGATACGAAAGCCACTGTAAGTTTTAATACAGATGAGACAACAAAGCTTCATTATTGGTTCGTACCAAAGAAAAATGCTGATGGAACAGATAATCCGGATGCAAAGCTAACTATTAACACGGCAGCAGAAAGAAAAACATTAGAAGAAAAACTTAAATCAAGTCCTTCAGTCACAAAAAGTGGAAAAGGTGCGTCTGGAACTTTAGATATGCCAGGAGTTACTTTAACACCACATACCGAATATGTTGTTTATTTAGGTGCACAGGATACGTATGGTAACTTTACTGTTTATAAAGCCAAAGATGGAATTCATGATGAATCAAATGATGGTTGGATGAAACAAAACTTCTATTCCGATGGCACACCACCACGTATTGAGATGACAGTTGATAAAGAAAAGAAACGTAATATTGTATACCGTAATCCAGATAGTACATTTACGATTACTTTCAGTGAAGCCATCATGCGTGATGAAAATGGTAAATCTTCAATTAAAGATCTAAGTTTATTAACAATTACTGACGAGTCCGATCAAGATATAACTTCGCAATATCAGTTCGTTAAGTATACACAAGGTACAAAAACAACTGATGAAAGCCAATTAATTATTAAGCCAACTGGCTCAGGTACGGCGGATAAAACATTTACCATTAAAATGAAAGATGAAGCACGTGATTACGTTATTTCAGACCTTGAAGGTAATAAGTTTGATATTGCTGACTTTGGTAAGTATGTTTACCCAGGAAAAGATGCATATAACACGATGAGTTACGCTAGCTTAACAGGCAATGTTGATGGTGTACCAGCAGAATATAATTCAACAACAATGGATGTTTCTGTAAACATTCTGACACTGCTTGAATTAAACCAAGAATACTTCTATGCGGTTACTGCTGCGAATAAAACAACATTAGATCCACAATTAATAATAGATAGTGTTAAAAATAATAAACCAGCTGATAATGGCATATTATCATTTGGTAAAGGATCTGTTAAAAAAGCAGCAGACGGCAGTGTAATTTTACCACTTGTAGCAAATCCATCTACTGATCCTGGAATTAAGAACGTGTTTAAAACGGGTCAAAGAGTATTCTTATTCACAAAAGATCAATATGGAAATATTGTTTGGGCTTATCAAAAAGAGGCAAATGGTACAGGTCATACCCCACAACAATATGTGGAAATTCAATATTCACCTAAACCATAAAAAAGAAGCAAAGCTAGAGAATTCTTATGTTGAATTCTCTAGTTTTTTTTACATCAAATATCACGCAAATTTAAGAGTATAAAAAAAGAGGGGCTTTTAATCAGCCCCTCCCATCATTAAACCCAACCAAACGCTCGAGCAACTGTCGCCGTTAGCCATGTCACGCCAATAGCAATAACCGTTGGAATTAAAAATGACATAAATGTCCACTTCGGACTTTTAGTTTCTTTATAAATATTGACTAAAGTTGTTCCGCAAGGGAAGTGTAGCAGTGAGAACAACATCATGTTTAAAGCTGTGAGCCACGTCCAGCCTTGGTCGATAAACACTTGTTTTAGCTTCGATAAATCCTCAATTTCTAGCATAGCTCCTTGCGATAAATACGCCATAATTAAGATAGGGATCACAATTTCATTCGCTGGTAGTCCAAGAATAAATGCAGCCATAATAAAGCCATCCATACCAAGAGCCTGACCAAATGGATCTAAAAAGTTAATGAAATGCATTAGAATACTCGTATCACCAACGTAAATATTAGCAAGTACCCAAGTCAAAATAGAGGCAGGAGCTGCAACGACAACCGCTCTTTTTAATACATACCATGCTTTATCAAGACTTGCTCTTAAAATTGTGTTCCAGAACTTTGGTCTTCGAAATGGTGGAAGTTCCAAAGTGTAATGGGTAGGTACACCCTTTAAAGCGGTTTTAGAAAGAACCCAGGACACAGATAATGTCACAACGACGCCCAACATAACAAATCCTATTAAAATAGTCGCTGTTACAAATGTACCTGCTGCACCTGAAAAACCAGTTACCATAAATAATGATGCTAATAAAATAAGTGTTGGCCATCTCCCGTTGCAAGGGACAAAATTGTTCGTTAAAATGGCTAACATTCGCTCACGAGGAGATTCTATAATTCTCGTTGACATGATAGCAGCGGCATTACAGCCAAAGCCCATTGCCATTGTTAATGACTGCTTCCCGTGTCCACCCGCTCGTTTGAATAAACGGTCCATATTAAATGCTACTCGCGGTAAATAACCGTAGTTTTCTAATAGAGCGAACATAGGGAAGAATATAGCCATTGGCGGTAGCATAACACTAATAACCCATCCTGTACCTCTAAATAGCCCAAGCACTAAAACACCATGTAACCATTCGGGTGCATGCATCGCCTCAAAAAGAAAGGTTAGCTTACCCTCTAAATAGCCAAATAAGTTTGCTAACATGTCAGATGGTACGTTTGCGCCAGCAATAGTAATGTAAAAGACAGTCCCTAGCAAGATAAGCATAATAGGGAATCCCCAAATACGGGATGTGAAAATTTCATCTAATTTATCAGATCTGTACATTGCAGGTTGCTGCGATACTACTTTTTTACATAAAGATTTGCTTTTAGTATAAATATCACTAACGATTTCATCTCGAATATCCTCATTCGAAACCTCGTTCACTTCAGCTAGAATAGCCTTAAGTGAATTATGATTTAACACTGACTGGGACTCCATTCGTTCTCACCTCGTGCTGTTTATTATTCTTATGATTTTGCAGTTTTAAGATCAATTCTTCATCACCATCAAGTAAGCGAAGGGCAATCCATCTCGATGGATATTTTTCATCAAAATAACCTTCTAATTTCGATTCTATCTTTGTAATGGCTTCCTCTATTTCTTTCGAATATTTCATGCGATACGGCGTTGTAACAATTTGCCCATGCACCAGTTGACTTAATGTATCCAACAATCGATTAATACCTTTTTTATTTCTTGCCGATATTTTGACGACCGGGACTCCTAGTTCACGAGCTAATCTCCTTTCATCAATTCGGATCCCTTTTTTCTCCGCTTCATCGATTAAATTGATACAAATGATAACGTTATTCGTCATTTCTAAAACTTGGAGTGCAAGATTTAAGTTTCTTTCTAATGATGTTGCATCGAGCACAACAATTGTTGCATCCGGTTGGTCAAAAACGATATGGTCTCTTGCGACTTCCTCATCTGCTGAATTAGAAAATAAAGAATAGGTCCCGGGTAAATCCACGAGAACATATTGCTCTCCTTTGTGTTCAAAAGAACCTTCCGCATGAACAACCGTTTTCCCTGGCCAGTTTCCGGTATGTTGCTTCAATCCCGTTAATGTATTAAATAATGTGCTTTTTCCGGTATTTGGGTTACCTGCTAAAGCTATTCTATTTACTCTCACTTTGTATTCCCCCTAACAATTTCGCCCAAAATCATTGAGCTTTCATCATTCCGTAAAGCAATCGTCGTATTGCTTACACGGTAAGCGACAGGGTCTCCTAAAGGGCTTTTACGAAGAATAGAGATTTCTGCGCCTTTTACAAAGCCTAAATCTAATAATCTCCTTCTTAAAGGACCCTTAATGTTTATTTCTTTTATTAAAAAGCAATCTCCAAATGAGCATTCTGAAAGTGGTTTCAATGATGTTTTTTCCATATGCATTTTTTGTTCCTTTCCATAATAATATTTCCCGAACTTCACATTGTTTCTCTAAGGAAACTTTATTAATGATTATCCCTGTTTTATGACAATTGTCAATAGTTTTCTGAAATCTTTTTGAAAGAACGTGATAAAAGAGCGTCCTAATGAAGGGAATAACTGCGCATTTTTTTTGACTAAGAAATGTTGAAAAAGGGGGAGTTGTTTAGCATACAATGCGGGCAAAGTTTTGATGTAATGATATGAGAAGATTCTCGTTATGATGTGTTCGTTATAAGTGCTTATAGATAAGAGGCGAAAGCAGAGCAAAAAAACATGTTAAACCCTCTGCTACTAATAAAGTATCGGCAGAGGGTCATGATTTTTTTATTTGGAAATTACTCTTGGATTAGGAATGAGGCAGAGGAAGTTGTTTGAATGAAATGACGATTTCCTTCTACTGTATAATCAGCTGGTACTGGTTTGCCAAAGGTATTGGTACGAACGATGGAGGCATTCGGTGATAAATTATTGATAATAATTTCCATGTTCGCCTCAAATTCAACTGGTTTTTCATTTAATGTTGCCTGGAATGTGATACGATTCGATTTTTTTGTAATGCTAATTTCCATAACACCAGTATCCTCATTAAGAAGGGTTCCTAGTGGTGGAATAATAACAGTCATATTCGATTTTGTCGTTAAAACGAAGCGATCTGCACTATTTTCCGTGTCTGCAACGTTGATTTTTGCTGTATAGGTATTTTTGTTTTTCGTCATAGCAGTAGTTTTACCTGGTACGGCTGCTATATCCGATGAAATTGGCTTTTTCGACCCGTTCCCTTTAGGTAAATCATATTTTCCATTTACATAGTCTACTAAAGTCCAGGCGTTTGGTACAAGCTGCTGTTGCACAGGTGTTAAAGCCTCGAAGGCTGTTTTCGCTGCTTGTACATCTTGAGCGGTAGACGTTTTAGGCGATAAAGCTGCAATAGCGTTTTCTACTTCCTTAGCTGCCGCCTTATCCTTCGCAACAAGCTGTTCAGCATCTAATAACATCTTTTCGATACCAGCAGGTAAATAGACGTATGAATATCTTCGAAGTGCATTAAGCTCAGCTCTAGCATCAGCTACATCCTGATGGAAGGTAATGCGAGAAGAGTTTAATAATTGGATTTTATTGACCACTTTATCGATAGATGTATTGGGCGTGATATAGGATGTCAGTATTTTTTGTGATTCCGGGCTCACAAAGGACTTTTGGGCTGCATTTAACGTATTGTACCAATCTTTCGTTTCCATAACATTTTGGTAGTAATAAACGGAAGTTGACTCCACTGAAGCTAATTTCTCTTCAATTTGATCAGCAAGCTTACGGTACGCAACTTTTGTCTGACGATGATTTGACAGCGTAGAATAATTCGTAACATATTGTTTTTCCGTTTCAGTTAACGCATCGTAGGCTTTATTGGCTGCTTCCAAATTTGTTTGGAACGAAGCTGTTGTATCATTAATGTTTGAAATAAGTCGAACAACATTCGAAACGTTAGCGTTGTAGTAATAAGTATAATCGTATATGTAAGCAGTTTTTGAATGTCCAGTAATATTAGCAGCTGATGCTGACGTAGTAGGTGCAGTATAGATTAGTGAAGGGACCGCAACTAGGGCTAGTAAGGCTAATTTTCTTTTGTTTTTCATAATATGGGAAACCTCCTATTTGGTTTTGGATAATTGTGATGGGTAAGATGTGGGTCTTTTACCCTATTTAAAATCTTTGATCGTCTTGTGAAATGGTTTATTATTTACCTGTCGAAAAGAGTCGTGTCTAGACAGGGATTTCCTAATATATGTTGGTAAACCAATTTTATCATATCTCAGGATTTTTTCATGTATATTTTAAGTGAATAGGTAGATTGATTATGTAATTTTTAAATACTTTGTGTCTTATGTACTTATGAAGCTATGAACGGGGAGCGGATCGCTTTTTTGGAAGGGATAGAAATCAAAGCGACGGAAAGAAGTGTCGAAGTGACGGAACGAACCCTCAAAGCGACGGAACGAATCGCCGAAGTGACGGAACGAACTCTCAAAGCGACGGATAGACTCATTGTTACCGAAGCCGACGCCACGATTCCCGAGGTATAATTGATTTTTTTTTAGTTTGAAAAGGACTTGGCTTTGTGCCAAGTCCTTTCGATTTTTATTGTGTACCTGAACGTTGAGCATCTTTATAGATGTCGATAGCCTTGTCTAATTTGTTAATAGCATCTGTCACATCGTACGCAGAAGCATAGGCGTTACTGGCAACGGATTGTGCGTGTTGAACTACTTTTTCTAGACTACGTTTTTCTCTTTCCGTTGTCCATAGTTCATAGTAGGGGATATCAGAGCCATCTCCATTTTCTGAAACTTTTACATACTGAACAGAATTAATGAGTGATGTTAACCAAGATTTATCAACGTAATGCCAATGATTATAATTCACACCAGATTTATAATTACTCCTATAGGTTGAAATGGCATTATATAAATAACTGTATGCATACGAAATATCCGACTGAGACGAGGAGCTATTGTTTGCAATACCTTGTGCGTATGAAACAGCAGAAACTAGGGCATCTTTTTCACTTTGAGTCGTCCAAACTACATTGTAGGATAATTCAGATCCATTCACAGAAACGGTTACATACTGAACAGAGTTAATAAGTGAAAAAAGGGAAGATCGATCGGCATTATATTGATAAGTGCCATATTTTTGTGCATTCTTATACATTGTAATAGCGTAGTTTAAATTGCTAATTGCATTTGTAATATCAGATTGTGTTGCATAGTAATTATTTACAACATATTGAGCAGATGAAACGGCAGAGGTTAGAGCATCCTTCTCACTTTGAGTCGTCCAAGGTTCATAAGAAGCTACATCATTACCGTTGTTCGAAGAAACCTTTACATACTGAACAGAATTGATCATCGATTGTAGTGAAGACTTATCACCATAAACATATTTTGTTCCATTTTTTTGCACAGTTCGATAAACGTTTAATGCATTTTTGTACTGTGTTATCGCATTGTTTACTTGTTCCTGTGAAGCGTAAGAATTATTAACTACTGCTCTTGCGCTGCTCACGGCTGATTCGAATGTTGTACGTTCAGCCTGCGTTGTCCATTTTTCAGTTACTGAAATGTCATATCCATAAACAGATACTGCAACGTATGGAGGTGAAGCTACTAAATTACTAAGCTCCGTTTTATTTAAAACAGGTAATGTCACAGAGGCTTTTTTATCATCCACCTGCACTTTGTTAATGAGATGCCCTGAATTTAATGCCACCTTTGCCCCCTGTTTGACAACCACTTGCTCAATTGTACCTTTTCCGTAAAGGGTGAAATCTTTCTCAACATCGATAGTTAGTTTATCAACATTGGCCGTTACTTCAAATGCAGTAACTTTACCAACTATGTCGACTTTCGAAATAGTTTTGTCAGAAGTCACACTCACTTTAGTGCGTTTTAGGTTAATGTTTGGAGATTTAATATCTTTTAGAGAAACATTTAACCAATTATTATTTTTAGTCAATAAAGGTCTAAAAGTAATTGTATCCCCAATAGCAACGTCATCAATTGTAATGGCCTTCTTCACACGATTAGTTACAATAAGCTCATCTTCAATAGTGACATTTTGAACTTTTACATAATCCGCATTTACAGTTAGGCTTCCAGCAATTTGCGCGTCGCCGCCATCAAGATCTAACGCTTTATTTTTTGTTCCACCTTTAGTTAGTGTTAGTGAAGTAATACTTGTAATTTCACCGTTCTTTACGACAATAGTTGCTTCAGCATTCGCCAATGCAGCATTATTGGATGTGTTTAAGAGGGGCTTCAATGACTTACTGATTTTAAATTGGCCATTGGATGTACGTACTTTATCATTAGCGATGCTGGTAATAGTAACATTTTGTCCCTTTGTTTTGGCTGCAGCTACTTGCCCGTCGATTTGAACTGAGTGGTTTAAAGATACATCATTAGAAGTGGCATTCGCAGTTGATACAGGCACAATTAAGGTTGCTGTAATAGCGGTAGCCATAAAAGTAGAAAATACTTTATTCTTCATCTTTGTCGCTCCAATCATTGTATTTAATGGATAATATATCATACATTTCTTAAGTTTAGTGCGCGAATGGGTTATTTTACTATATTAATTTAATGAAATAATAGGCCTTTTTTCTTCTATTATTTTAATAACTCGTAGTTTGAAAGGGTAAATCATCCTTCCAAGAGCTCTTTGCTATTGTTTGAACATGATGAAAAAGACAGGATGAGTGAACGCTGAAGTACATTGACCGAGTTTACAAACAGCACTACTATAGGAGAGGAAAGGGGGACAACACTATGGTGTATCTCGGTATGATTTTCTTTCAAATTGTCGCTCCGATTTTAGTGCTTCTAGTACTTGGCGCAGTTTTACAAAGGAAATTTCGATTTAATTTAAAGGCGCTATCTCAACTTATTACATATTGCTTTATGCCAGCAGCTGTTTTTGTGAATTTATATGAAACGAGTATAGAATTGTCTGTGCTTGGGGAAGTTGCGCTTTTTATTCTACTCTTTATCGGAAGCCAAATGGTCCTTAGTCACTTTCTAGCAAAGGGGCTCGGTTTAGTAAAAACAGAGGCTGCGGTGTTTAAAAATAGCGTTGTCCTCATTAATTCAGGCAACTATGGTATTCCAGTTGCCCAAATGATTTTTGTGACTCAGCCGATTGGGGTAGCGATTCAAGTTATTCTCGTTATATTTCAAAATATGACGACGTATACTTACGGCTTGTACAATTTAATTTCTTCAACAAAATCAGGCATGTCAATTTTGAAAGATTTCCTCAAAATGCCTATTATTCATGCACTTATTATCGGCGTTACTATGAACTATTTTAATATCCCTATTCCACAGTTCGTAAAAATTCCGATAGACCATGTGGCAGATGGCTTTATCGCTGTGGCATTAATAACTTTAGGGGCACAGCTATCCCAACTTGAAATAAAATCTATGTTTAATAAGATGGTATACATTAGTTGTTTTACACGATTAATCATAGGGCCTGCCGTTGCATTGCTTATCATTTTTGCGCTTGGTCTTGACGGTGTCGTGGCACAATCACTTTTTATAGCTAGTTCGTTCCCGACATCGCGAAATAGTTCCAGTCTGGCATTAGAATATGACGTAGAATCGGCAACTGCTGCACAAACAGTTTTATTTTCAACGATTGTGAGCTGTATTACAGTGACAATTGTAATTTATGTAGCGGAGTTGTTGTTTACCTAACAGTTGGGTGTCATATAGTATAAAAGATAAGGTGGAAAGCTTTTCAGGAGTTAGGGGCTCTTTTTCTGAATTAAAAGCTAGTGATTTATATTTGTTAAAACAAGATATAAGTTGATTGGAGTGGAGGCTGGGCGACTCCTTGGGGATTAGCGTCACAGATGAGACCCTGCAGCGAAGCGAAGCGGCTCATCGGACGCCCCTAGGAAAGCGCCCAGCCAGAACGAAAATCAACCGCACGTTATGGTGATAATCCAAAAATAATCAAATGAAGCTTCCATCTATTAGCAATATCTGCTACACTAGCATCAAACTTAATAGTATTAACTAGGGGAGTCTGATGAGTCAGGCTGAGAGGGAAACGCATAGAGGTTTCTTGACCCTTTGGACCTGATCTGGCTCATACCAGCGTGGGAAAGTTAACCATTATTGCACACTATGTTATTTGCAATAACTATACCTTTACATTCTTAGCCGGATCCAAAAATTTTTTGGATTCGGCTTTCGTTTTGTTGGGGTGAGCTAGATTCGGTCCTTGTATAAATGTAAAAGGGAGCGAAGTAGTTTATGACAACAGTTAGCGAAAAGAATATTACGATTATGTCAAATTTTGAAGGAAGTAAAAAAGTTTACGTAGAAGGTTCTCGATCAGATATTTTAGTGCCAATGCGTGAGATTGCTTTAAGTCCGACGACAGGAAGCTTTGGTGAGGAAGAAAATGCACCAGTGCGTGTTTATGATACGAGTGGCCCGTACACTGATCCTGCACATAAGGTGGACATTACGAAAGGATTGCCAGCTTTACGTAGTGCATGGATCAAAGAACGAGGTGACGTTGAAGAATACGAAGGTCGTACAATCAAGCCAGAAGATAATGGATTTCGCAAAGCTGATGATCCACGGATGAATGAAAATGTTTTTCCGGATTTATCTAGAAAGCCTTTACGTGCGAAGAAAGGTAAAAATGTAACGCAGCTTCACTATGCACGAAAGGGAATTATTACTCCAGAAATGGAATTTGTAGCGATTCGCGAAAATATGGATCCTGAGTTCGTGCGCTCAGAGATCGCGGCGGGGCGTGCAATTATGCCATCTAATATTAATCACCCTGAGGCAGAGCCGATGATTATTGGACGCAACTTCCATGTGAAAATTAACGCCAATATTGGAAATTCAGCGGTGACATCCTCTATTGCAGAAGAAGTAGAAAAAATGACGTGGGCTACACGCTGGGGTGCTGATAACATCATGGATTTATCCACGGGTAAACATATTCATACGACGCGTGAATGGATTATCCGTAATGCCGCAGTGCCAGTAGGGACGGTGCCGATTTATCAAGCGCTCGAAAAAGTAAATGGTGTGGCAGAGGATTTAACGTGGGAAGTGTATCGTGATACGTTAATCGAACAGGCAGAGCAAGGTGTAGATTACTTCACGATTCATGCAGGCGTATTGCTACGCTATGTGCCATTAACGGCTAATCGTGTAACTGGCATAGTGTCTCGGGGAGGCTCGATTATGGCACAATGGTGTTTATATCACCACCAAGAGAGCTTCTTATATACTCATTTTGAAGAAATCTGTGAAATTATGAAAACCTATGATGTTGCTTTCTCTTTAGGTGATGGTTTACGTCCTGGTTCTATAGCAGATGCAAATGATGAGGCTCAATTTGCGGAGCTGGAAACGCTAGGGGAATTAACACAAATTGCCTGGGAGCATGATGTACAGGTGATGGTAGAAGGACCGGGGCATGTGCCGATGCATCTTATTAAAGAAAACATGGACAAGCAGTTAGAGGTGTGTAAGGAAGCTCCTTTCTATACGTTAGGGCCGCTAACGACAGATATTGCTCCAGGCTATGACCATATTACATCAGCCATTGGAGCCGCGATGATTGGTTGGTATGGTACGGCAATGCTATGTTATGTAACGCCTAAAGAACATCTTGGCTTACCAAATCGTGATGATGTTCGTGTAGGGGTTATTACGTACAAAATTGCTGCACATGCGGCTGATTTAGCTAAAGGGCACCCGGGGGCACAGCAACGTGATGATGCACTATCAAAGGCGCGCTTTGAATTCCGCTGGCGCGATCAATTCAACCTTTCGCTAGATCCAGAGCGTGCAGTCGAATATCATGATGAAACATTGCCAGCAGAAGGAGCAAAAACGGCGCATTTCTGTTCAATGTGTGGACCTAAGTTTTGTAGTATGAAAATCTCACAGGATATTCGTACTTATGCAAAAGAAAAAGACTTAAATACAACTGAAGCAATCCATAAAGGTATGCAGGAGAAGGCGAAAGAATTTAAAAAGGCAGGCAGTCAAATCTATCAATAATTATTAGAGTGGGCTTGTGTCTATCAATATAGGCACAAGCCTTATTTTTGTTCATCATCAAAAGTAATGGATGACCTACGCATCAACCACTCATTATGTGATGATCCCACATTTAAGATAAAAAAACTCCATGTGAGGTTGCCCTTCACATGGAGTAAAAAGTTGGATTTGGATATCAATAATAGTTGGAATATGTGGAGAATTAAACGTTAGTTGGTTGTTTTACGTATGGATTTGAAAGATCCATACCTTCTAATGAAAGACCCATAGCTTTTGCTACACCTTCACCATATGCTGGGTCAGCTAAATAACAGTGAAGAATATGACGACGTTTGATGAATTCTTCAACTGATGCCATATCATTAGCCGTATTTTCGAATAGACGTTGTTGCTCTTCGGCAGTCATTAGGTTGAATAATTTACCTGGCTGCTCAAAGTAGTTGTTATCATCTTCACGGAAGTCATGGATACCAGCATTACCGTCAATACGTAATTCAGGCTCTTTATAGTCTAAATTATGTTCCCATTCACCATAGCTATTTGGTTCATAGCCTAAAGTTGAACCAAGGTTGCCATCGAAGCGCATAGCACCATCGCGGTGGAATGAACGGAATGGACATTTTGGTGCGTTTACAGGAAGCATGTAATGGTTTACACCTAAACGGTAGCGTTGTGCATCTGCATAAGCAAAGATACGAGCCTGTAACATTTTATCTGGAGAGAAGCTAATACCAGGGACAATGTTAGATGGTGCAAATGCAGCTTGCTCAACTTCAGCAAAGTAGTTGTCCGAGTTTTTGTTTAACTCAAATTCACCTACAGGAATTAATGGGAAGTCTTTTTTATACCATACCTTTGTTAAGTCAAATGGGTTATATGGTAATTCGCGAGCTTGTTCCTCTGTCATTACTTGAATAGACATTTTCCATTTAGGGAAATCGCCATTTTCAATTGCCCCATATAGGTCGCGTTGTGAAGATTCGCGGTCGTTACTAATTACTTCAGCAGCCTCAGCGCCAGTTAAGTTTTTAATGCCTTGCTCTGTACTGAAGTGGAATTTAACCCATACGCGCTCATTTTCTGCATTAATAAAACTATAAGTGTGAGAACCGAAACCATGCATATTGCGGTAACCTGACGGAATACCACGATCAGACATAACGATTGTTACTTGGTGAAGTGCCTCTGGTAATGAAGTCCAGAAATCCCAGTTTGAATTCGCGTTCTTCATATTTGTACGTGGATCACGTTTTACCACGTGGTTTAAGTCTGTAAAGTGTAAAGGATCACGGAAGAAGAATACAGGTGTGTTGTTACCAACTAAATCCCAGTTACCTTCTTCAGTATAGAACTTAAGTGCAAAGCCACGAATATCGCGCTCAGCATCCGCTGCACCACGTTCACCCGCAACTGTTGAGAAGCGTGCAAACATTTCTGTTTTCTTCCCAACTTCTGAGAAGATTTTTGCTTTTGTATATTTAGTAATATCATGCGTTACAGTGAAAGTACCGAATGCACCTGAACCTTTAGCGTGCATACGACGTTCAGGAATAACTTCACGGTTGAAGTTTGCTAATTTTTCAACTAGCCATACATCCTGAAGTAATAGAGGGCCACGAGGACCTGCTGACATTGAATCGTGGTTGCTTACTACTGGAGCGCCACCTGCTGTTGTAAAACGACGGCTACGATCATTTTGGTTTGTCATATTAGTTTACCTCCTGAAGAAAAAATTGTGAGTCAAACTCTTCATCAATAACTATAACAAATATAAACTAGAATTGCTAGTAAATTATAATTATTATCGTTAAAGAATGTTTATATTAAAATACAAACTATAAATATATGCTAGATTAAAAGCGTTTATGAATAGCTTTTTCCACAAAACTAGCTTTTTGAAACATTTTCGAGAATTATTAAAGTTGAGTTGTGAAGAAGGGATAGGTCGAAATTAAAAGGCTTTAAAGTAAATTCTTTTTTATTGAAAACGGAAAATGATAATTGAAAAAATGTGTTTTAGGGTTATGGTAAGTATTAGTTGATGACAGTGAAGGCTGGGAGACTTCCTAAGATTAGCTATAGAGGAACGAAGGCTAAAAACCGTCACCTTCTATGAGAGCGCCTTCGTGACCAGCATCCACTGCACTTTCGCGTTGAAAGCATATTGGCCTCTCGTGCACGGTTGGAAATTAAATTCGGGTATGCCTTTTCACGTTTTCCGATAACGATTAGGCGTAATGCCGATGTGCTGTTTAAAAATTTTAATGAAGTAATTCGAATCTTCAAAACCGTTTAAATAGGCAATTTCACTAATAGCAAAATCAGTTTCTACTAACATTTTTGTGGCATTATGAATTCGTACCTGCTGCAAGTAGCGTTTAAGTGGCAAGCCTTGCTTCTTTGAAAAGATCGTACTTAAATAATTGGGACTAATCCCTAATTTATGAGCAACGTAAGGTAAAGATAACCCGCTTTCCTGAAACTGTTGGTCGATAATTTCTATGGCCAGTTCTACATAGTCAGCTCGTTTCTCCATTCTTGCCTCGCGGGCCAATTCAATCAGTTTTTGTGTAAATGATATGATGCCATTTTGAATGGTATAAAATATAGGATGCTCAATAATTAAATGAAAAAGCTGACGATAATTTTGCTCAATTGCAGCTTTCTCGTGTAATTTATACTTCAGCATAAAGCGTCGAATTTGTGCTAAAACACTTGTTAGATGAATACGTAAGTCATCCTGCTCGTAATAAATTCCTTCATTAAATAGTCGATATAAAAATGCTTTAACAGCTTCAATATTCCCGTCCTCTAAACTACTTATTAATAATTGTTGCTCTTCGGGTGTTAGTAAAGGATCGAAGGGCTGTGTCTTCAACTGCTTACTCGTATAAAAAATATGCCCATAGCCTTCGTAGAAACTTTGACGAAGTGCACGCTTCGTTAACGTATACATATTCTTCATTGTTGTAGGTTCTCCATCGTAAATACCGATATTTAAAGAGCTATTACTTGTCAATCGCCATTCCTTGATTAGTGTACGAACATCTTTCTCTATATCATTTGTTTGGAATAAGCAAACGATTCTCTCTGATAAAGGATAAATCCTCATACTAGAATAAATAGGAGTTTGCTGAAGCCAGTTGTATAGTTTGTTAAACATGTCGGAATGCTCAGGCTCAATCATGGTGAAATGTATATTTGTCTCTAGCGTACTAGTTTTACTATCTAAAAATAGTTGATCGTAAAAAGATTCATCTGTAGCTTCTTGATACACTGCCTCTGCCTTTGGTGTCCGAAGGGAAATAGCGGTGAGCTTTTGCTTTAATACTTCTAAATCAATTGGTTTAACGAAGAGATGTGCGACCTGTAAATCGATTGCTTTTAATGCATTTTTAAACAATGGCTCTGTCGTCATCGCTAAAATAGTTCCTGAATGTTTTTGTAAAACGCGATAAAGTGCTGTTAAACGATTATTCGAGAATAGGTCAATATTTAGTAGTATCACCTCAGGCTCGAATTGCTGGATACTTTGAAGTGCCTCATTAATAGTTGTACTTATTTCGATGGTTACATCGCCAGGGAAATATGTATGTAAAAACCAACGAATACCTGAAAGGTCAGCGGAGTCTCTATCAATTAATAACAATTTCATACATACGAACCCACCTTAAAAATATCTAGTTTCGTAAAAAAATACGATTATATTATTAAAATATCAAAAAATCTGAAATAATTCATGTATTCTCTTTTAAAATTCCCTATTTTCTGAAAAAAGTAGTTAGTACAATGTAGATAGAGTAATTGTTATTTATCTTTTGTAGCGATAACTAAATTGATTACGAGCATTTTTACATAGTTATAAAGGGAACAGGGGGATGGCATTATGAAATCTATTATCGAGCTTGATGGCAAGACGTTAACAAGACAGCAAATAGGGGGAATCGTTAACGGTCTTGCTACGGTTGCGCTATCTACAGACAGTGTGGAGCGCGTTCGTTTAAGTAGGGAGCGCATTGAAAAACGTTTAGCTGAGGGGCAAACCATTTATGGTGTGAATACAGGCTTTGGGAAGCTAAGTAATATAAAGATTGAAGAGGAAGATATCGAGCTTTTACAGTTGAATTTATTACGCTCGGATGCGACAGGTGTTGGTGTACCGTTCCCAACAGATGTTGTACGCGCCATGATGGTTTTACGTGCCAATGCTTTAGCACGTGGTTTTTCAGGAATTCGTCTAGAAACAGTGCAGCTGCTATTAGATCTTATAAATAAGGGAGTCCATCCGATTGTACCGTCTCAAGGTTCAGTTGGAGCAAGTGGAGATTTAGCGCCGTTATCACATTTGGCTTTAGTGCTAGTAGGTGAAGGCAAGGCGGAGTTTAATGGCGAGGTTATGAGTGGGAGTGAGGCGTTAGAGCAAGCTGGGCTAACACCGGTGCGACTACAAGCTAAGGAAGGATTAGCGCTTGTAAATGGTACACAAGCAATGACAGGAATCGGCGTGTTAACTGTGAACGAGGCAGAGCGTATGGGGCTAGCGGCAGATATGGCAGCGAGTTTAACACTTGAGGCACTGAAGGGGATTACTTCAGCGTTTGACCCAGCGCTTTTGGCGGTAAGACCACACCCGGAATTAGAGCTTGTTGGTGGACGAATCCGCAAATGGCTTGAAGGAAGTAAACGTGTGACAAAGCAAGGTGAAATCCGCATGCAGGATGCCTATTCATTACGTTGTATTCCTCAAGTACATGGTGCTTCATGGCAGTCATTTTTCTATGCGGAGGACCGTGTGCAAATTGAAATGAATGCAACGACAGATAATCCGATTGTTTTGGAAAATGGAGAAGTATTGTCTGGGGGACATTTCCACGGTCAACCAATAGCATTGGCGATGGACTTTTTAAAAATCGGTGTAAGTGAGTGGGCGAATATTTCGGAGAGACGTACAGAACGAATGGTTAATCCGCATCTTAATGAAGGTTTGCCACCATTTTTAGCGACGAATCCTGGTATTGAATGTGGACTAATGATTGCTCAATATACAGCGGCCTCTATCGTATCTGAAAACAAAGTATTGGCACATCCTTCAAGCGTGGATTCTATACCGACGTCAGGTAACCAAGAGGATCATGTGAGCATGGGTACAACTTCAGCCCGCCAAGTGCGTCAAATCGTACACAATGCCGCTCGTGTCATTGCAATAGAAATGATTTGTGCATCGCAGGCGATCCATTTAGATAAAGCAGAAGAGCAGTTATCTCCAACAACACGAAAGTTTTTAGAAAAAGTGCGTGAGTTTTGCCCTCCGCTATTAGCGGATCAACCTATCGGTGATGAAATTGAAGCGCTCTCGCAGTATTTGTTAACGAGTGATGATCTATTAAATGAGTACAAGTAAGTTTTAAAGTAATAACTTCCTAGAGAAAATCCAAAAAATCCTTTAACTAGTTTTGACGACTTAGAGATTACTTTCAGAAAAAGCACTTACATCGGAGGGAGTAGTATGGAATTTCATCAACAAGAGCTGGAGCGAGATTCGCAATTTCGAATCTCCTCCGCTATTAAGATGTTTATCTGCAGTATAGTCGGAATATTTAGTTTTTTCGTATCGTTTGAATGGCGAGGTAAGGATTCCATTTTAATTGATCACATCGTAAGTTTTATTCGCACCGAAGCGCCACTACTTGTAACTGCATATGTGCTCATAATGCTTGTAGGTGGAGCGATTCATCCATTCCTAACAAAGAAATGGAATAAGTCGACTGTCAATATTGTGATGTCAATCCTTAAAGTGGGCGGTTTGATTGCAGGGATTTTGTTAATTTTCAATATAGCGCCAGCGTGGTTAGCGGATGAAAGTATTGGCCCGTATTTACTGGAGAAGCTTGTTAAGCCGGTAGGCATACTAATTCCGATTGGGTCTTTGTTTTTGGCACTTCTAGTTAGCTACGGATTGCTTGAATACATCGGTGTTTTAGCACAGCCGTTTATGAAACCTATTTTTAAAACATCAGGACGTTCAGCGGTGGATGCAGTAGCCTCATTTGTCGGCAGTTATTCGGTTGGATTGCTGTTAACAAACCGTCTTTATATGGAAGGTCGCTACACAGCGAAGGAGGCCGTGATTATTGGAACAGGCTTCTCGACTGTATCTGTCACGTTTATGGTTGTCATTGCGAGTACGTTGGATATGATGCAGCATTGGAATGCGTTTTTCTGGGTGTCACTCGTTGTAACATTCTTGGTCACTGCGTTAACGGTCCGCATTTATCCAATTCGTTCCATGAAGGACGAATATTACGAGGGTGCGACGCCGATGCCAGAAAAGATTGTTAAAAAGGGGCGTTTTAAAGAAGCGTGGCGTCAAGCGATGGAGGCTGTTGATCAAAATCCGCCTATGTCTAAAATTTTATGGGCGAATTTAAAGGATGGCTTCATCATGACGATGGGGGTTATGCCATCGATTTTATCGGTTGGTCTTTTAGGGCTTGTGCTTGCAACATATACACCTATTTTTGATTGGCTTTCGTATATTTTTGTACCATTCACATATGTACTACAAATTCCAGAACCATTTTTAACGGCAAAAGCGCTGTCATTATCGTTAGCAGAGGTATTTTTACCGGCACTTGTTGTGACGCAGGCAGCACTTGTGACGAAATTTATTGTGGCAGTTGTATCAATTTCAGCAATTTTGTTCTTTTCAGCTGTCATACCACTTATTTTATCAACTGAAATTCCGGTGACGTTGCGCCAAATTGTAACCATTTGGTTTGTACGTGTCGTATTAACTTTAATCATCGTAACACCAATAGCATTTTTACTATTTTAAAGGAGCGTGTTTTTTATGGTAGTCAAAACAAATATTCGTGCACCACGTGGGAATGAATTATCTTGTAAAGGTTGGACACAAGAAGCTGCAATGCGTATGTTAATGAATAATCTAGATCCTGAAGTAGCAGAAAATCCAGATGAGCTTATCGTCTATGGTGGAATCGGTAAAGCGGCGCGTAATTGGGAGAGTTATGAGCAAATTATCGCGTCATTAAAAGAATTAGAGAATGATGAAACACTTCTTATTCAATCAGGAAAGCCGGTAGCTGTATTCCGTACACATGAACATGCGCCACGTGTATTAATTGCAAATTCTAATTTAGTACCGTCGTGGGCAAATTGGGAGCATTTCTATGAGTTAGAGGACCGTGATTTAATGATGTACGGTCAAATGACGGCTGGTAGCTGGATTTATATTGGCGCACAAGGCATTTTACAAGGAACATATTTATCATTTGTAGAGGCAGGTAAAAAAGTATTTGGCACAGCGGATTTACGCGGCAAATTCATCCTTACGGGTGGTATGGGTGGCATGAGTGGTGCACAGCCTTTAGCTGGAAAAATGGCTGGCGCCGTCATTTTAGTAGTCGAAGTAGATCGTGCTCGAATTGAACGTAAAATTAAAGAGGGCTACTGTGATTATCTCGTGGAGACGGTAGATGAAGCGATTGAATTAGTCAATAAACTACGAGATAAAAAAGAACCAGCGTCTATTGGTCTTGTTGGCAACTGTGCAGATGTTAATCGTGAGCTATTGAACCGAGGAATTATTCCTGATTTTGTAACAGACCAAACATCTGCCCATGACCCGATCAATGGTTATGTTCCAAATGGCATGACGCTTGAGGAAGCACTTGAACTACGTAAAAGTGATGTGAAAACATATGAACAAAGAGCTAAAGAGACGATGGCTGAGCATGTTCGTACAATGCTTGAATTCCAACAAGCAGGTGCAGAAGTATTTGATTACGGTAATAATATTCGTGCGTATGCCAAAGAAATGGGTGTAACAAATGCCTTTGATTTCCCTGGTTTTGTTCCAGCGTATATTCGTCCTTTATTCTGTGAGGGGAAAGGGCCATTCCGTTGGGCCGCACTTTCAGGTAATCCAGAGGACATCTATAAAACAGATGCACTAGCAAAAGAAATGTTTGCTGAAGATGAAGGGCTTGTGAATTGGATTGATATGGCGCAAAAGATGGTGAAATGGCAAGGGTTACCGGCGCGTATATGCTGGTTAGGCTATGGTGATCGTCACCGTTTTGCATTGAAGGTTAATGAAATGGTGGCTAATGGTGAGCTGTCAGCACCGATTGTCTTTGGTCGAGATCATCTAGATTCTGGCTCTGTTGCATCACCAAATCGTGAAACAGAGGGCATGCTCGATGGTACTGATGCAGTATCAGATTGGCCGATTTTAAATGCACTTGTTAATACAGCAAGTGGTGCAAGTTGGGTAAGTGTACATCACGGTGGTGGTGTAGGAATGGGTTATTCGCAACATGCTGGTCAAGTGTTAGTAGCGGATGGTTCTGAGCTAACTGCTGAGAAGATTGCACAAGTGTTAATTTCGGATCCGGGAATGGGTGTTGTGCGTCACGCAGATGCTGGCTATGAAATTGCTATTAATACAGCGAAAAACAAAGGTGTGCATATACCAATGTTAAAGGATGATGCTAAGTGACTATTTTAATCAAGAATGCCAACGAAGTGATCACGTTAAAAAGTGCCTTACAAGGTCCGCGTACAAAGGAACAAATGCGTGACATTGCAGTAGTGGAAAATGGTAGTGTGTTAATGGAGGGAAATAGCATTATTGAAGTTGGACCAATTGCTCAGCTGGAAGCGGATTTCCCTGATCTTGTAAAGGTTGCTGAAGTAATTGACGCCTCAGGTAAGATTGTTATGCCGGGTCTTGTCGATTGTCATACACATTTAGTTCACGGAGGTACACGTGAGCAGGAATTTAATTTGCGACTCAATGGTGCAACATACATGGAAATTATGAATGCAGGTGGCGGGATTCATGCTACAACAAACCGGACACGAGAAACTAGCTTTGGTGATTTATATGAAAAAACGATGAATCATTTAGATGTGTTTTTAAAGCATGGTGTCACAACGGTTGAGGCGAAATCAGGCTATGGCTTGGATTGGGAAACTGAAAAGAAACAGCTAGAAGTAACAAAGGAATTGCAAGCTACACATGACATTGATGTCGTTAGTACCTTTATGGGGGCGCACGCGGTACCGCGTGACTATAAAGGACGTGAGGATGAATTTGTGGATCTAGTCATTCATGATATGTTACCGAAAGTAGCTGAACTAAACCTTGCGGAATTCAATGATGTATTTTGTGAAAAAGGTGTATTTACGCCAGAGCAATCACGACGCATTTTAGAGGCTGGGAAAGCGTTGGGGTTAACACCGAAAATTCATGCAGATGAAATTGAGCCTTATGAGGGAGCGGAGCTTGCTGCAGAAGTAGGAGCTATTTCTGCGGAGCACTTATTAGTTGCTTCTGATGAAGGGATACAAAAAATGGCTGAAGCTGGCACGATTGCTGTGTTGCTACCTGGAACAGCATTCTTCTTACGTGCACCATTCGCGAGAGGACGCCTGATGATTGATGAAGGGGTACCTGTAGCTATTTCAACTGACTTTAACCCTGGCTCATCTCCAACGTTGAGTCTGCCATTTATTATGAATTTAGCTTGTATGCATATGGGGATGACACTGGAGGAAGTGTTAACGGCGACTACCGTTAATGCAGCATACGCAATTAATCGTGGACATCAAATCGGCTCCCTTGAAGCGGGCAAACAAGCTGACGTCATTATATTGGATGTTGCTAATTACAAGCAATTGCAATATTTCTATGGCATGAATCATACGAATACTGTCATTAAAAATGGGCGAGTTGTCGTACGGGATGGAATTATTTTGAAAAATCAACTAGTAAATTAAATAATAAAAAAGGCATAAATAAGGCAGAAATGCTTTGTTTATGCCTTTTTAATGGAAAGCTGTTCTTCTTATTCTTTTTTATAAAAAGAGTTGAAATTGTTAACTGGAAAAGTTATTATGTTATTAAATAGTAATTATTGATTTACAAATTACTATCCCTGCAAAACATTGAATCAAAGGAGTTATTTTAAAATGACAAAATATCGTTCACAAGAAGAAGTTCTTGCGAATTATGATTCTTCTAAATATATAACACCTGATGGATATACATCAGATATCGCAATTTTTACAATAACATCCGAAAAAGTAGAGGAAAAAGCACCTCCGATGATGACGCTTAAAATCATGTTGATTAAACGGGCCGACAAAGATCATGAAGGAAACCCGAATATCGAAGGTGGAAAATGGGCGCTTCCAGGTGGATTTGTAGATGCGACAAAAAGGGAAACCGCCTATATGGCTGCTAAAAGAGAATTGAAGGAAGAAACGAATGTAGATAGTCTACACATTAAGCATTTTGGTGTCTACGATGATAGAGATCGTGATCCTCGAGGTTGGATGATTTCAAATGCCTTTTATGCAATCGTTCCGGAAGTATACATTGACCAACGTCAAGCTAATGACGATGCGGTAGAAGTAGAACTTTTCGATATAAATGAAGTGTTCAAACTCGATTTAGCCTTTGATCATCGGAAAATTATTTCGGACGCTTTAGAATTTATTAAGAAAGATATGATACAAACAACGGTTGCTAAAAATTTTTTACCGGGAGAATTTACGTTATCTGAACTACAGAGGGTTTTATTGACAGTGGGAGATGATCCGCGTATTTCAAACGATTCGGTGTTCTTTACAAAAGCGCCTAAGCTGCCTTTTATTGAAAAAGTTTTAGATGAAGATGCGAAACCGAAGAAAACGAAAAGAAATTCATTTAGACCTTCGCAATTATATTCTTTTAATGACTTCGAAATCGTAGAGTCAATTTATCATTAGGAAAGCATCTGTCTTTCCTAATTAATTTTCATTGTACTAATTTGTAATTTGGTAATTACTAATTAAATGAGAGGTTGGAGTGATGGAAATATGTCAAAGCGTGCATTGATTAATATTGATTATACAGTGGATTTTGTAGCTCAAGATGGAGCCCTAACTTGCGGAAAACCGGGGCAACTATTGGAAGGGGTAAATACACAATTAACAAAGGAATTTATGTCAAATGGTGATTTTGTAGTTTTCGCTATTGATGTTCATGAAAAAGAAGATAGCTATCACCCAGAAACAAAGCTTTTCCCTCCTCACAATGTTCGAGGTACGAGGGGGAGAGAACTATATGGCTCTTTAAAAGAATTATATGAAGGAAATAAAGAGTTGGATCATGTCTACTATTTGGATAAAACCAGATATTCTGCTTTTGCAGGTACGGATTTAGAGATTAAATTGCGTGAAAGAGGCATTGCTGAACTGCATTTAATCGGTGTATGTACGGATATTTGCGTTCTTCATACAGCGGTAGATGCCTATAATAAAGGATTTAGCATTGTTATTCATAAAGATGCAGTAGCGTCCTTTAATCAAGCAGGGCATGAGTGGGCGTTAGGGCATTTCGAGCATTCTCTCGGAGCTACTATTATGTAAACGGAGGAACAGGGTATGAAATATGCGGACGATAGCTTCATGTTGCACACGGACTTATACCAAATAAATATGGTGGAAACGTACTGGAATGATGATACTCAAAATCGAACAGCGGTTTTTGAACTATACTTTCGACAACTTCCGTTCGGGAATGGCTATGCGATATTTGCAGGTTTAAAAAGGATAATGGAGTTTATCAAAAACTTTGGTTTTTCTAATAGTGATATTCAATATTTACGCGAGGAAGGAAAATACTCAGAGGAATTTCTTAAATACCTTCAAAATCTAAAATTTACAGGTACTATTTCTGCAATGAGGGAAGGGGAATTAGTATTTGCAAATGAACCTATTTTACGAATTGAAGCCCCGTTGGCAGAAGCTCAGTTAATGGAGACACCTTTATTGAACATCGTTAATTACCAAACTCTTATTGCAACGAAGGCTTCGCGCATTAAACAAGTGATTGGAAAGGATGTCGCGATGGAGTTTGGTACTCGTTGAGCGCATGAATTTGATGCAGCGATTTGGGGAACTCGTGCAGCTTATATTGGTGGGTTTTCTGCAACTAGCAATGTCAGAGCTGGAAAATTATTCAGTATCCCTGTCTCAGGTACTCATGCACATGCCATGATACAGGCATATCGTGATGAATACATTGCATTTACAAAGTATGCAAATACGCATAGAGATTGCGTTTTCTTAGTGGATACTTATGATACGTTACGTTCTGGTGTCTCTAATGCAATTCGGGTCGCAAAGGAGTTTGGAGATAAAATCAATTTTGTAGGAATCCGGCTGGACAGTGGAGACTTAGCATACCTGTCAAAAAAAGCAAGGGAAATGCTAGATGAAGCTGGCTTCACTGAAGCGAAAATTATAGCATCTAATGATCTGGACGAATACACGATTATCAATTTGAAGTCTCAAGAGGCTAAAATTGATACATGGGGAATCGGAACTAAGCTCATTACAGCCTACGATCAAGCAGCTCTTGGGGGCGTATACAAATTAGTATCTATTGAAGATGAAAGCGGGGAAATGGTCGATACTATCAAAATTTCTGGAAATCCAGAAAAAGTAACGACTCCAGGCCGCAAACGTATTTATCGAATTATTAATACAGCCAATGGTCATGCTGAAGGAGATTATATTGCATTGGACTACGAAAACCCGCAAGAGGAAAAATGCTCGAAAATGTTTCACCCTGTTCATACTTATATCAGTAAATTTGTGACGGATTTTACAGCGAAAGAATTACATCAAGACATTGTAGTAAATGGATCTATTCTTTACGAAGAACCAACACTTCAAGAAATTCAAGTATATGTAGAGGAAAATTTACATCTACTATGGAGTGAGTACAAACGAACAATGAATCCAGAAGAGTATCCAGTCGATTTAAGTCAAGCGTGCTGGGATAATAAAATGACAAGAATTAAAGAAATTAAAGAAAAAGTCACGAAAATGATGAATGGGAGAAACTACTAGAGAAGAGGAATGGGGGTTAGGGAATGGCGAAAATAGGGATTTACGGATCATCCTTTGATCCAATTACAAATGTTCACCTTTGGACAGCCAGCACAGTCGCGCATCGTTGCAAATTAGATAAAGTGATCTTTTTACCTTGCTCAAACAAACGAAAAGACAAGGAGATAAAAACGAAGAATACGCATCGCTGGAATATGCTGCAGTTGGCTATTGCTAAGGATGAGCGTTTTATTGCAGATTCATATGAAATGGAGCAAGAGGGCTGGAATATTTACACGTATGATACGATGAAATATTTTAGAGAACAACACCCGAATGATGAAATTCATTTTATTATGGGGGCTGATTTATTAGTCGATATTGGTGCAGGATTGTGGAAAAGAGGAGATGCGTTAGTAGCTGAGAATAAATTTATTGTAATGGCAAGGCATGGAATAGATATGTTATCAACAATTAGTCGTTCTCCTATTTTGAGGAATCATGATGATGGAAGATTCCATTTAATTGATAAAGGGTTAGCGATGGAAATTAGCTCTACCTATATTCGAGAAGAATTTGCAATGGGCGGTGAACCAAGATACCTTCTCCCTGACGCTTGTTATGACTATATTAAAGAGCATAATCTTTATCAAAAATAATCAAGCTGGGGCCGATGCATGAGAGTGTGGGATAATACCGCGCTTCACTATTTGCTGAAAAGCTGTATGGATAATTTAATCGATAGACCCCGCCATGTAGGATATTGCAAGGAGCATCAGAACGGTCCTGTTTTCCTCCAAGGAGAGGTTTACTTTGGAAGAAAAATAATCAAAATATACTTCATTATAATTAAGGCAGGGTTTTAGAGGTTTTACACCGCTATACTCTTTTGATGCAGCTTTCCTACAAATTCTAATGATCAGGAGCTGTTGATTCTTCGCGGAGAGTGGCAACTCCGGTGGGATGAGCTTACGCTGAAAGCGCCAACTTGGTGTGGAAATCAACATTAGTTTAATGATACGCATTATTTTATGTTTATTTTGGTTGATAAGTTGTTGATTGTAGTGGAGGTTGGGCGACTCCTTGGGGATTAGCAATAGAGGAACGGAGGCTAAAAGCATCACATCCTGTGATAACGCCTCCGTGACCAACTTCGTGTTGGCCCGAGACCCTGCAGCGAAGCGAAGCGGCCCATCGGACGCCCTCAGGAAAGCGCCCAGCCGGAACGGAAATCAACCTCTCGTTATGTGACGAGACTTTTATTTCGAAAAGATGGTGAACTTTCTCATTTACAGTCTAGGGTAAGATATAATAAATCTAAGTGATATAGAAACAGGCATTGTGCTTTACAAAATTATAACCTTTTGTAAACACAATGATTTAATGTTAGAAGGGAATTCGTAGATGTGCAGCTTACATTAACATTTCTTATTTTAGGAGCGACAATTTTTGCATTTGTGACTAATAAAGTACGAGCGGACCTCGTTGCGATTGTGTCACTTCTAGCATTTGTCATTTCGGATATTTTAACACCCGCAGAAGCATTAGCTGGTTTTTCAAACTCTGTAGTTTTAATGATTGCAGGGCTGTTTGTCGTGGGTGCAGGAATTTTACGAACAGGACTTGCAGGAATGGCAGGGCAATTACTGCTAAAGTGGTCAGGTAATAGTGAGTTGAAATTATTTGTATTATTGCTCATTATTGTAGGTTCTGTCGGTGCATTTATGAGTAATACAGGTACTGTAGCTTTGATGATGCCGATAGTTGTTAGTATTGCGATTAGTATGAAAGTAAGTCCGTCAAAATTTTTACTACCACTTTCTTATGTTGCAAGTCTTTCTGGGCTTATGACACTTATTGCTTCACCGACAAATCTTATCGTTAGTCAGTTATTGGTCGATCGTGATTACAATAAGCTAGGATTTTTCGAAGTAACACCCATCGGTATTGTAGGGATGATTGTTGGTATTACTTATTTAGTACTTGTGCGCAACTTTCTTTTACCAAATGAAAAAAGTCGTACAGCAACAAAAGCTGATTATAGACTATCTCCGAAGAAAATTATTAAGCAATATGATTTAAACAATCGTTTGTTTAAAGTATTTGTGCCAGAGGATTCGTCGATTATTGACGCAACATTAGCGGAATTAAAGCTTCCGGCCAAATATACGCTTTGTATGATGAAAATTCACCGACGATCTCAAGAAGGTATAAATTTTTTACCGGTGACATATCAGGAAATGGCAGGTCCGACAAGTGTGATTCATGCCAAAGATGAATTGTATGTCCAAGGTGAGGAAGAGAATATTCGTCGTTTTGCTTCTGATTATAGTCTGGAGATGCAGGAACTGGCTGAAGGGGAGGCAGATGAATTAGTATCGAAGCATCTTGGTATTGCTGAGGTATTATTAACACCAAATTCTAGTTTTATTAATAAGACCGTAAGCACCCTAGGCTTCCGAGAAAAATATAATCTTAATATAATTGGCATAAATCGTAGAGGTGGCTATAAGCTGCAAGATATGGTGACTCATAAATTAAAATTTGGAGATGCCATTTTAGTACAAGGTGCATGGGATGAAATTTTATTACTTGCAAGGGAAACGCAGGATGTCGTTGTTGTTGGTCAGCCAAAGGAGCATGCTAGTGTAGCTGCAGCGACGGGGAAAGCTGGTATTGCAGGTGTCATTATGCTTTTAATGATTGTGCTAATGGCTTTTGAAATTTTCCCTGCTGTTATTTCCGTTATGGTTGGCGCCGTATTGATGATATTAACAGGTTGTTTGCGTAATATGGAAGATGCATATAGCAGTATGAATTTTGAAAGTATTGTACTTGTAGCTGCAATGCTTCCGATGGCGACTGCATTGGAAAAAACGGGCGGTATGGCCATCTTATCTGATGGTATTATCAATGCGCTTGGAAACTATGGACCTTACGGAGTACTGATCGGAGTTTACATTTTAACTGCAGTCTTTGGTCAGTTCATTAGTAATACAGCTACTGCTGTATTATTCGCACCGATTGCTATGAATGCCGCGATTGCGATGGAAGCAAGTCCAAAGACATTTATGATTGCTGTTGCTGTAGCAGCAAGTATGGCGTTTGTTACTCCGATTGCTTCCCCAACAAATGCGCTCGTTATGACAGCTGGCAGTTATAAGTTTATGGACTTTGTGAGGATTGGAATACCACTACAGATTATTATGTTTATCGTTATGATGCTGGCAATTCCATTTTTCTTTCCATTTTAAAAACTCGGTTTCTATACCGAGTTTTTTATTTATTTTTTATGAAATCTATTAATTTTCTATTGAAGGTTATGATAAAATTCTATTTTAGATACTAATAAAAAGCTAAATCAACTTGAGATGTAAAGTCTAATGATAATTTTTTTCGTAAGTATTTAAATAGGAAGTTTTTCAACGAAATGAAAAAGTATAAAATTTTATTAGAAAAAGTGTTGACCTTTTTGAATCAAGAGTGTAGTATTATACGAGTCGCTAAGATAACTTCTGAAAACAATTAAATTAAACAAAATTAATTGTTGACAGCGAGTTTACAGCGTGTTATTATATAAGAGTTGCTGCTGAAAAAACAGTAACGAAATGAACCTTGAAAACTGAACAAGCAAAACGTAATCAATAAAGTTTTCAGTAGCTAACCTTGAGTTGGTGAACGAAAC
>NZ_JBYTDL010000020.1:0-94723 GCF_058791335.1 Lysinibacillus sp. EB271-A1-10B
TGTTATCTCCCTATAGTTGTTAACACTAGCAATCATACCCAAAAGATACAAATCAACTTTTGCTAGCTTTTGAACATATTTTGATAATGACTTTCCTTGAAATTTCTCGCTAAGTTATGTAAGTGCTTCTATTCCACTCATTTTTTAACTGCCAAAGGAAAAAAACTTACTCGTTCCCGTAGCTTACTATGAGCGGTCACTTTCTTTTATCGCAATATATAAACTTGCAAGGAATGCTCATAATTCAAAAAAACATTTACTTTTTAGTTTTAAATTTTTGGTTTATTAGAAAAAACATACTAAAATTAGCATGTTTTAGAAATGCTTATAAAATGATAAATTCTTATTTTTTCATTCAGGCCGAAGCCCGTCCCTTTTTTACTTAAGCTGTAACACTCGTTTTACCATTTTGATTGTCATCACCGTTACCTTTATGCTGTGTTACATACTGAATAACAAACATCGCAATAAAGATGGCTAAACCTGCCCAATCTGAAAACTTTTCTGAATAGATAAGAAGTAAACCAGCTGCAATCGCAATAATGCGTTCAAACCAAAGCATTTTGCGATACCAGTATCCGATTACTCCCGCACCTATAGCTACCATTCCTGTAGCTGTGAATACTCCCCATATAATTTGAGGTATAGTTGTCTCTATCATTAACAACACAGGTGAGATTGGAAGGGGTACCCCTCCCACCTAAACAAATTCAATTCTTCGCATAAAATTTATCTAAGATCACTTGACTGGAGGTAAGAAAGTGCCCAGCCGGAACAAAAATCAACCTCACGTTATGGTGATGAACTAAAAGTTTCATCGATTTTTACCCTTAAAACAAAAAACTGTATCTAAAGTGATTTTCTTTAGATACAGTCGATTTATTGTCCTTATTGAATAATGCCACAAGCAATTCTAGCACCAGAATTACCTGAAGGATCTGTTTTATAATCATCCTCTGATTCATGAATGATTAATGTCGTTCCCCCATCTCGTAACAATGAGTTAGCAGCATTTTTTTCTAATGTTAGCCCTTCAGCCAAAAAGTTTAAATCCACTTTACCATCTTCTCCAACTTCTAAATTTGGAAGATCTCCTAAATGATATCCCTTAGGGTTATCCTTCCCATGCTCTTTACTCGTTGGATTAAAATGAGGACCTGCTGATTCAAATGTTGGTGGCTCACACTTCCCAACGGAATGAATATGAATGCCATGTGTTCCTGCTGGCAATCCTGATAGTGCGAGTGTCATCTTAACCCCATTATCCTCTTCCTCAAAATATGCATTGCCATAACTTTCATTATTTTTACCAATTACTTTCGCGGTTGCAGTTAGTCCTGAATTTGCGTTAACTGCCACTTTTTGCTCCTTCTTTTCAAAGAAACTACAACCACCGACAAATACTAATAAAGAAATTATTATTAAGCTCATTTTTTTCATAAAAATCCCTCCTCTTTTTGATGGTTTCCAACAATCCTTCCACTTATGCAAGTTCAATGGGAATTTTGCAAATCATTGATTAAGGAGTAGTAAACTTTAAACAATATAAAAAGGGTATCTTCAGTTCAAGGAGACACCCTCTCAAATACATTAATTTAAAATTTTTACAATTACATTTTTGACGCCCCACTGACGAGCTTGTCCCTCGGTAGGAATAAATACATCAATTTTATTACCTTTTATCGCTCCACCAGTATCTGCTGCAATTGCTTCACCATAACCTTCAACCCAAACCCTTGTCCCAAGAGGAATTACTCGTGGATCTACAGCAATTACCTTTAAGTTTGGATTCGATCTTATATCTGTTCCATTCGCTGTAATTCCCGAACATCCTTCGCAATACGCGGTATAGGCTGTTGCTCGCATTGTGAACGTTTTTCCCGTAGTTGTCGGAGCACTCACAGATTTTGTACTAGCTGTTGCAACTTTATTACTTGAAGCTGTCGCTTGCTTTTTACTTGATGTCGTTGCTACCGTTTTAGGTTTGCTTTCGGACGTTTTAGGTTTTGCTGCCGAAGCATTGATAGCCAATGATTCACCTACATAAATTAGATCAGCAGATGCAAGGTTATTCCATTCCTGTAATTCTTCCACTGACACATCATTTTCACGTGCAATTGTAAATAAAGTATCTCCGGCCTCAACAAAGTGTTGGTCTTTCGGCGAATTATCATTTTTCTTTTCGGCTATATTTAAATTTTGCTCTGGATAAAACCATCTTGCTTCTGAGTCGATCATTGGCTCATAATCTTCTAAAGTTAAATTGTAAATTTTCGAGATTCCCCAAAATGCATCGAATGGCATAAAAGTGAGTTTGTCCTTTGCAGATGATGGACTGGCAAATAAACTTAATCCCAAGGTTAATGTTACCGCTAAAGCTAAAGCTTGTTTTTTCATATTTTTGTAACCTCCACATTTTATTATTTCGCAGTCTTCTGCTAGCACACTAGATTTAGGCTCTTAATGCTAGAGAATACAAGCAATCATTCAGGACAACAGACCTGATATTACGAATTATTGCTAAAATTGCGGAAAAATATACAAGTGCAAATATATTTTTGGTAAATAAACAATTTTATGGAGGAAATATTAGAACTCTATTTGCAATCTTTATATGTTGGAAAATAAGTATTTTCATCCGATAATAAGGAGGAATGGAGGGTAAAAATTAATTCAATAATGTCTTCTCAGATGATGGAGCTACAACATACTTTACAAATGGGTGTTATGCAAAATGTGGTCAATCTAATACTGCAGCAGCAAGAGACCATACATCCGTAAAAAGGGTCAGTCATTGATATTTTAATTTAACCTACTTCACTGAGGTATAATTGATATCAGGTTAATAAACATTAGAAAGTTGGTGGCCTTTTTGATTCGAGCGATAGTAATGGATGATGAGCCATTAGCGCTTATAAACATGGAGAAAAAGTTAAAGGAATTTAATTCAATAGAGGTCGTTAGATCTTTTACGACTGTAAAAGATCTGCTTGCAATAGGGCCAAGCTTGGATTTCCAAGTGGCATTTTTAGATATTGAAATGCCTGGCATGAACGGTTTAGAGATTGCACAGCTTTTAAAAGAATGGAACAAAAATATTTATATCGTATTTGTCACTGCGTATCGAGACTATGCAGTACAAGCATTTGAAATTCACTCCCTTGACTATTTATTAAAGCCTATTTCAAAAGCTCGTCTAGAGACAACTATTAATAGAATCCAAGAACTCCTTCACCTAGAAAATAAACCGAATCCTATAGAAGTACGAAATAAACCCGCACTTACGATCCAATGCTTTGGAGGATTCGTTGTTTTACATAATGACAAAGCAGTCCATTGGAGAACGCTTAAAACAAAAGAATTATTTGCCTTTCTTCTTTCCAATCTTAATAGTCATGTTCCTCGCGATACAATCATCGAAGCTTTATGGGCAGACACGGAATGTAAAAAGGCACGAGTACAGTTACATACAACAGTTTCCTATCTACGCACCACGCTTTCAGCATTAGGTTATTCAGAAGTCATACAGTATGCAAACGGCTGCTATGTTTTGCAATTAGAGGATTTTCAATGTGATGCCCATAACTTGGAGCATATTTTAAATGATAAAACGGAGACTGGTAAGATTGATGTAGGGAGAGCTGAGGCGCTCGTACAAAATTACCAAGGCGAATTTATGTCCTCATTAGATTATCCCTGGATTACTGGTAAAGCAAGTTTTATGAACAACAAATTTACTCTTTTACTTCATGATTTATTAGAGCACTATACATCAATTGATGATGCGGAAAAACGAGAGCATATATTACTTTTAACAGTAGAACATACCCCCTATTCCGATAAAACCATCCAACAGCTAATGAGGCACTATATAGAAGTTGATCATCGAGCAGGTGCAGTAAAGGTTTACAACACCTTTAAAAGTATCTTGATGTCGGATCTCGGTATTTTACCAAAGCAAGAAACAACTGAGCTGTTTAACGCTATATCTGTTGAATAATTCTAGGCATCGAGAAGATACCCTCGATGCCTAATCTTATTGGCGAACAGGTATTATCAATATGACTCTGCATGAATGTGTCCAGAGGCTTTAACTTGAATTTACCTACACTATATTATCTCTCCCCTTGAAATCATTCGTCACACCCCTTAATGAAAACTAATTCACCCAAAAATATAATTGACACATACAATAGGCAGGAGCTAAGATTTCACGCTATTCTCGTGTGAAAGTGAGTAGCCCGAAGCGAAAATCAACTCTTTCTGATTAGTCTGAAAGTATCTTTTTTATAAATTTTTTATTCCCATTTTCTAAATTTCATGGCATGGTGAATATAGGCCTTTTAATACATAAAGTAAATTTCGGAGGTTCTTATGTCACTGTTAAAAAAAGCGACAATACGACATTCGCTTTTCATCATTTTAATTTTTATAGTTCTTACTACACTTCGTATACTATGGCTTGCCTATTTTTTCCCTTCCAGTGAACAAACGATTGCCAAGGAAGGTGTATTTGATCTACGGGATCAGCAGTTATCCGATGAAGAAGTTCTTAACTTAGATGGAGAATGGCTCTACTATCCCGGATTATTAATAGATCCGTTAAACACTGCTCATAACAAATCTCTCCAATCGTTTGAACAAGCTACCCGGGTGATTCCCACGCGAGATTCTGAGGCAACTGCAGAACGATACGGTTCATACCGTTTAAAAATCTTACTCAATGACACTGCCCCCAAAGATAATCGTTATGCCGTTGAGATTCCTTCCGTGTCAACTGCTTCAGCATTATATCTTAATGGGAAGTTGGTTGAACAGTCTGGAAAAGTAGCTACCGATTCACAAAGTCATCAAGGCCAAGCTACTCCTTATACGCTTTACTTTACAAATGAGCAGCCTGAAATTGACTTAATTTTACACGTGTCTAATTTCGATACATCAGAAAGTCTTACCATTAATAAAAGAATTTTATTTGGCTCTGCTGTAGCTATGGAAAATCGCCAAATTATAAATGATTTATCCCTTGCTACAATCTCAATAACACTACTATTATTCGCACTTTTTAGCAGCCTTGTGTTTTTATTTATTTATCCAAGACCAATTGTTTTACTGTTCACAATAGGTTTTCTTTTACTTTTAGCAGATGAGTTAATTTCATACGATCAATCTATGCTCGATTGGTTACATCTCAATTATGTATGGTCATTCAAACTATCTACTATCATTTATCTCGGGGCTTCTTTTTTCTTTGTTCAATTTATGCGTGTTTTACTAGTCAAATATCATCATGCTAAATGCTTTCAGTGGCTCTTCGCTTTCTACGCCCTTTCAGCATTTTTCACTATCGTCTTACCAGTTAATTGGTTATACTCAATAAATTCTTTTTACTTTATACTGTATGTCATTTCATTTTTATCTGTAGTAGTACTCGCTTTAAGAGAGTATCTTGAAAATCAAAAACAGAGTACTGCATTTATAGCATTGACGGCTCTCGGAACATTAAACGGCATCATATGGGCATATATCAAATCCAACTATTTTTATGATATACCAATGTATCCATTCGATTATTTGTTTATCATGCTTGGTTTTTCAGGTTATTGGTTTAAACGTTTTTTTGAAAATAAAGAGCAGATTAATCAATTGATTGCTAAATTACAAAAAGACGATGCTTTGAAGGATGAATTTTTATCCAGTAGCTCACAAAAACTATGGGATCCTATGAATAAAATGATTACGTTAGGGCAATCCATTTACGATAATCCAAACAATAAGCTTATGGATGATGATAAACAAAACCTAAAACATCTTATTGATATCGGGAGAAGCATGTCATTTTCATTAAATGACATATTAGACTTTACTCGTTTAAAAGAAGGTAACTTGCATCTCCATAAACAGAACGTCAGCATTCAAGGTACAGTTTATGGCGTTTTTGATTTGTTACGTTTTATAACAATCGGTAAACAGATTCAAATGAGTTCAACAATTCCTAGGGCATTCCCTAATGTGGTGGCCGATGAAAATCGATTGATTCAAATTCTTTTTAATCTCCTACACAATGCTATTAAATATACGAGTGCAGGATCTATAAAAATCAGCGCCCAAATCGAAAATAATATGGCTGTTATCCATATTCGTGATACCGGGCTAGGAATGGATGATGATATCCAAAGTCGTCTATTTTCCCCCTACGAACAAGGAAATGATAATAATGATGGAATCGGCCTTGGATTATTAATTTCAAAGAGGCTGATCGAATTACATGGAGGAACTTTACAAATACACTCTATTCCTAACAAAGGATCGGATGTCTTTTTCACCTTACCATTAGCAGATGAAAACGTTAATGAGGAGCAATCCTATATCGAGGAAGAGGACACGCATCTTCTTGTTGAAGAAAAAAATTCATCATCTATAACGGAAAAGCAATTCAACATTTTAATGATTGACGATGATCCTATTAACTTAACAATTATGCGTAGCTTATTTGCAACTTCGGAATATGCTGTTACTACAGTTACTAGCAGTGAGCAGGCATTAGAATTGCTACAGCAAGAAGATTGGGATCTAGTCATTATTGATGCGATGTTACCTTATATATCAGGCTATGCATTAACTGAAATTATTCGAGAGCATTACTCATTGCTTGAATTACCTGTCTTAATATTAACGGCTCGAAATTGTTCCGAGGATGTTTATACTTGTTTCGCCCATAGTGCAAATGACTATGTGACAAAGCCCATTAATTCTTTAGAGTTAAAGGTAAGGAGTAGAGCCCTAATCGATTTAAAATATAGTATCAATCAACGACTACATTTAGAAACAGCTTGGCTTCAGGCCCAAATACAACCTCATTTTTTATTTAATACATTAAACTCAATTGCATCACTTAGTACGATCGATACAGACCGAATGATTGACTTAATGCATCATTTTGGTGAATATCTACATGCCAGCTTCGATGTGCGGAATTTACAGCGAGTAGTATCACTTAAGGATGAGTTAGAGCTAGTACGGTCATATCTCTATATTAGTCAGCAGCGTTTTGGAGACTTACTAAATATCGAATGGGATATTGATGACAATATAAATATTGAAATCCCGCCTATCTCCTTACAAACTTTAGTGGAAAATGCAGTTGTTCATGGTGTATTAAAACAGGAAGAAGGCGGTACAGTTTGTATTCGTATAAAGAATTGTCCGAATCATGTTGCAGTAAGTGTTATAGATAATGGGGTTGGGATTGATTCAAATCTATTAGATGAACTACAATCCGGTAGCTATTCGCCAAGTTCTGGTGTTGGGCTACGTAATACAGATTTACGACTTAAAAGGATTTACGGACAGAGGTTACAAATTAATAGCACGTTAAATGAAGGAACAACTATCACCTTCCACATTCCAAAAAAATAAATAAAAGAGGTCATCACATTCCCAATTGGGTTTGTGGTGGCTCTTTTTTATAATTTCAAGTTACAATTACTTTACTCAATAGAGAATATTAATGGATTATTTAAAATCAGGGTACATTAAAAATATATAAATAAGAAGAAGGCTACTCAGCGTAACGTGGGGTTGATTTCCATGACATACGTTTTAAACAAATGTTATTCCCAACTTTCGGTGATGAGCAAAAAAAGGAAAGGTCGATACTATGTACAAAATTTACATAATAGAGGACGATATCAATATTTCAAAAACCATTGAGGAGCATTTATCAAAATATCAATTTGAATGCTATACCGTTCAACAATTTAATCAAATAGTAGAAGAATTCCAAGCAATTCAACCCCATCTCGTTGTTATGGACATTAACTTACCAACCTATGATGGGTACTTTTGGTCGCGCAAAATCCGCCAGTTATCCAACTGCCCTATTATTATTGTATCTGCTCGTGTTAATGATATCGATCAAGTATATGGTATTGAAAATGGTGCGGATGATTTTATTACGAAGCCCTTCTCACTAGATGTGCTTATGGCAAAGGTGAATGGTCTTATTCGTCGTACATATGGAGAATATGCTTCCTCTGATTCTAATTCGATTTCCATCGCAAATACAACATTAAATGCTAATACAGTTCGTCTTTACACCGAAAAGCATGAGAGCCTACTAACATTAAAAGAGATGCAGCTTAGCACATTACTATTTGAAGCTTATCCTAATGTTGTTCCTCGTCAAAAATTGTTAAGTGCTATTTGGGATGATGAATCCTTCGTTGAGGAAAACACTTTATCAGTTAATATTGGCCGATTACGCAAAAAATTCGAGGCAATCCAATCTAGACTAGAAATTAAAACAATTCGCGGACTTGGCTATCAATTAGTGGAGGCAGAAGAATGAAGCTCTTCTTTCGAGATCATGTAAGTGTAATTATTCTTTATTGTGTAAGCTTTCTATTATTACCTTGGATTATTCATTCCCTGGATGATTTAGCTTCGCACTATCTTTACTTCATATTTCTCGTGAGCTTCCTATTTATCGTTTGGTTGATTGGACGTTATTTTCGAAGAAGAAAGCTCTATACTCATTTACAGAAGAGCACATTAACAGGCGATGACCTCTATCTGCATGAACCACAGGCTACAATGGAGCAAGCCTATAGCCAAAAACTACGACAAATGCAATATCTATACTTAACACAGCAGCAATATCTAGAGGAGCAAGGGAAAGAAAAACAGCTTGTACTTTCACATTTTGCCCATCAAATGAAAACACCATTGTCGGTTATTCAGCTGATGATCCAATCTAATGCAACTAACCAATCAGAGTACTTACAAACAATTAATCAGGAATGTGATAAGCTGACGTTTACCTTGAATCAGCTACTAACTTATGAACGCACGTCCAATCTAGTGGCTGATTTAAAAATAGAAGCACTTTCATTAAAGGAGCTTACGAAGGAAGTTGTTAATGATTTAAAGGATTATTTCATCGCCAAAGAAATTTTTCCAAAAGTGACGATTGATGAACATACAATTATTTATTCAGATCGTAAATGGTTAAAGATTGTGCTTTATCAAATCATCAATAACGCCATTAAATATGCTGAGTCTGAGAGCTCTATTCAAATCATTTACGACGAAGCTACTTTACGCATTCAAAACTGTGGAGAAACAATTCCGGAGAGTGAAATTTCACGTGTCTTTGATTTATTTTATACAGGCATGAAAGGTAGAATGAGCGGTGAAGCAACAGGTATAGGCTTGTATTTAGTGAAAAAAATTTTAACTATATTAGAGCACCCTTTTACTTTACAATCCCATGAGGAAGTCACGAACTTTTCCATAGACTTTTCAAATAGCGTAAAAAAAACATAATTATACGCCCAATATGACAACATTGTCATATTGACGTCATTTAGCCAAATAGGTAAAATGCCGCTCCTTCTTTATACTTAAGCTATTCAATCGAAGTAAGGGAGTTGTTCAAAAATGGGAAGCTCGATTCTACAAGTGACCAATTTGCAGAAAGAATATATCGGGGAAATCACATACAAGGCGTTGAATGGCATAGATTTTCAGCTTGGTGAGAATGAATTCGTAGCCGTTATGGGGCCTTCAGGAAGTGGAAAAACTACATTTTTAAATAGCGTGTCAACAATCGATCGTCCTACCGCTGGTGAAATTCTTATCAATAATAGGAATCCTTATTCTTTAGATGATGAAGAACTTGCAAAGTTCCGTCGTTCAGAATTAGGCTTTGTCTTTCAAGATTTCAATCTTGTCCACACGTTAACGGTGAAAGAAAATATTTTATTACCGTTAACATTAGATAGCTTACCTGCCGATAAAATGCAGCAACGACTTCAACATGTATCTCAATTTCTTGGAATTGAAGAGCTTCTGCCAAAGCGAATTTATGAAATTTCTGGCGGGCAAAAACAACGTGTAGCTATTGCTCGTGCGGTTATTCATAAGCCAAGTTTATTGTTGGCAGATGAGCCTACAGGGAATCTCGATTCAAAAGCAGTAAACGATGTCATGCACTTATTTAGTTCGATTCATACTGAACTGAAAACTTCTATTTTAATGGTGACACATGATCCTTATGTAGCAAGCTTCGCCAGTCGAATTATATTTATTAAAGATGGTAAATTATATAACGAAATTCATCGTGGTCATAATCGCAAACAATTTTACCAGGAAATCATGGACACACTTGCTTTTTTAGGTGGTGGACAGCATGAGCTTTAATCATATCGTTGTTCAAAACATTTTACGTGATAAATGGACCTATGTTTCGTATTTCCTCAGTAGTATGTTCTCTATCATTATTTTCTTTCTATTTGCAGTCATCGCTTTTCATCCAAGTCTTAATAGTGTAGATTCAAACTCATCACTTGGTATTTCATTAATGTTGGCGAGTATACTCGTTTATTTATTTTCATTTCTTTTCATTGCGTACTCAATAATGGCCTTTTTAAAGAAAAAAACAAAAACACTAGGTATTTTTATGATTACTGGTGCATCGATGAAACAAATTCGTACGTTAGTCTTTCGTGAAAATATACTAATCGGTATCATGGCGATTATTACAGCCATTATTCTTGGTCTTGTCATTGCCCCTCTCTTCTTAATGGGTGCCAAGGTTGTTTTAAAGGCAGAAACTTTCGGTATGTATATGCCTATTAAAGCGATTGGTTTAACTATTGGTTTATTCCTTGTATTATTCGTCGTGATTTCAAAAATAATGACAAGATTTATTAATAAAGAAGCGTCCATTCAATTATTAAAAAGTGATGCTGTTATTGAAAAATCGATAAAACCACATTATCTTTTATTAGTCATTAGTCTTATTATTACTGCCACTCTAGCTTATTTATCAAAAATCAATCCTGACATTGTAGATAGCCTCGGCATTCTATACTACACGGTGTTTTTTGTGAGTATTCTTTCTACAATTTATCTAATCATCTCACAAGGAATGCTCTTCTTGCTAAAGGCTTTTGAGAGATCCTCAGCTTATATGAAACGAACGAATATGCTACTGGCTTCCAATCTTAATGCGAAAATGAAATCGCACGCAAATATGCTCTTTTTAATCACTCTCTTATTAAGCGGTGTCTTTTTAAGTACAAGTATTTTGTTTAGCTCTTACTATAATGTTGAAAAGGATAGTGAGGCAAATTATCCATACAGCTTTCAGTATATTGCCCCTCCTAAGGCTGACCCAAGTAAGGTAGAAGCTGATATTGAAAATCTTGAAAAACAATTATCCGCAGTGGATTCACAAAAATATTTTATTGAATTTAAATCAAATGAAGAACTTCGTATAGGCTACATGTCAATTTCTGATTATAACTTGTTACACAACGAAAAGGTTAGCATAGGTGCAAATGAAGTTATAGCAGTTGCTGGTAATCGTAAAGCATTACCAATTACTGATGTAAATGATGACAAATATCTAAAGCATTTTAAGCTTGTATCTGTAAATGAAAAAAATCTATTAACAACAGGTTTCCAACAAACGTATTTCATTGTACCTGATGATGTTTATAACAGTATCGAATATCCTGTCTACAAAGCCTACTTATTTGAGCTTATCAATTGGACGGCACATACAGAGCTGGCGAAAAAGATTATTGAGGATTTCCCACATATACATGAGGAACGTTATGTAACTTCAAAAATCGACCTGTACGACACGGAGATGTTTACAAAAAGTGTTATGTTTTTTATCGGCTCTATGTTGAGTTTGATTTTCTTAAGTGCGGCAATGAGTATACTCTACTTTTATTTACAAACGACACTTCTTCAAGAAAAAGAAAAGTATGAAGGTATACGGAAACTTGGGCTATCTAAAAAAGAGTTATTCACAGTTGTTTCTAAAGAGCTAGCCATCCTTATATTTGTACCATTCGCGATAGCTATTACGATGTTATTTGCTACATTATTTGCCATGCGAACAATGGTTTCCACAGCATTTTTACAAGTCTCTATGATGAGCTCTTTATGCTTCTTTGCATTGTTCTTCATTAGTTATTTATTCATTCGCAAAAGCTATTTCAAACGCTTGCTTAGCGATTAATGAAAAAAATTCGCACTCCTCTCAGGGTGCGAATTTTTCATATTGTTGAAAACCTATTTGGGTCAATGAAATAAAGGATGGATCTTCTGCAAAACGAGGGGTTGATTTCCGTTTCGACTGAGCGCTTTCCTGGGGGCGTCCGATGAGCCGCTTCACTCGCGTTGCTCGCTCCAGGGTCTCGGGCCAACACGAGGTTGGTCACGAAGGCGTTATCACAGGATGTGATGTTCTTAGCCTTCGTTCCTCTATTGCTAATCCCCAAGGAGTCGCTCAGTCTCCACTCCAGTCAACCACATCACATAGCATGTATCCTTTGGTATATCACTCTAATTATAGGGATAAACGAAACTTCAGCCAATAGATCTTTTTTGTGCGAAAGCGCAGTGAAACGTAGCGGCAGCAACATTAAAAAAACTTAGGTGCATTTTTTATCCTTTACCAAAGCACAGGTTTTGCTACCATTAGCCATAACATGATTAGCAATAACAAAATGTACATCCATGCTTTGCGATGTAGCAGTGCAGCAAATTTTTGCTGGTCATAGGCAGGTGTGTTGAATGTCTGTAATGTTGGTTTGAACGCTCTTGCTAAAAAAACAATAGAGGCAAACATCACGAGGAATGTAAGAACAATCCACGAGGTACTCCAATGATAGCCGGCATGCCACATTAATAAAATACCGGATGCAACAAGAACATGCCCCGAATGCTTGACGATCGTAATTGCTCCTTTAAACGCCTCAATGTAAGGTGACATTTCAACATGAGACGCTGTACGCATTTTCTTAACAATTGTTAGAACAACGAACAAAGGCCCAATCGAAAGAACAGCGCTTAAAATATGTATGTAAAGAAGAATTGTATAAATTGAAATCATGTTGCGTACTCCCCTTTTCACGGAATCGAAAAGGATTTCCTTGTGCTAGCACAAAGCCGATTCCGGACGCAATTATGCCGACGCATAATTGATTCATTTCTCCCTCATTATAGCATTCAACACAAGCGAGCTTTATCGCCAATTGTGAATCCTTTGTAAACGCAAATTGAATCATTGTTAGATACTAGCTTAACAGCGGACCAATTACAATTAACTGTTTTTATTCCCTATTAATTTTACTACTGACACATTATAGTAAATTTGGTATAGTTTCATATGAACGAAATATTACATATTAAAGGAGAGTTACTATGAAGAAATTTTTCAAATTTGGATGTGGCGGATTAATAGCCTTAATCATTCTTGGAGTAATTATCGCTGCACTTGGTGGTGGTGATAATTCAACTAAGGATAAAGAGAACGGAAAACAACCAGTTTCTACTGAGGTTGGAAAAAAAGACGATAAAGATAAAGTTGTCGGAATCGGTACAGCATTAGAAGTTGGAGATGCAGTCTTTACACTTAATGGAGTAGAATTAGCGGATCAAGTAGGACCTTCTGTATTACCGAAAAAAGCAAGTGGAAAATACGTTGTGCTAGATGTTACTTACAAAAACAATGGAAATAAAGCTGTAACTATTGATGCAAGCTTCTTTAAATTACAACGAGGTGAAAAAACATACGAATCCGATAGTGTTGCAAGTATGTCTGCAAACCAGGGTAATGATGGAAACATTCAAAACAGCTTCTTCTTACAGGAAGTAAATCCAGACATGGAGATCAAAGGTAAGGTTGTGTTTGACCTTGCTCCAGAAGTAGCAGAAGCAACTGATTTACAACTTCAAGTACAAACTGGTATTTTTGGTACTGAAACAGGTTTAATTAATTTAAAATAATTATCGAAGCCGCTTAAAACGAGTGGCTTTTTTCTACAAATAAATTTGAGAATATTGATCAGTTTTTCAAATAGCTTAAAAGTAATTCCTTCACCTGTGTTTATAAACTTTCTTATTGGGGAAAATTTAATATAACTTTCACAATATATTAAAGAAGTAAAGAGCATGACTAATTACCACATTTAAAGCAATACCGAAGAGCATAGCCTATCATAATTAGAGATATCGTACGCATTGATGTTATGTGAGCAGTTTGTTCCTGACAATAGTAGCAAATATGCTTGGTGATACACCTAGATAATTGTAAATTTGTATCCCTAGACTCTTCAAAACATATTATAGTAACATGCACATATAGAACAAAAAGGAGTGATTTTTATAGGTATTCATCAATTTTTTACAAGTCTAAACGATTTAGAGCGTATTATTCGATGCCCTGGACGCTTCAAATTTGAAGAGCACAATGTGGCTGCCCACTCTTGGAAGGTGTCACAGTATGCGATGTTTTTTGCCACACTCGAGGAAATGAATGGAGCTACAATTAATTGGAAATCATTATATGAAAAAACCATCAATCACGACTTTGCTGAAGTATTTATCGGTGATATTAAAACTCCAGTAAAGCATGCGAGCCCAGAGCTTAAAAAAATGCTTGCACATGTGGAAGAAAAAATGATGGAGAAATTTATTATTGATGAGATCCCACAAGAGTTTCAGGCTATCTTCTTCGAGCGTATGAAAGAAGGTAAGGATAAAACTATCGAAGGTCGCCTACTTGAGTTTGCTGATAAGCTTGACCAATTTTATGAAGCCTTTGCTGAGTTAAAGCGCGGAAACACAGATAAAGAATTTGTGCATATGTATCAATCTGCCCTTTCCAAGATTTTAACTATTCCTCTTGATGCGTCGGTTCACTATTTCCGTACCGAGATTCTGAAGGATGCTGTGAAAGAAAAAACACATATTGATATTCAAGCTTTGACAAATGAAGTATTAACGTCAAATTAAATAGGTGCATGTACAAGTTTTCCGAACGAATGAACTCGCGGAAGGCTTTTTTTATTTCCTCCAAAAAGTCGTATAATGGAAAGGAGCGATTGGAGGGAAGCTTTTGTCACAGGAATGTTCAATTGTAGAGGATTTATTACCTTTGTATAAGAAACAAGCGCTCCAAGCAACTACTATCCAATTTGTCGAGCACCATTTAGCTAATTGTGAGCATTGTCGGCAACTCGCTACTTCAAAGCAAGGACTAGGCTATCCTTTACTAATGAAAAGAACGGTAACATTTTTCCATCTTGTTTTTATCGTACTATCCTTTATGTTTGCCATTAACTCTTCCTTACTTGGCAATCAAACAAGCTTTGTTGTATCGTACGCGATTTTCGGCTGTCTTACTTATTTCTTTTACAAAAATATTTGGATTGTTTTTGCCATCAGCTCTGTACCTGTTTTTGTATGGGCTATTATTGACAATATCAATAACCCACTCTATGTCACCTACTACTCATTCGCAGAAATCGGTACACTGTTGATTGGAGCTAGCTACATAGCACTTTTACATACTATTTTTGCACTAATCGGCGCTGCTTTTGCTATTTTATTTCGTAAGTTTAAAAGATAATGTTCCACCTTGCAGAAAGAAGTTGTCTCAAGTATTTGAGACAACTTCTTTCATCACCAATTGTACCCATTCATAAGTTCAACATCCCCTAGCATTGCATTAGAAATACCTTCTAGATCTCGAAGCATCAATAACCTCTTTGCCGGTCCTGTTACAACAGCACCATAAGCTTGAAATCCATTCTTTTTAATATAATCATAGCGTTCCTGCAAATGGTGTAAACCTAGAAATCCTTCGTAATAGCTTTCCTTTTCAGCTAAAAGCTTTTCCATATTTTTCAGCATCCAACGCTGGCTATCTCTCAAACTTGTAAAGTCCTGTGCTTCAGATATATGTGAATAATCATCACTAACTGTTAAGCCACCTGATAGCCCGATTCTATCATTAATTGTAATTGTGCCACTAATGCGGTCAGAAGAGGTTGGTTCAAAGGATTTAAACTCGCCTGTATATAATGGCATCCAAACGATTCGGACATCGTACGGAGCAAGCATTTTTTCCAAATCTTTAGGCTCTTTAAATGTTGAAGTCGAAAATGCCATTTCCGCTACAGCTCCCTCAGGTAACTTTTCTAACGCCTTCCATACATTATTGTTAAGATGAGATGAGGTTGCTTTTCCCGTCACAGGATCTTCTGGTAAATTAAAATTAAATTGTTGTGAAGTATTTATCGACGTTAAGTTCATACTCATAGATGAATTAGAATTTAATATTGATTTTTCAACACGCATTTCACCAACTACTACTTTTTCCTTTCCTACCTGTTTCTCAAGAGGATAACTCATTTTTTGTGTTAGAAATGGTGTTATTTCTGCAGGCAAACCCTTAGAGTATTGACCTTTAATATTTGGATGTTGCCATTCAAGTACTATTAAAGAGTTATAAGCATGCTTAAGATCAGGACGCGTTTTTTCAAAAACGATGGACACCCCTGCTATATAGAGAGCATAAATAACGAAGCATATTAGCAATATACGTAGCACTCGAAATGTTAACGTAAAACGATATTTTCTTAGAATCTTTTTTTCATTCCCCTGCGACCATTCAGTCATGTTGAAAACCTCCATTCTTTTTTACTATTTCTTCTAACCTTTTGCGAGCACGATGCAAAAGTATTTTCACCTGCCCCTCAGAAAGCTCTAGTGCCTCCTGCAATTCTAAGTAGGTGAATTGTTCATATTCACGTAAATATAAAATCGTTCGGTAATTTTCAGGCAAAAATTTCAGCAGCGCCTGTACATCTTGTGCCACTTCTTGCGTTAAAAAATCCTCTTCTGGTAACCCATATGGACTTAGCATTTCATCTTTCCAAAATAAGTGTGCGAACGGAATTGTCCTTCGTCTCTTTTGCTTGCGCCATTCATCTAGGTACGTGTTCCGTGCTACTTTGAATAACCATGCTCTCACATCCTCTTCTTTATAAAACGACAAAGATACCGTGGCTCGCACAAATGTTTCTTGAACTAAATCTTCCGCTATATGTACTGATCCAGACATCTTCAGCAGAAAATAATATAACGATTTCGCGTATTTTTCATAAAGTTGCTCTAGCTCGTTTTTCCGCTGTCTGTCCATGCCATCTCCCTCATTTCGTTTTTTCACAAGTAAAACGCATATCTTTTCTAAATGTTACAGTAATTACTAATTTTTGTTAAAATAAATTTTACCTTGGCGTAATTGCGTCCGGGCCTTATTTTTATTCAGTAGGCGTCTAGACATCCGCTGAATAAAATAAAAAAGAGCCGATTTAGAATGGCCTTCCAACATCAAGTTGGAGCGATTCATTTCACGACTCTTTTTACAGTAATTATGCTTTTTTAACGAACTCTGACTTTAATTTCATTGCACCAAAGCCATCGATTTTACAATCAATATTGTGATCGCCTTCAACGAGACGAATGCTCTTCACCTTTGTCCCGATTTTTAATGTTGAAGAACTACCTTTAACTTTTAAATCCTTTATAACTGTAACAGAATCGCCGTCCGCAAGTAGATTGCCATTAGCATCCTTTACGATTAGCGTATCTGCTTCCTGTTCCGTTCCATCAGTGCTCCACTCATGTGCACATTCTGGACATACAAAGTTTGTTCCATCCTCATATGTGTATTCAGAATTACATTTCGGACAATTTGGATAAGCTGCCATTTCTGCTTCCTCCCTATACTTTTTTTCTAGGTAAACCCTATATATGCCCCTTTATCTTACATACTCGGCCCTGCTAAGTAAAGGCTGTTCGTATTTTTCGTTCGTATTTGTGAATAAAGTATGAATCGGTTCCATGTTTTTGGAGATATTTCATTTTGAAAACATTTGAATTGGGACACTCGCCCATTGACTTTTTTGTACAAACCATCTTACTTGCAAGTTCTTTTAACATGCCTTATTATATCCTTAAAGGCTGCATTGTTCGTACAATATTAAGTTTTAACCTTTAAGCTGTAAAAGGGAGTTTTATTATTGGAGTTGGAATGACGGGCCTCACACCATGGTGCATGAGGATAAGCAGGAAAGCTTCTGCGAACACCCACTTTGAGGAGTGGTGGTTTAAAACTTTCTATAATAACTACGGCATACGCGGCTTTTTAATTTAATCATATAGCCACATGGCTTTGAAGTATCTCTCATAGTGAAAACTATGGGAGATTTTTTTATGGGGAATTTGTTGGAAGCATTATAGATTGAGGTTCAGATGTTTAAAAGAGTATGTATTATTTTGGATTACAAAATGGGCCAAATGAAATAGTATAATTAAGCGTATTTTAACTTATTTCGTAGAGGTGCTAGTTTGTTTAAAAAGAAAATATTAATCGGACATTCAGAAGATACTGTCCTGGCAATTATCGAACACATAGAAAAAAGTAACATTCCGTTTGAAATAGGATTCAAAGATATTTTAAAGCGATCGTCTAAAGAATACGAAGCTTTTTATACGGTCAACGTTCAAAAACAATATGCGAAGCAAGTAGAAGCCATCGTTGCGCAGTATGTGTCCCAAGAAGATTTGAAGCATTTGTATAAAGTGGAGAAAAAGAAAAGTAGAAAATTAGAGAGGAAGGAAAAGGCTCTTTATTTGTTTGCAGCCTTTATATACTTTATAGCGGTGGCGGCCATCGAAATGGGTAAGAGCGTAGGATTGGACATCGTTCCACCTATCGGTTGCGCTGTGTTATTGATGGGCGGTACGTTTATGACGATAAAGTTTTACAAAGCGATGAAAAAAGAATCGGGTGATTTGAGAAAGATCAATAAGAAGTTGATGTTTTTCGGTATTGGTATAATAATTTATGCCGTTTCTTCTTTTATATCTGTACTTCGATTTTAATTTACTTACATCAAAGAATACATAGACCATACACGGCTTTTTTTATTTAATCATACAGCCACAAGGCTTTTGAACAAATCATCCTTCATAATTAATTGGAGGGTGATTTTTTTATCAACATGACTGATATTGGTTATTTGTTTTTGTTCATTTAATTAATTAATCATCTTTGTGAATTATAAGGAAATTAATCTTAAGGCTGAGAGATTGCACCACCTAAAGTTTATTTCCTATAAAAAGTAAAAATGTTACAATTACACTATTGAAGGAAAAATATTAGTCGGAGCATTTTATCAACAAAAGTCCTTTTATTAATCAGCGTATTGATTTTAGAATGATTATTGGTCTTCGTTCGACTTTAGAATAGAAAGGAGATATTTATTTTGGGTACGAAAATATGGTGGGCCCTAAATATTGTATGGTTATTCATTTTTGCTGCTGGGGCATTATTTGTTGGATTAAGAACAGTTGATTCTGCAGGGGTAGTTCAAACTCCTGAACTTAAAATGATAGCTTTCATTATTTTGGGTATTGTATTTTTATTTGTTGTACTATTTCAATTAATACTACTCATTTTTATTCACTTTGTTCGAAAAGGTTCCACTACTACTTTAACAAAATGACTATCTTAACGACGGTGGTCTTTGTAGTTTTCTAAGTCACTTTAAAGTGGCTTTTTTATATGGCAGAAGTTAAAACACCTCACGTTGTTGGACCGATTTAGCCATCCATGATTGCAATAACCACGCACTTTAATCATAAAAAAACTGCCCCCCAATAGATGTGTGATGTGTCTATCCATTGGAGTGCAGTTCAACTTTTATTAAATTATGAAACCTACAATTGTAGCCGTTAAAATACTAACGAGCGTTGCTCCATACAACAACTTTAAACCAAAACGAGCAACTATATCCCCTTGTCTTACATTCAAACCTTTTACCGCTCCAGCAATAATACCGATAGATGCAAAGTTTGCAAAGGATACAAGGAAGACCGAAATAATACCTACTGTATGTGCACTCATAGACTTCGTTGCTTCTCCAAGGCTTTTCATCGCAACAAATTCATTCGTTACTAATTTAGTTGCCATAATTCCTCCGGCAGTAATAGCCTCTGCCCAAGGTACACCCATTAGGAAAGCAATTGGTGCAAAGATATAACCTAAAATATCTTGGAAAGATATACCTAAAATCATATCAAATAGTGAATTGATTAAATCCATTAATGCTACGAAACCGATCAGCATAGCTCCTACAATGATAGCTACTTTAAAGCCATCCATGATATATTCTCCAAGCATTTGGAAGAAAGTTTGCTTTTGCTCATCTTCAATTTTTAAAATATCTTCGTTTTCTTCTACTGTATACGGATTAATGATTGCAACAATAATAAATCCGCCAAACAAGTTCAACACAATCGCTGTTACAACATATTTTGGTTCAATCATTGTCATATATGCGCCAACAACCGACATAGAAACAGTCGACATTGCAGATGCGCATAATGTATACATTCGCTGTGGACTAATTTTATCTAATTGTTTTTTTACAGTAATGAATACTTCAGATTGACCTACCATTGCAGACGCAACAGCATTATATGATTCCAATTTCCCCATGCCATTTACTTTACTTAAAAGTAAACCTATCCATTTCATAATGAAAGGAAGAATTTTAAAATGCTGTAAGATCCCTATCAATGCAGATATAAATACAATTGGTAATAACACATTTATGAAGAAGGAATACTCCCCTTCATTCGCTAAACCACCAAAAACAAAAGTTATGCCCGTACTTGCGTAAGACAATAAATGATCAAATACATTTGTAAATCCTTTGATTAGAACATAACCAAACTTTGTATTTAGCAGTAATGCTGCAAATAAAAATTGGATAATCAACATAATAATTATGTTTTTATATTTTATTTCTTTTTTGTTTTTACTCATTAACAGAGCTAAACCAAAAACAAGTAGCAATCCACAAATGGATATTAAGTATCTCATGAGTTCCTCCATAAATTATATTAATAATTTTTGCGCGTTCGATATCCGAAACTACAAATCCTTCTTTCACTCATTATGTTCCATTATTGAAACTTGAATAACAGCTTTATATTTTAAAACTGAAAATATGTAGACAGTCAGACGTCAGACAAATCACTTCACTATACATTGTTTTCACTAGCAATTCAATAGTTAAAAGAAAAAAACTCCGCTAAAAGTGTATACGCTTACAAGATTATCGTATAAAAAAAGACCATCATAAATGACGGTCTCCGTTTACTACAAGTTTTTGTAAGCTGTATTCAAATTATACTGATTTAAATGAACTTATAAGGATAAATTGCCCCCCATAAATCCTTTTACATAAAAATGTGTTTCGTTTTATTTTATAAAATTCAATGCTTGTCGGGTAGATTCAATAAGTAATACATCCCCTTTATGCTCTCTTAACTTTAATGCTCCTTCAAAGCATTTTTCTGCCTCTGCAATTTTCCCTAATTCTAATAAACACTTTCCTCTATGTTGCATGGCAAAGTCCACATATAACAAATTATTGTCTGCCTCACATTTATCTAAAACACCGTTGAAGATTTCTAATGCTTCTATTGGATTACCGTTATATTTAATTGCCTCCCCTAGGCGTATTAATGACACGATTTCTCGATTGCTATCTTTCTGATCGCAGGCAATTCTAATGCATTCCGATAAAATAATAATGGCTTTTTGCGGTTCTCCATAAATTCTATATAAGTTCCCCAGTGTTCCCATTAGAAAGTATTTCTCATCTTCACTCTTTGTATTTGTAAGTAAATTTTCAGCAATGTCTATCATTTCTTTTAATTTAATCGGATTAGATGTTTTTTCACGAAGATACTCATTGTTATCAAAATAAATTATTTCACTTATTGTCAAAAGACAGTTTTTAAACTCTGAAAAGTTCATTTTTGAATACCTCCTATTGTTATTTCTGGTCTTTATCGAGAACCGCACTTAAAACGAGGATGTAACTCCATGTTAATCTTGAAAAAAGCTATCTTCTTTTTGTATAATTCTCCTCCATTTTGCGCATATATGGTAGTAACAAGGGAGGTTATTACATTGAAAAAGTTATTTTATTTATTTTTACTAGCCACACTTTTATTATCAGCTTGCGGGAAAAATACTGCTCCAAAGGAAGTTGCTGTCGATAAAAATACTTCAGTTGAAGATATAGTGGGAGCTATCGTTAAAAATAAATTCACTGTGGAAGAAAAGAATGGTACCGTATCAATCTCTATTCAGGATACTGATGTGAAAAAAGGTATGAAAAATCAAATGTTAAAGGATTCCACTAAAATATTTGCAGAGCTGTCTAAGCTACCTAGTGTTAAAACTCCAGCTATTAGTTGGTCTGCTCCGTTAACAGAACCAAATGGGGACAAATCTATGAATGAACTATTAAATATTTACTTTAGTGAGGAAGATTTTAAAAAGGTTAATTGGGCAAATTATACCCAGCTAGATATTGAATCTACTGCTACTCATTATCATCAAGAGGCTTCTTTAGGACATTAGAGCATTTCAATGACAAGATACCCCCTCGTGTATACACGAAGGGGTATCTTTTTAATTGCTTAAAATAAATGTTTTTGTAATAAAATTCCTATAGAATACCTTTTCTACCCTTCCCTATTAAAGGTCGCATTTTAATACCACATAGGGTATAAAAGATAGAACCTGCCGCTATGCTTTCGGTACTTAAAACATTCTGCTGAAAAGAATTTAAATCCCCTCTGTGTTCATTAATACTAGACGCCAGCCATCGGGATCTTCAATTGTGACGCCTTTTTCAGCCCAATATGTATTTTCTGGTTCCACCTCAGGATAGCCCATTTGCAATAAGCGTTCGGCAATACGCTGTATAGTTGAACGCTTTGGAATATATAGTACGAGCAAATTATCCTTTGTTGGTGCTGGGCAAGGACTTCCTTCAATATGCTCTATAAATTCTAAATGATAGCTGGCATTCGGAAGACCAATCATGATACCAGTGTAGCCTCGATGCCCTGAAAAAGAGCCTATTTTTTCTAACCCCACGCCTTCGCAATAAAATTCTTCAATTTCCTTTATTTTATCAGTCGGTCTTGCTACACGTACCTGTGCCACCTGAAAATCATCTGACCATTGTTGTCTCATAATTAATTCCCTCCTTTACCATCATTGTATAACGGAAAAATAGAGCTAGAGAACAGCCAATAGTCTGAAAAATCAAAAGAAACGTTCATGCTCGTCCGAAATACCCGCGAAATCCATGTAAATACCCGTGAAGCGACATTTCTACTTTAAAAAATCACAAATTTTATCTGCAGCTGCTAACGGATTTTCTTTTTCTAAATAATACTCCTCAGCTGGCCAATATCTTCTTTGATACTTATTTAGCCGTTCTTGAAAATCTCCAATATAGGAATCCCTTTGTAATACTCTTTCCTTTCGAACTGTTCGAGGGATATCTAGAAATAAACGATAATCATAAAAGTTATTCCATTCATGCCTCAAAAGGAATACTCCCTCGATCACAAGAATACTATTCGTTTCTAATTTTATTCTTCTATCGTTAACGGTATCTGCTGATTGATTATAAAATGGTAGTCGGAATTGTAACTTGTTTTTATGTAAGGGTAACAACATATTATTTTTAATCAATTCAACATCCCATTGTAAATAATAGTATTCATACCATTCTGCGTGGCCAGTATTATAACGTTTACTGCTTTCTACGATATGATTATCTATATGGATTAATTCTACAGCACAAATCGATTGTAGCTCCTTCGCCAGTTTGTTAGCTACAGTGGACTTGCCTGCACCACCTAATCCATCAATCGCGACAATGAATGGTCTATCTTTAACAGAGCTCTTGCTAAATTGCTTTATAATATCGTACTTTAATTCATGTATATTCATTTGTTGCTACTCCTAATAAAAAATAACCAGCTCTATCAAAAGAACTGGTTTCATTTAATTTATACTGTTAAAGCAACACTAAAAGAAGCAGCGGTCTTCTCTTTTACTTCCTCTACCGTGACACCCTCTGCTAATTCTATAAGCTGCATCCCTTCATCTGTAAAATCGAAAACAGCCAAATCTGTAATTAATCTATGCACCACGCCCTTTCCAGTTAAAGGCAGCTCGCATTGCTTTTTTATTTTTGACTCACCGTTTTTATTGACATGCTCCATCACGACGACTACTCTTTTCGCCCCGACTACAAGGTCCATGGCACCTCCCATACCTTTCACCATTTTCCCTGGAATCATCCAGTTCGCAAGGTCCCCCGTTTCAGATACTTCCATGCCACCTAAAATAGCCAGATCGATATGGCCTCCACGAATCATGGCAAATGATTCGGCACTGTCGAAGAAGGAGGCACCTGGAACTGCAGTGACCGTTTCTTTACCTGCATTAATTAAATCAGGATCGACCACGTCTTCTGCCGGGTATGGACCAATGCCAAGAAGCCCGTTTTCTGATTGTAAAAGGACGTCATAGTCAGACGGGATTGCATTGGCCACTAGCGTTGGAATACCAATACCTAAATTGACGTTCATGCCATTTTGTATTTCTTTTACTGCTCTATTCACTATTCTTTGTCTTGTATCAGCCATTTACGCATCCCCCTTTTTTATCATCAAACGCTCAATACGCTTCTCATAATTACCACCTAGTAAAACCCGCTGCACGAACACACCAGGTGTATGGATATGATCTGGATCTAGCTCTCCAACTTCAACAATTTCCTCTACTTCTGCAATCGTAATTTTTCCTGCCATTGCAGCTAGTGGATTGAAGTTACGTGATGTTTTTCTAAAAACTAAATTGCCTAGCTTGTCCGCCTTCCATGCTTTGACTAGTGCAAAGTCGGCGACAATACCTTTTTCTAAAATATATTCCTTGCCATCAAAAACCTTTACTTCTTTCCCCTCAGCGATGGGTGTTCCGACTCCAGTAGCTGTGTAAAAACCCGGAATCCCAGCTCCACCAGCTCGCATGCGCTCCGCTAACGTACCTTGTGGTGTCAATTCTACTTCAAGCTCCCCGCTTAAAAATTGCTGCTCAAAAATTTTATTTTCACCTACATAGGATGCAATCATTTTTTTGATTTGTTTATTTGCTAATAAAAGACCTAAACCCCAATCATCCACACCGCAGTTATTGCTTATGACCGTTAAGTCCTTTGTTCCCCTTTGAACTAGCGATGCAATAGATTTTTCAGGGATTCCACATAGCCCGAAACCCCCTACTGCTAACGTATCTCCATCTTTAATGTCGGCGACGGCCTCCTCAAACGAATTCCACACTTTCCCCTTCCCCATATCGAAACCCCCTAAAATTTCTCGTTTATTAAGAAAAATTCTACCTTACTACCGTTTTATAAGTAAAGGAATAAATTAGAATACTATTTATTCTAAAAGTGCATATATCAATTTTCAGAACGTATTGTATGGAGTAGTTGCTTTAATGCAAAGGATTGATAAGTATTTTTCTTCGTAATAACGCCTAAACGCCATGGCATGTCAAAATTAAGTAACGGTATAATTTTGACATTCCTGTTCGTCTGCTTTGCGGCAATTGAATATGGTAAAAGAGTCACCCCTAGGTTCGAGGATACTAGCTCCACTATCAAATCCCATTGCGAGCTTTTATAGCCGACTACTGGTGTAAATCCTACGCTTTTACATGATTTAATAACATAATCATGTAATGTGAATTCCTCTGTAAAGATAATGAATGTTTCATTTTTTAAATCTTGTAATCGAATATGTTCTTGCTGAGCTAGTGGATGGGACTCATTGATAAAGACAAAAAATTGATCTTCCACAAATGATTGGACAGAAAATTTCCTTTCATCAGTAGGTATAACGACAATTCCCATATCAACATCGCCATTTTCTACTAACGTTCCGATCATTTTAGCTCCCCGTTCCACAAGCTCTAAATGCACCTTAGGATATTGCTTATGAAACTTTCGAGCAATTTCAGGGAAAAATAGTGTGCCAATTAGTGGCGGAATTCCTAATTTAATCGTACCTGTTTTGATGTTCGATAAATCATCCAATAATATATGTAAATCGTGTACAGAACGTATTATTTTTTGTCCTTGTTTATAAACAATACTACCAGCGTCTGTTAATTCTATATTACGTGTAGATCGGTTTAACAACTCTACATGAAGAGCATTCTCCAACTTTTTAATGCTTTTGCTTAATGAAGGCTGTGACATAAAGCATTCATTAGCTGCCTTTGAAAAACTCCCATGTTCAACAACGGTCATAAAAGCTTTTAAATCCCGCAACTCCATTTAGATACCCCTCCATTTATTCTAATTTGTTATAAAAAATATTCCAAAACTCTCTATTTAGTAATAGATTCTCCTCATTTTCTACTTATCCTTCTTCTTAAAAACACGTGGATCAAACATAATAGCCATAAGGCTTAGTTATGATTTTAATCACAGTTATATTCCGCAATAGTAATCATCCGTTTATTTCTACATTACGTTCATTTTATTGTGCTTGATTACCGATTTATCTTTCTTTATTCATTTCCCTATGTACAATTAGCCATAAGGGATGGCAGAAAAGGAAAGGGGATTTCAAACATGAAAACGTTAACAAGAATTTCAAATGCTATCATGGAAAAATATTTACCTGATCCATACATTTTTGTCACTATACTCACAGTATTAACGTTATTATTAGGGGTTGCATTAACAGATGCTTCTCCACTCGATATGGTGACATATTGGGGAGGTAGTTTTTGGAGTTTACTAGAATTTACAATGCAAATGGTGATTGTCTTAGCTGCAGGCCATATTTTAGCGAATAGTCCCGTTTTTAAAAAAAGATTAGCAGCCATTGCAAGTAAAATAAAAACACCCGGTATGGCCATTATTATTGTTACATTTGTATCGCTAATCGCTTGCTGGATTAACTGGGGTTTCGGACTTGTCATTGGTGCCCTATTTGCAAAGGAAATTGCTCGGCATGTTAAAAAAGTTGATTATCGTTTATTAATTGCTAGTGCCTATTCAGGCTTTGTTATTTGGCACGGTGGATTAGCTGGCTCAATTCCGTTATCCATAGCTACTGAAGGTCATAAGTTTGCGGATATTATGGGGATCATCCCAACAAACATTACATTATTTTCAACGTATAACTTATTTATAGTTATTGTGATCGTTTTCACTTTACCTTTCTTTAATCGTTGGATGATGCCAAAAGAAGAAGACTCGGTTGAGGTTGACCCTACTTTATTAGTAGAGGAAAAAACAGCGTTGCCTAAACCTGAAAATAACTTTGCTAGCCGCTCTGAAAGAAGTTATATTTTAACGATTTTAATTGCTATTATTGGACTCGTATTTTTAGTACATCATTTTATGACGAAAGGCTTTGTTCTTGATTTAAATGTGATCAATACGATTTTTATTGTGTTAGGGATCATTTTCCACGGGACACCACAGCGTTTCCTTGCTGCTGCACAAGATGCTATTAAAACAACAACAGGCATCGTTTTTCAATTTCCGTTTTATGCAGGGATTATGGGTATGATGACCGCTTCTGGTTTAGCTGCTGTATTCTCAGAATGGTTCGTCAATATTTCTAATGAACATACCTTCTATTTGTTTACATTTTACTCTGCAGGACTTGTTAACTTCTTTATACCATCAGGCGGTGGGCAATGGGCGGTACAAGCTCCTATTATGCTAGACGCTGCAACCACTTTAGGTGCCGACTATGCTAAAACTGCCATGGCAATCGCGTGGGGTGACGCTTGGACGAATATGATTCAGCCGTTCTGGGCACTACCAGCCCTTGCAATTGCTGGCTTAAAGGCTAGAGATATAATGGGCTTCTGTTTATTCATTTTAATCTTCACCGGCATTATTATTAGCATTGGCTTCTTGTTCTTCTAGCTGGATATAAAGTACTTCACGGGATATTTATCCGTGAAGTTTTTATTTTTAGAAAGTGATCCCTACTACTAAAATAAATTTTCCCCAAAAATTTAGCCGCAAAAAAAAGCCCTTAATGGGCTTTTTCTAATGCCAATTTAATGCCAAAGCCAATTAACACTGCACCTGTCAATCCTTCGATTACAGCTTTCGTCCTTGGCTTTTTCATAAATGCGCTAATTTTATCCAATAAGTAAACATAAAACACAAACCAAAATCCTGTTAACGCCGTATAAATAAGTCCCATCATAAGAAACGGTATAAATGTACCGCTCTTGCCATCTACAAACTGAGGTAAAAATGTGAGAAAAAATACAGCCACCTTCGGGTTTGTTACGTTCGTTAAAAAGCCTTGCTTAAAGCATGATTGCTGCGAATATTTATGATCAATTTGGGCCTCATCTTGCACAACAGGAGGCTGCGTACGTATTGTTCGTAATGCCCATAAAGTTTTAATACCTAAGTAACATAAATAGACCGCTCCGACGTATTTTAAAATGGCAAATACATATGCTGACTTTACAATAATCGCGGAAAGTCCAATAACTGCTGCAAATGTATGAATCAATAATCCACAGCACGAACCAAGTAAAGTCTGTAAGCCCCCTTTTCTACTTACGGTAAGTGTATTTTTTGTTGCAATCGCCGTATCCGGACCAGGCAAAATAATTAATAAAATACACATTAATAAAAAGACAGATATGTTCACCACTTTAATACCCTCCCTTTTAATCAGAAAATTATAAAAATAATTTTAACATATGTACAACTACACCAAAAGACGTGATGTGAAAATTTATCCAAAGTAATTATAATTGACATGCAACCATAAGGTGTTATATATTCATAACACCTTATGGTTACATTTTTTTATAAAGGAGTTCATTTTAAATGACTGAAAAACTAGAGAACATTGTTAAAACAGTTACACTCAATGCACCGATTGAAAAAGTGTGGGAAACAGTAACAGACGCTGAAAAGATTGCTTCTTGGCTTATGCCAAGCAATTTTAAGCCCGTTGAAGGGCATGAATTTACAATACAATCACCGTTTGGCCCTTCACCATGTCGAGTAGAACAAGTAGATGCTCCACATTTTGTTCGTTTTGCATGGGATACAGATGGATGGTTTGTCACTTTTGAACTGAAAGAAATTGGTGAGCAAACAGAGTTTACATTAACTCATGGTGGCTGGAAAGAAGCTTCACATATCATTCCTAAAACTAACATGCCTGCTGAAGCTATTCGTACAACTATGGATGGCGGCTGGACAATGCTTATCGGCAAAAAATTAAAAGAAGTTGTAGAATCACAATGACACCGCTTGCTGTAAAGCATGATGTTTTTCAAGCAATCGCTGATCCAACAAGACGTCATGTCCTACAGCTACTTGCCTCAAGTGATAAACCGATCTCACTTATTTCTGAAAATTTTTCTATTAGCCGAACTGCTGTCGTGAAGCATTTAAAAATTTTAGAACAAGCTGAGCTAGTCTCTGCCCAAAAAAAGGGACGAGAAAAAATATACACATTACATGCCGAAAAACTAAAAGAGATTGAAGACTGGCTACAGTACTTTGATTTGTTTTGGGATAATAAGTTGGCGCAACTACAAAGTATTTTTGAAGAAGATTAAATGACAAGGAGCTGTCCCTTCTAATAGGACAGCTCCTTGTTTAATAAAGATAAAATATTCCACCACTAATAATTTCTATTTTAATTTTTGTATCGTATTGTTCCTCTAATGCCTTCTTTTCAACATCATAACATTCGGGTTTGTCATCTTCCTCTTCATAAAAATAATCGAGTACCCGCTGATCACGTTGCCATCGTTTTTTGGCTTCAGTAGCCCATGAATGATCATCTTGTTCAATTATTTTTTCAATAGTAGCATTTAATCTTTCAAGTGCTCTAAGGGGCTTTATAATAAATTGAACATGAAAAGCATTATCTGCTGGAACAGTGTCAAAATCGGATGTACATATCGTTTCTTGAAAATCCTCTTTTATGACCCCAGTTAGCAAGTTTATACCCAATGAATAAAGCATTTCTTTCGTTTGGTCGCAGCAATATGACACTTTAAAATTAACACCTAACCATGGCGTAAGGATAACTTGCCCTATTGCGGTATCCACCTTCTCAAAAAGCTGAACATAAGCTCCTAGCTCCCTTGTTGCTTGAAAAAGCTGGTTCATTCTCGGAGAACCGAAATGAATAGCTTCGCCATAAAGGCTCCCAGCTGATGCCGTTTGATCTGTAATGAAAGTTACTTGGGCTGGATTTGCCTCAGTATTTGTTGCTTCTACGTATTGCCAATAAAAAGGGCGATTCATTATTCTTTTATCAATATCAACTGTTAATTGTACCGTGAGATAATGCTGATCTTCCCTTAAAATAGGGCAATCATTTTCATTAAAAAATTCTCGTAAATAACTATGAACTTGCTGTGGATACATAGTCCTTCTCCCTTACACTATACAGATTCTTTAAAGTTAGATAGAATCGCATCTAAGTCGCCGACTACCTTTTCGAAAACATCAATTTTCGTATGAAGTAATGCTAATATATTCTCTTCAATTGTATTGGCTATAGCGAGATTATAAATATGAACATCATGCTCTTGCCCTAAACGATGCACACGACCAATCCGTTGCTCTAGCTTCATAGGGTTCCAGGGCAAATCATAGTTAATGACATGATGACAAAATTGAAGGTTAATCCCCTCACCGCCTGCCTCTGTTGCGATTAGAACCTGCGCCCTTTCCTTAAAAAGATGCTTCATATAATCACGTTTGCTTTTATTATATTTACCGTTGAACAGGACACTCGTAATACCGTTAGAATGTAAATACCATTGTAAATAAATTTGAGTAGCTCTATACTCTGTAAAAATAATCACTTTATCCTTGGCCTGTTCGACTATTTCTAGTGTCTTTTTCGCCTTTGAATTCACTTCTAATGCCATTAATTTTGCTAGTATATCTTCAATTTCTTGTGATTGTGCATTGTCTTCAAGCATTTTAGATAACGTCAAGGCTGTTGCCTCTTTACTACTACACATTTCCTTCTGCAATGTAATCATTGAAAAAGAGCCTGTATTTTGAAGCGTTCCGAGCAGATTATAAACTTCCTCTTCTTCCTTCGTAAATCGAATAGGGACAATTTGAACACGGCGATTTGTCCACTCAATGCCCGTGTCCTCCCTCCTATTCCTCACCATCACCTGATTCACTAATTCCTTTAAATAATCATTATGCTCTAAATCATGCTTGCTTGCCGAAAATGCAGATTGAAATGTATCATAATTGCCAAGATGACCAGGCTTAAGTAAAGAAATAAGATAAAATAATTCAAAAACATCGTTTTGAATCGGTGTTGCCGTTAATAATAAACAAAACTTTTTCTTTAAGCCTTGTACAAATTCATAAATTTGGGTTTTATGATTTTTTAGTTTATGTGCCTCATCGATAATAATCATGTCGTAATTCTGCTCATAAATGCGCTCTTTGTGAGGACTCTTCTTCGCTGTATCCATACTCATAATAAGGACATCATAGCGCTCAATCGACACATTTTTTTTATAAGCTATTGCTGGAATGTGGAATTTAATATTTAATTCTTCAATCCACTGATTAATAAGAGATGCTGGAGCTAATATTAACGCTCTTTTAACGAGTCCTCGAATCAGATATTCTTTTAAAATTAAACCTGCTTCAATTGTTTTACCAAGACCTACCTCATCAGCTAGAATCGCCTTTCCATTCATACGTTCAATGACTGTTTCTGCCGCTTCCAACTGGTGTGTAAGTGGCTTTAAATTCGGTAAATACTTTGTCGCCTGTAAACCTGTGAAATCAGTAATTAACTTCATTTTCACAATGTCATAATTCATCTTGTACAATGTCCAGCTATCCCACTTTTCAAGATGATTTAGTTTATTGATAAAGCCTTCTTCCCATTCGGACGACCTTTCTATTTTCATGATCATCACCTCATGCTATTATTTCTAGTTTAGGTTGTCCAAAAAAGAGAAAGCTATGTTAAGCTTTGCGAAAGAAAATATAAATATTTAATGAAGTTTTTTGCATTAGGTACTTATTTATTTAAAAAAATGAAGGACGCTCTTTTGCAAATCGAGAGATTGATTTCCGTTCCGGCTGCTACTTTCCTGGGGGCGTCCGCTGAGCCGCTTCTCCAAGAGCATGTATCCTCTAGCATGTCACTCTAATTTATAGTAATAAAATCATACATCAGCATCATGATTTATTTCCTTCATACAGAAATCCCGCTCATTTTAAACGCCACAACATTTGCAAAGTTTTTACTTTATTATTTCCATCAGGTGCTGCTTAATTCATTTGCGAATGGTTAGATGATTTACTTGACTCTTTTAATAACCTGCAATATTGTTTTTTTAAATCCAATCCCTTTCAAGCAAATTAATTATAAAACCTTAATTTCGTACAATTTAAAAGGATTATGGTATTAAGATAGTCTTTTTATCCTTTTCTTTTTTTCATACAATTAAAGAAGCATTACTTTCCAGAAATTACGTTTTTGCAAAAAACGAGATTATTACAAAGCTTACATATACTGAGGAGGTTACTATGAATATTATTGAAGCATTATCAGCGTCATTACCTTACATTCATTTAGCTATGAAAGGCGAGTCCATGATTGGATTAGTAGATAAAGAGAGTGAGAGTATTATTGCTTATTTACCTGGGAAACGGATAGATTCTGGTTATAAAATTGGACAAAAAATTCTCCCAGGTGATGCAATTTTACATCTCCCACTTAAAGGCAAAAGTACTGATGAACCTGTACCAAAAGAATTTTATGGAGTGGAATTTAACGCATTTTCTTTTCCTGTTCGCGAAAATGGGCAAATCGTAGGCGCGCTAGCCTTTGGAATACCTATTGACGATTCTCTACAAATGGAGAAATATATTGTTACTATGAATGACATTATCCAAAACCTGCAGGATAAATTACATACAATTGCCTCTCATTCGGAGGAGCTAGCCGCAACTAGTGAGGAAATTAATAAACAGACCCAATTCGCTTTAGAGGACGCAGAAAAAACAAATGGTATTACCGATTTAATAAAAAATATTTCTCGTCAAACAAATCTCCTCGGATTAAATGCATCGATTGAGGCGGCACGAGCAGGCCAACATGGTGCTGGATTTAATATAGTAGCACAAGAAGTTCGCAAGCTTTCTACCGAAACATCTACTGCTACCGATAACATCGAATCCTCTCTTCGAAGCATCAATCATAATCTTGAGAGTTTAAAGCAAAATATGACTCAAATAAATGGCGCCACAAACGAACAGGCACAACTTGTTCAGGACTTTAGTGAAATTATTGACGAGCTTAGTACGCTTAGTACCGAAATGAAGGGTTTTATGTCTAAAGCTTTAAAATAAAGACTTATATCAATAGAAAAATCCGCCTCGCTTTCTGTGGTCAAATCAATAGCCACAAAAGTCTGCGTGGATTTTTTACTTTTTATGTAAGGAAAATTCATCAATTGTTAAATAGTTATTTCAAAATAACAAATTATAGACTAAAATTTTCTAAAATATACTATATGATTACTTTTTGATACACTATTGGAAAAAACAAAATGAGGTCAAAATGAAAAGGAAAGTATTTATATTACATGAGATTTATGGAGTCAACAATTTTATAAAAATGCAAGCTGAGTCATATAGTAACGCCAACACTATTGTTGAGTGCATTACTTTATATTCAGACAATAGAATATTCCCATATGAACAAGAACAGCAGGCTTATGATTATTTCATAAATGAAATTGGCTTTGATGCTCCCCTCGAACAACTAACCGAAAAAGTATTGGAGGCTAGCTCACATTATGACGAAGTGCTGTTAATCGGATTTAGCGTGGGTGCAACATTAGCTTGGAGATTATCAACATTGCCATTACAAGGAATCGTTTGCGTTTATGGTTCACGCATTCGACAATACCTGGATGTGATCCCCTCTTGTCCGACACTCGTCATTTTACCCAGTGATGAGAAAAGTTTTAATGTCCATGTATTAAAAGAAACACTCGATACATTACCACTTGTTCATACGAGTCAATATCTAGGTCAGCATGGTTTTATGGACTGCAATAATTCAAACTATTGTTATAAAAGTTATCTACAGGCACAAAACGAAATCTCGCAATTTTTCGAAATTAAATGAAGTAAGGGTGGACTTAGTAATGAATCAAAATGAAAGCATGATTATTGATCCTTATATAGAAGGAGGAAATGTAATTTATCCAAACTTCCACCTATCTATGCAGCCTGGCATTATTATTGGCATCTATACGGATGTGTCAAAAATACATACTTTAATCCAGTGGTTTGCGAAGCAAAGCAATACGTATACACATTTTCGTGAAAATGCCCTGTATGAGCGACTGACGGTTCGAGAATACATCAACTTTTGCTTAAAGCTTTTCAATGCTTCTTCTGAAAAGATGGAGGATGTATTAGCATTGTTCGCTTTAACGGAGCAAAAAAGCATGAAAATTAGCAAGCTTTCAAATAGCGAAAAGCAACGCTTAAAATTACTGAATACATATCTTAATCAGGCACCGATACAAGTTTTAGAAGAACCCCTCCAAAATCTGGATGAATTTTCCAAACAAAAAGCCATTCAGTTATTGGGTGTCCTTCAAAAGCAAAATAAAACAGTCATTTTACTATCTAACAATTTCGAGAATTTAATCGTTTCGAGTACAGAAATACATAGACTAGATGCAATGGGCTTACATGCATTAGATGTGAAAGAAGATGAGACAGAACTAGCTTCTCCCTCTCTTGAAAGTGCACCGATTCGACTTGATAAAATCCCTACAAAGAAGAACGATAAGATCATTTTATTTAATCCCCCTGAAATCGATTATATCGAAAGCGTTGAGGATGTTGTTTCACTGTATGTTACAGGTGAAGCCTATCCATGTACATTGTCGCTAAATGAGCTTGAACAAAAATTGACACCGTTCGGCTTCTTTAGAAGTCATCGCTCTTATATCGTTAACTTACAAAAGGTACGGGAAATCATTACGTGGACTCGCAATAGCTACAGCTTAGCCCTGAATAGCACTGAAAAGACCGTAGTACCTTTGTCGAAAAATAAGCTTGCAGATTTAAAGGAAATACTCGGAATTTAGTAGATTTCCCAGGAAATAAACGACTCCTGTCAGCTGAAATATTTCTCCGCTAATGGTCATTTCACCGCCTTTCACCTGTAATTTAATGTTGTTATCTTCATTGTCCCTTATAGTTGAGACATCAACAACAACACAGGGAGGTTTTCAAATGAACGCAGTGATTGATGTTCAGCATTTAAAAAAAACGTTTAATAAGGAAACAGCATTACAGGATGTTTCCTTTACCATTCAAAAAGGAGAAATATTCGGCTTTCTTGGACCTAGTGGTTCTGGAAAAACGACTACAATAAAAATATTAACAGCACAAACTGAAAAAACTGATGGCGACGTTTTATTGTTTGGCCGCCCAGCAAATGAGATGAAACAAAGTAACAATCGTAAACGCTTTGGTATTTTAACAGATAATAGCGGACTATATACACGACTTTCAATCGAGGAGAATTTATTACTATTCAGTAATTTATATCAATTACCTAAATCAGCCGTCAAAGAGGCTTTGGATTTTGTTAACCTATACGGTGATCGTAAAAAGAAAATTAGTCAGCTTTCTAAAGGAATGATGCAACGTGTTACGCTAGCACGTGCCATCATGCATAAACCAGAACTACTATTTTTAGATGAACCAACTTCTGCACTCGATCCCGTTAATACACAACATATTTATAACGGCTTGCGTAAACTAAACGAGATGGGTACTACAATATTTTTAACAACACACGATATGAGTGAAGCAGAAATACTTTGTGATCGTGTCGCCTTCTTACATAAAGGTAAAATTAGAGCAATTGGTTCGCCAAAAGATTTGAAAAAAGAGTTTGGTGATGAGTCTATTACAGTTGAACTAAAAAATGGCGCTAGCGAAGTCATTCAAAATGGAAATCAGGATGCAGAAAAACTGTTTCATTGGATGCAATCGAACGAAGTTTCTCGCATTTATACAAACGAGCCGACACTAGGTAATATTTTTATGCAAATAACAGGGAGTGATTTAGTATGAACCTTTCAATGACACGTATTCAAGCTATTTTAATGAAGGATTATAAGGAATTTTCACGTAACTATGCGGTATCCATTATGGTATTTATGCCACTTTTTTTTGCATTTTTATATAGTAAAACGGGCTCAGCTACTATCGCAACCTATTTCCTTTCAATTAATATTGCATTTTCTATGGTGACTTCCTATGTACAATGCTGTCTAATTGCTGAAGAGAAAGAAAAAAATACGCTTCGCAGTTTAATGCTTTCCCCTGCTTCACTTGGCGATATTTTAATTGGTAAAAGCTTGTTTGTCTTTATCATTACGGTAGTAATCGTAGCATTGACTATTTTCATCGTTGGCTATAACCCGGCTAATCTTTTCATCTTAGCTATCGCTTTAATAGTTTCAACTGTGTTCTATATTGCAATGGGAACATTATGTGGATTATTCGCCAAAACGATTATGGAAGGATCTCTTATTGTACTACCTGTTATCCTAATTTTCTCATTTGGTCCTCTTGTACTAGCTCTATCTTCTGCTAGTCCGATATTCAAGATTGCTGAATGGTTACCAAGTTCCCAATTGGTAGTATTAGGAGAAGCTCTAGAAGGCACATACACAACAATGGACGTCATTATTCCAATAGCTACTATCATCGCATGGTCAATAGTAACTTGGATTGTAGTAGGATATATTTATAAAAAAAGAATGGTCGACTAATGACCATTCTTTTTAAGTATAATAATTTCTTTATCCCTATTTCTCGGTAGCGTCAATTAGCAACTGCTGCAAATGCTTTTTCACTCGTGGCCATTCTTGTAGAGTAATACTGTACATCACAGTATTACGAGTTGTACCATCCTTACGCACCATATGATTACGTAAGACCCCCTCCTTTATTGCTCCTAGACGCTCAATTGCCCTTTGTGAACGCACATTTTCATGATCAGTTTTAATTTGCACACGCTGTATATTTAATACCTCAAAGCAGTATTGTAGTAATAAATATTTGCAATTCGTATTAATAGCTGTACGCCAAAAAGCAGGTGAAATCCATGTAGTTCCTATTTCAAGCCGTTTATGCGTTTCATCAATATCCATAAATCGAGTCGAACCGATGATGTGTCCAGATTTTTTATCCACAATTACGAATGGGAACTCGTTTTTTTCTCGTTTTGTTAGTAATGCCTTATCCACAAAGTTATTCACATCGTCTATTTTTTCTATAGTTGTGGACATATGTGACCAGATCTCTGGATAACTTGCAGCCTCTAATAACCCTTGCATATCATCATGTTCTAAAGGCTTAAGCAATACAACCTCATTTTCTAATGCTATAAAATTCATTTTCTTCACTCCTTTTCAATATTTAACGATAATTTTGATATGATAGATAGAACCAATTTTCAAAAAATACACCATACCAGGAGGTGCAACATTTTGGATTTATCGATTTCATTTACTGGAGATTCACCGAAGTACGTGCAAATTTACGAAGAAATAAAACAAGTAATTTTAAGCAAAAAACTGATGGCCGATGAGCAATTGCCTTCTAAACGGACTCTTGCAATAACGCTTGACGTTAGTGTCCATACAATTAAAGAAGCTTATGAGCAATTACTAGCTGAAGGCTATATCTATAGTAAGGAACGCTCTGGCTATTTTATAGCGCCCTTTGAATTTGAATGGGAACAGCAGCAAAAACATCACATATCCACAGCTAAAGCATCTACTACATATACTATAAAATTTGATTTTAATAACGGACATGTGGATAAGGAGGCTTTTCCATTCTCCAGCTGGCATAAGCTGTTGAAAAAGCACTTCTATGTGGATAATTTAACGACAAGTCCTTGGCAAGGAGAAGCTATATTGCGGACGGAAATCGCTCGTTATGTTGAACGATCAAGAGGGGTTACTTGTGAGGCATCACAGGTGTTTATTTATAGTGGTACACAAAATCAGCTTCAAGCTCTATGTCACTTTTTTGGCCCAAAAGCACAAGTTGGCTTAGAGGATCCTGGCTTTAAAAGAGTGCATGCAACATTACAACAATGTGGACTAACAACTCATGCAATTCCTGTTGATAACTCAGGGGTTACTATACCGAAAAAATCAATCCACATGTTATACACAACACCCGCACACCAGTTTCCACTAGGCATGGTTATGCCTGTTGAACGGCGTGCGGCACTTCTGCAATGGGCTACTACTGAAAAAGCATATATTATTGAAGATGACTATGATTCAGAATTTCGTTATAAGGGGCTCCCTATCCCCTCTTTAGCAAAAATGGATCAGCTTCAACGCGTAATTTATTTCGGAACCTTTTCCAAAACGCTTATCCCATCGCTGCGCATAAGTTACATGATTTTGCCTAAATCGTTAGTCGAAGCTTTTACTCATTTTAATCAAGAACAAAAATCCGTTGTCTCCAAAATAGATCAGCTTGTGTTAGCCGATTTTATTGCTCAAGGTTTATTCGATAAGCATTTAGCCAAAATGCGCACTATTTATCGTAAAAAGCAACAGACATTACTAGCAGCTATTAACGCCCATTTTTCGAATGAATTCGAAGTAATTGGTGAAAAATCAGGACTACACATCGTTATGAAGTTACCAAAAAGACTTTCTGAACAGGAGGCGATTAAACTTGCGCAGGAGGAAGGTATCCAAGTCTACCCATGTTCAACCTCCTATCAGCACAACTCTGAACAGGCTATGGTCATTATAGGCTACGGTGGGCTTTCCCTTGAGCAAATCCAAGAAAGTATCGCGTTACTTGCAACAGTTTGGCAATCATTCGAAACCTTTTAAAATTCTTCTCGTATTTATACTAAATGCACATATAAGGGGAATAGACAAAATGGAGAATCTCGAGCAATTAGAAAAGCATTTGCAAGAAATTCAAGCGTGGGAGAAAGATCAAAAGGACTTGTGGTTTTGGGAGAAATTAGGTCGCATTCCGTTTAAACTCTTAGATAAGATGACACCTGCCTTTCTTCAAAAGAAGATAGCATTACTAGTTGATGAATTAGGGAGCTATATTCAATCAGGTGGGCAATACTTAATTAATGAACAGGCTATGCTGCAGAACATACGTAACAATTCTTCTTTTCATGATATTTGTGCTATATCTGATATAGGACAAATTCCTTTGGAGGATATGATTGCTCTAAGTGACAAGCTTCAAAATGAACGCGTAAAATTAGCAACAGTACAAGGTGCTTCTACCGGCTTTGGTGGTATCTTTACACTAGCTATAGACATTCCTTTTATTTTAGGAATGGCTTTAAAAACATTGCAAGAGATTGCAATCATTCACGGCTATAACCCAAACGATAAAATGGAACGAATTTTCATCGTTAAATGTCTCCAATTCTCCTCAGCTGATATTGTCGGCAAAGAAGCTATATTGAAAGAGCTTTCTTCTATGCATACGACGAATCATGCAGCGGAGGATATGATTTCACAACTGCAAGGCTGGCAGGAAGTATTTTTTACGTATCGCGATCAATTCGGCTGGAAAAAGCTGTTTCAAATGATTCCGGTAGCTGGGATGATTTTCGGTGCCTATGCAAATAAAGGAATGATTCAAGATGTTGCTGAAGCAGGAATTATGCTCTATCGCAAACGGCGTATATATGAAAAAATCAATGAACTAGACAAGCAATAACACTAACTATGCCCATATAAAAAGATGACTCTACAATATCAGAGTCATCTTTTTTATATCTACATTTGGATTTAATTACTTTATATTTTAATTAATATTTTCCCTTGATGCTGGCGACTTTCCATCAAATCATGGGCTTTCTGCATGTCCTCTAATTTAAAGATCCTCGCAACAGGTACTTGGAAGCTCTCTTCCCTCAGCAATGCAAACATCTCCTCGGTAACTTGTTGTAGCATTTCTGGCTTGGAAGCTCGAGTCGTTCCTAGGCTAAAACCTTTCACATTGCGGCAGCTATTATGTAAATCAGATGTTTTTATATTACCTGCTTTACCACCACTATTTCCAAATTGCACGAGCGTACCATACGGAGCTAAACAGTGAAAGCTCTCTTCTGTAATATTTCCAGCGATGGAGTCAAAAATGATGTTTACACCTTGACCATCCGTATATTCATTGACTTGCGCACTAAAATTATCGTATGTCAGTACATGATGGGCACCTAGCTCATAGGCAATTGTCGCTTTTTTCATATCACTGACTGTGCCAATAATATTTTTAGCACCTAGCTTTTTCGCCATTTGAATAAGCATTGTCCCTGCACCACCAGATGCAGCATGAATTAGTACGCTATCGTTTGTACGAATTGGAGCGATTTGATGTGTTAAGAGATAGGATAAAAACAAAACCGTTGGCACAGCAGCTGCCTTCTCCAAAGAGACATCATTTGGAACTTTGAAGACAAGCTGTTCTTTCGCTACTACATACTCTGCATATGCTCCATCTTTTGGGAATGCAATAACGACATCCCCAACTTTAAATGCACTATTTTCACCAAAAACCTCTTCAACTACACCAGCTACATCTAAACCGAGTATCATTGGGAAATTTGCTTTTGCTTTATTGCCTGTTCTATTTTTAATATCGGCAAAATTCACACTCGTATATGTCGTACGTATTAATACTTCCCCTGCTGAAATAGACGGCTTTGGACATTCTACGTACTTTAAAACATCAGAAGTACCAAACTCATTAATAATCACAGCCTTCATAAATTTCTCCCCCCCTTGTTATAGTTAGATTATAAAATAAAAAAAGAAATAAATGGGGTTATTTCCATGAAAATCAAACCAAGAAAAGAACAATACAATGATATTCCATACCATCACTTTGATAACAAAAGTGACAGGGTGTGCTTTATGTTCTCTGGCACTGGCTATACGTATGAAAAACCACTTCTTTATTATTCAACTGAGCTGATGCTAGAACTTGGCTATGATGTAGTACAAGTATGCTATACGTTTGATTCGCAACAATTTGAACAGGAGCCAGAAGCTATTTCAGCAATGGTTTATAATGCCGCAAACCCTATTGTGGAATATATTTTAAGTACAAAATCTTATACCGAAGCTGTATACATAGGAAAATCACTCGGGACATTACCGATCACAGATTTTTATATGCAGCGAATGTCATCTGTTCCTTCTCGTTATGTGCTTTTGACACCCCTACTGACTCTTGATCATGTGATGAAAAATTTGCTTGAAAAGCAGGCATTTCTAGCAATCGGTACTGCTGATCCTCATTATTCTAAAGAAAGATTAGGACTACTTTCTTCATTTGAGCTCACTATTGTAGAAAATGCTGACCATTCTCTTGAAATAAAAAATCATACAGTAGAGTCAGTGATTCTTTGCCAATCACTTTTAACGGAGCTTACAGCCTATCTTCAATAAGAATATCGGAACCTTTTCGTGAAATATCGGAATTATTTCTGAATTTATCGGAATGTTTTAGAAGTTTATCGGAACAATTCAGGTATTTATCGGAATATATTAAAATTCGTAGAAACACCTTACCGAATTATGGATAACGAGTAAATAAGGCTGTTCTTCCCAGAGAGCTCGGATTGCTAAAATCGGGTAAGAGCGAATTATTGAAACAAGCCTAGGTGTAGCGCATTGGATTTCTATTTGAATGATGGTGCGACGGGAACTCCCGTTACAGAGAAACAGTATAAGCATACGTATTTATGCCGTACTGAAAAGGCTATTATGGTGACATAATAGTGAACTAAGGTGGCACCACGTGAGTATAAATTTCACAATCTCGTCCCAAAGACAAATCGTCTTGGGGGTGGGATTTTTTTGTTTTAGTTACTTGTCATAACTACAAGGAGGAATTTATATGGGCGTAAATAAATTAATAGAAATGTGGCGTTATCCGGCTATATTATTGTCTAGTATTGGTGTTTCCAGCGTCGGAAGCTGGATAGCTTTAAATCTAATTGTTTTACCTTACAGGATCCGCTATCGCTGTGTCTGGCTTATATATCGTTAGGGCTTTATCCACACTTTTCGCCAGTTTCTGGTCAGGCAGTTTGATAGATCGTTTAAATAAAAAATACCTCATGATTGTTCTCAACCTTTTCGAATCTTTACTAATTGTCACACTACCTTTTCCGTCGCTTCGGCTGTTTCTTCCGTCCCCCGACTCTTCCATCAAAATTTATCGCTGAAACACCCGGTGTTCACTTCATCTTAAGTCATATGTAGACACAAAAAGGGCATGAACTCAATATTACTATTGATTCATGCCCTTGAAATATTAATACGCTAAGCCGAATAGCGCTTTAATGTGTGTAAGATAGCGAATGTTAGACGCTTCTTTCATAAGTGTTGCAGGAAGACCTTTAAGTTGTGTGTTGCTAGCACCGATTGTCGCAACAGCGTCTTTACGGCCTAAGCTTGCAAGTGTACCAGAGTTAATTGCAGAGAAAGACTTCATCTCTTGGTTTTTGTATTGTGCAAATAAGTTGTATCCAGCGCACTCACCCATTTGCCATGCAACTTGTGCAGTTGGTGCATATAGTGGACGTCCGCCATCACCTGGTAATGCTACAGATGCATCACCGATTACGAATACATCATCATGAGATGTAGATTGTAAGAATTCGTTAATCGTAGCTTTACCGCGGTCTGCTTCAAGACCAGACTCGCCTACGATTGGAAGTGGAGCTACCCCGCCTGTCCAAATAAGCGTATTGGCAACGATTGGTTCGCGATCTTTAAGAGAGATGACGTTACCATCAACACCCGTTACAGGAGTGCTAGTAATGAATTCAACGCCACGTTTTGCTAAACTTTCAGTAGCGCGTTGGATAAGTACATCCGGAAGTACTGGTAAGATTTTCGGACCAGCTTCAACAAGTTTAATTTTAAGGTCAGCAAAGTTAACACCGTGTTTTGCTGCGATCTTCGGGAAGTTATCCACGATTTCACCAACAAGCTCTACACCTGTTAAACCGCCACCACCGATAACGATTGTTGCATCTGCTTCGTCTTTTGTTTGTGCATATGCTTTAATACGGTCTTCGATATGTTTGTTAATTTTGTTTGCTTCGTTCACTGATTTAAGTACCATTGAGTTTTCTTCTAATCCTGGGATACCGAAGAATCCAGTTTGGCTACCTAAAGATACTACTAAAGTATCGTAATTTAAAGTATACCCAGTATCTAGGTCAACTTTTTTACTGTCTACGTTGAATTTTGTAACTTTAGCGATTTGTAAATCGATATCTAAACCTTTAAAGATTTTTTTAAGTGGTAAAGCAACAGCACCTTCAGCAATAGTACCACCAGCTAAACGGTGAAGTTCAGTGATGATTTGGTGTGTTGGGAATTGGTTTACTACAGTAATTTTAGCTTCATCAGCTGATAGATACTTACGTGCTGTTAATGCAGTTAAAACGCCAGCGTAACCAGCACCTAAGATGACGATTTCTTTTGACATGATTAATTAATCCTCCGTCCGTACGTTTTGAATATATCTCGAGTCGAGTCTTATTTAGCTTTACGTTCAGCGCTTACTTGTAAGAAAGCATTAACAAAACGGAAAACACCTTGAACTTGTGGGTCTTTTAACATTTTCATAAGACCGAATAAACCAATTACTTCTTGGCTTTCAGACGCACGGTCTTTCGCTTCAATTGCAGTAGCTGCAAGATTTTTAGCTGAGCCTACTACTGGGCCTGCCATTTCTGTTACCGCACCAACAGTATCATTTTTCAATACTTCGTCAGTTGCAACAGCTTGAGCAAACTCATATGACTTTGTTAATAGCGTCATCATTTCAGTTAACTTTGGTAATTGTTCAACTAAAGTTGTAAGTGATTCCTGAACCTCAGGCTTTAATAATTGATCTAGCACATCCAATTGTTCTTGACTCACAGTTAATTGTTCAGACTGTGTTTGGTTATTCGTTTCTGACATTTTGAACTCTCCTTTGCCATCACTATCACTATTTTAATTTTTATTGCTTCCATGTAAAAAAGACCATTAAGGCACTTCTTAACAGTCGTTACAGCGCTTATATCTTACAAATCACCAGTCTCAAGAACTGGATAGCAATTCGTATAATTTGTTATTACAATGTTAACTTTATTTTGCAAAAAGCGCATCATAATTCCATCCTATCTTGTCTTGGTGACGTTACAACCTCCATTATAAGGTTGTTTGTATATTATTTCAATGAGCTAAATCACAATTTCGACAATCTTTTCAAAATTCATTGATTTGTAACTATATATTTGTAATTAAGTTTGCTTTGTATCCCAAATACAACATTTTTAATCTCAAATTTATTAAAATACCTCTGATCTAAGTTTCCCCCTAAATCGATGGCGTAATACTGATTTTATTTTCAGCATTAATATTACATAAAATGAAAGAAATCATTTTTCAACAGATTTCCAGAAAAAGTCTATAATTTCTCTCGCGGCCATAGCTTCTGATTGAAATACCCTTTTCCCTTCCCCATCTTTAACGTATCCTACTGACATTAAAGCCATAAACGAATGAGCAAAAAAAGTAGCATTTCCCTTCCGGATCGTACCTAGTTCCATCTCTAACTGCATCGCCTGCTCTATCGTTTTATACATATTATTTTCTGATGCTTGCACTTCTTTTAACTGAGATTCCGATAAATTAATTGTCGCTTCTCTCATAAAATTTTTCATATCAATATCTACAGTGGCCGATAAATGAATTTCAACAAGCTTCTCCAACCGATTTTTAAATGATATTGACTCCTCTAAGATCTGTATAATAGACAGTTGGATTTGATCCATCATTACCAGCAACGCTGATGTATATAAATCCCCTTTAGTCGGGTAATAGTAATAGATAGTAGCCTTTGTAACGTTACAAGCTTTTGCTACATCAGCCATCGAAATATTTTTATAGCCTTCTTTGATAAAAAGCCTTATTGCCGTTTCAAGAACAATATCTTTTTTTGGTTTCGCATTCTCATCATGGCGAGGTCTTCCGAGAACACGCGGTGACTGCTTCAACAAGTTCGCCCCCTTATAAAGTATTCATTTTAGACATAGTATAGCATATAATCTTTTTATAATTGATTAATTAACCTTCCGGTATATATAATTAAAATTACTTACATGAAACGGAGGTCTTTAAATGAAAAAGCACCCACTAGAGCAATGGGGCTCAATGGTAACAAGTAAAAAAGGGCGCTTTTTAGCCCTCGCCTTTTGGATTTCACTTGTTGTTGTACTGTCATTTGCCTGGCCACAGATTAATAGTATTAAGAGTGAATCTGGTAAAAATTTACCCGAAAGTGAAATGTCTCAGCAGGCAGCAACTATTATTGCAGAACAATTTCCAAATGATGCAGGTACACCATTATTACTCGTCTGGCATCGAGATAGCGGGCTAACTACTGATGATTTTGTTGCTATCCAAAAAGTTTACGGAGAGCTTAAAGCGAAACCTTTAGCAAATCAAACTGTTATTCCACCATATGATAAAATGCCACCTCAAGCCTTTTTAGCGTCTGCATCTGACAATGGCACAACAATTGTAACTCCTATTTTCTTTGAAAAAGGCGTGGCTACGGATGCGTTGCGAGAGAGTTTAAAGATATTAACAAAAACAATGGATAAGAATAATATCCAAATAGATAAAGACTTAGTTAGTGACAATCTTCATGTGCGTTATTCTGGACCGGTTGGTATCGCTACGGATGCTGTCGGTTTATTCTCCCAAGCTGATGTTAAATTACTAATTGCGACAGTGCTCCTTGTTTTAGTTTTACTAATTATTATTTATCGTTCACCGTTATTAGCCATTATTCCATTAATGGTTGTTGCTCTTGCCTACGTCGTTATAAGTCCAACGCTCGGTTTTTTCGCCGATCATGGATGGATCGATAAGGACTCGCAGGCTGTCTCTATTATGACTGTATTACTCTTTGGAGCAGGTACAGACTATTGTTTATTTTTAATATCAAAGTATCGAGAGATATTATTTCATATTGAAGATAAGACTACTGCCATGAAGCTTACTATTAAGGAGTCTGGCGGTGCGATTATGATGAGTGCATTAACGGTTGTTATCGGTTTAGCTACTCTTAGCCTTGCCCATTATGGTGCATTCCAACGTTTTGCAATTCCGTTTAGCTTTGGTGTACTGGTGATGGGTGTTGCTGCGTTAGTTGTACTTCCAGCAATTCTTGTTATCATAGGTCGCGTTGCCTTCTTCCCATTCATTCCACGAACAGAGGATATGGCTTATAAAAAAGGAAAAAAACAGCACAAACCAACACATAAAATAAGTCGCACAATCGGGCGCACTGTAACGCATAAACCATGGGTGGTCATTGTTGTCACTTTACTGTTCCTTGGTGGGTTAGCAGCATTCGTACCACGTATTCAGTATACTTTCGATCTATTATCGTCATTTCCTGAGAATATGCCATCCCGCGAAGGCTTTAATTTAATAGAAGAAAATTTTTCACCTGGTGAATTAGCTCCAGTTCAGCTCGTCATTGATACTGAGGGTATAGATATCCACTTGCAGCAGCAATTAGCTGAAATCTCTTATATTGATAGTGTTGCAGATAGCCGAATTGGAGAGAAAAATAATGCTATCCAATTGTACGAGATTTCTTTAAATGCGAATCCTTATGCTAAGGAATCGTTAGCTCATATTCCAGAGCTTAAAGCAGCGGTTATAAAAATGCTTGAGGATGAAGGTATAAAAAGTGCAGATAAACATATTTGGATTGGCGGCGAAACAGCTAGTCAATATGATACACAGCAATTAACTGTACGCGATGAAACTGTTATTATGCCAACAATGATTGCTTTAATTGCTTTATTATTATTCATTTATCTACGTTCCGTAACAGCTACTGTTTACTTACTAGCAACAGTTATTATTTCTTATTTCGGGGCACTTGGTGCAGGTTGGCTAATTTTACATTATGTAATGGGGGCAGATGCCATTTCAGGAGCAATTCCACTCTATGCATTTGTATTTTTAGTGGCTCTCGGGGAAGATTATAATATCTTTATGATTTCGGAAATTTGGAAAAAACGCAGAACAGTAGATCATTTAACAGCTATTGAGGAAGGTGTCGTAAGAACAGGAAGCGTTATTACATCTGCTGGTCTAATTTTAGCTGGAACATTCGCTGTCCTTGCTACCCTACCTATTCAAGTACTTGTTCAGTTCGGTGTCGTTACGGCAATTGGCGTGTTGCTTGATACATTCATTGTACGTCCATTGCTGGTACCTGCTATTACTACTGTTCTCGGTAAATATGCGTTTTGGCCAGGAGCATTATTTAAAAAGAATGATTAAAATTATTGCACGGACATTAGCGTAAAAGGTTAGGATGATTTTAAAATATTCATCCATCCTTTAGCTTTTGCTAATATCCGTGCTATTTTGAGTGCCCATACAACGATACGTATTGCTATAATGCATCAAAAAACTCCCCTTCGATAAACAGAAATATATTTTTCATCCGTTTACCTATAGGGGAGCATATCAACTTATTATTATTTAGTTGGTTTTTTCAAATCCATTGAAGCCGCTGTGCTTTCAACATTAACGCGTTTTAAGAAGAACGCAAGTACAAGTGCAAGAACGGTAATACAAGCAGCAATGAAGAATGAGTGTGTAATACCATCTAATAAAGCATTTTGCATAATGTGATCCTGCATTTGCTGCATTTGTTCTGGCGACGGTGCAACACCTGATTGCGCTGCATTCGCTTTTGCTTCTGCAATTAATTCTTCAGCTTTTGCTTTTGTACGACTATTCATGAACGTCACCATCACGGCACTACCAATTGCCCCCGCTACTTGCTGTACAGTGTTGTTAATTGCTGTACCGTGTGGGTTCATCATTTGTGGTAACTGGTTTAAACCGTTTGTCATAATCGGCATCATAACCATTGACAAACCAAACATACGAATTGTGTACAATGACACAATAAATGTATAGCTTGAATCTATTTCTAACTTTGTTAAACCGAATGACGCAATCGTTGTAATCGTTAAACCGATAATCGCTAGTACACGCGGTCCAAATTTATCGAATAGTTTCCCTGTAATCGGCGACATAATGCCCATTACAAGTGCCCCAGGAAGCATCATTAAGCCCGCCTCGAATGGTTCAATCCCACGAATTGATTGTACGTAAGCAGGTGTTAAAATCATCCCAGAGAACATAGCCATTGAGACGATAACCGAGATAGCTGATCCCAACGCAAACATTGGATATTTATAAATACGTAATTCTAGCAAAGGCTGATCCATACGTAATTGTTTAAATATGAAGATGATTAAAGCAAGTAAACCAGCTGAAATTGTGCCATATACCCAAGGACTTGACCAGCCTTTATCCCCTGCCGTACTGAAACCATATAGAATACCACCGAATGCAATTGTTGATAATAGCACTGATGGGACATCTAAATGAACTTCACGTGTATCCATCACGTTTTCTAATTTCCAAATACCAAATAATAAACTAATTACAGCAAATGGAATAATCATTTGGAATAGCATACGCCAATCGTGATGCTCAACAATATATCCTGATAATGTAGGTCCGATTGCTGGTGCAGAAATCATTACTAGACCGAAAATACCCATTGCTGCTCCACGTTTTTCTTTTGGAAAACTAATGAGCATTACATTCATTAGAAGTGGTGACATACTTGCAGCCCCTGCTGCTTGCACCATACGACCTGCTAAAAGTGTACCGAAGTTAGGTGCAAATCCAGCCATAGCCGTACCAATTGTAAAGACTGACATCGCTACAATAAATAAATGTCTATTTTTAAAGCGCGTTACAAAGAATGCTGAAGCAGGTACTAAAATACCACTTACAAGCATATATCCTGTTGCGAGCCATTGTACGGATGAATACGTTATACCAAAATCTTTCATGATTGTTGGTAATGCAACATTTAACAATGTGTTGTTTAGAAAAGCAACAAAAGCACCCACAAATAAAATACTAATCATACCATAGGGGGGCTTTTTCAATGTTTGCTCACTATTCATTTATATCCCTCAATTCTTTCTTGTTTTTTTCGATAAAACTTATTTTATACTCGCAGTCTATTTTTTTCAACAATTAAGTCTATAAAATTTAAAAACATTGATATATAAGCATTTTCAATATAGAATAAGAGTATAATATTTTAAAAAAGGTGAGGTTATGAACAAAAGAAAAAGACAAATTATCACTGCCGCCCGCGCTCTTTTTATCGAAAAGGGATTCGTGGATGCATCGATGAACGACATCATTAGTGCAGCAAAAATTTCAAAGGGCACATTTTATAATCATTTTTCTTCTAAAAATGAATGTTTAATCGCGATATTAGACGAAGGGCGCGAAGAGGCAAGTAATCGCCGCCACGAACTTCTTTACGGTAAAGATCCTACAGATTTAGAAGTATTAACACAGCAAGTTGCAGTACTCATGTATGTCAATCGAGAACATAATTTAATTCAAATTTTTGAATCGATTTTCCACTCTAAGGATATCGAATTAAAAAAAATAATTTTAAACTATTATTTACAAGAGTTGGAGTGGCTCGCCAACCGACTTGTACAAGTTTTCGGAGAAGAAATTAGTCCCATCAGCTATGAATGCGCCGTACAGACACTTGGTATGATTAACCTTACATTACGCGCAGTCTTAATCGCTGACTATAAATATATAAATCGAGAAGCCATTGTACGTGTAGCATTACGCAATATTAGCGTAATTATACCCGTTATGCTTGAATCAAAAGAAATCATCATTAGTACTGAAATGATCAATACGATTCAAAACGTCGCGAATTTTAAAACAGTTAATAAGGAAACGGTCATCGAGCAATTAACAGGCTTTAAAAAAGGGTTAGCTAAGAACGAAACAGTAGAAGGGTTAGAATACGTGGAATTCTTATTAGAGGAATTACAGCGCGAGAAACCAAAGCTCTTTATTATCGAATCACTTCTTACACCTTTCCGAAAAGCATTCGTCGGAACCGTACACGCCGAAGAGGCACGTGACATCGCTAATAGCTTGTGGCGCTATGTAAAAATTGAGCGACCATCTGAGCGGTGCTTAAAATAACCACATAAACAAAAGGAGCTATATAGAAAGTCAAATATTCACGACTTTCCATCTAGCTCCTTTTTTCAGGCTTTTATCCTATTAAATTAATTTATTATGCGCATTTGATAAACCTATAAGTTAATCTTCGTTACGACTGGGCGACTCCTTGGGGATTAGCAACAGAGGAACGGAAATCAACTCACATATAATGATGAATACATTTATCACTTAATTTGACGATCTTTCGGTCCTATCCAAAAGCCAACCACAATACTAATAGCTACTACAAGAAAAGGTGCATACAAAATAATAAATTGATTCATTATAATTCCCCCTATGCATGGTGATCATGTTTACCGCAAGCATAATCACGATCAAACACAAACCATTTCATTACTAAATATAGTGAAGGGATGAGTAGAACTAATCCTCCAACAAACGCTATCACTAATGCAATCGCCATTGTTTCATTTGTAAAGCTATCATAGACCGACAAATACGGATACAGTAAATACGGATAATGTGAAATACCATAGCCGAAAAATGCAAATCCAAACTGGGCAACCATTAAAAAGACGGCTATGCCATAGTTTTTCTTTTTAAATAAAAGAATTAGCGTTAAAAGAAATAGCACCCCTGAAATGGCGAAAAGCCACCACAAATTTAACATATTTTCATAATGCTCAGGCACGTGTCCCTTTAACTCCACCATAATCCCTATTACACTTATTACGAGCGGCAAAGACCAACCGAGAGCATATTTTCTCATTAAATTCGAGGCATGTTCATCTCGTGCTCTTTTCCCATACCATGTTAAGAAAACAGCCGAAATATACAAAACTGCCACTATACTTAATAGCACAATAGACCAAGTTAACGGATTCGTGAAAAGTTTAGCAATTTGTAAATGTGGTTCTTCATTTACAAATTTCACGAACCCTCCCTCAGATATCGTTAACACAATAGATAGTGATGCAGGTATAAATAAACCAGTAATTCCGTACATCATTGTATAACCAATATGTCCACCTTTTTCGCTGTAGGATTCAAATGCATAACAACTCCCTCTAATTGCTATTAATATTAATGAGATACTGACCGGCACTAGCAAAATCGTGCCGTAATAATAAGCTGTTTGAGGGAAGAAACCTACCATTCCAACAAAGAAAAATACAAGGAAGACATTTGTAATTTCCCACACCGGAGATAAATAACGCTTAATAACATTGGCTAGTATTTGATCTTTACCAATCAAGACACTATACGCATTAAAGAAGCCCGCTCCAAAGTCTATGGACGCGACAATGACATAGCCGAATAGAAATAACCATAGTACTGAAATCCCTAATATTTCTAAGCTCATTGCCCTGCACACCCTCCCACTTGCTTATGTTCTTCAATTTCACGTTCAATCGGATTGTTACGGAACATACGGATAAGTACAACGATACTTCCTACCGCTAATACAATGTACAGACCCGCAAATAGTATTAGCATCGTATCGACTTGGCCACTCGTTGTAGCACCTTCCGCCGTTTTCATATAACCACGCAGTATCCAAGGCTGACGCCCTACTTCCGCAAACCACCAGCCTGCCTCAACAGCAATAAGCGATAGCGGACCACCTGCCACTACTATTCTCTTAAAACTTTTTGAAGAAATGAACCTCCATCCTAGCCACTTACCTAGCACATAAATAGCTGCAACGACAATTAGTAAAGTTCCGATCACTACCATCACATCAAACAAATAATGGATGTAAAGTGGCGGCTGTTCGTCCTCAGGAAATTGATCTAAACCTTTTACTTCTGCAAAAGGATTATTATGCGCCAATACACTCAATGCATACGGTACTTTGATGGCATATTTCACCTCTTCCCCATCTAATACTCCAAATAGCACAAGCGAAGCATCCTCTTTTGTTTCAAAATGCCATTCAGCAGCTGCTAATTTTTCTGGTTGATATTCAGCTAAATACTTCCCAGAAAAATCACCTACAATTAGTGCTGCTAGCGAAAATACTAGTCCAAGTTTCAATAAAAGATGTAATGCTTTTTTATGATACACATGCTTCGACCCTCGCAGTATACGATAAGCTGCAATAGAAGCTAATAAAAATGCGGACGTCATATAAGACGTTACTAATACATGCGCTACCTTCGTTGGCATTGCAGGATTTAGCATTGCTAGAACTGGTTGAATGTTTACCAGTTCTCCATCTACAAGATCAAAGCCCTGCGGCGCATTCATAAAGGCATTCACAATCGTAATAAAAACAGCCGACATAGAAGCACCAATCGCTACCGGGACCAATAATAATAGATGTCGCTTTGGATTTTTAAATCGATCCCATGTATATAAATAAAGCCCTAAGAAAATCGCTTCAACAAAGAACGCAAATGTTTCCATAAACAATGGTAATGCGATCACCTGGCCAGCCAACTCCATAAAGTTTGGCCATAGTAGTGATAGCTGTAATCCTATCGCAGTACCAGTGACAACACCTATTGCCACAGTAATCACAAACCCTCTCGCCCATCTTCTTGCGAGCAATAAATAGTGCTCGTCATTATTTTTTAATCCAACCCATTGAGCAATCATGATCATTAAAGGTATACCAACGCCAATTGTTGCGTAAATGATATGGAATGACAATGTTAACTCTGTTAAGGCCCGACTCCACATTACAGCTGAATCATTCATTTTATTTCATCTCCTAGGTACCAAAAATTCTTCCAATGATTGAAAGAAACATTATCCCCGCTACTAAAAAACTTATAATTATTAGCTTTTTTTCATGTGATTTATAGGCAACCACTTTTTGTTTTTTCATCATAATAGATCAGCCCAAATTTTAATCGCTGTCGCTAAGATGAGTACGGCTAAAATACTTTGCAAAATTTTCGTATTCATTTTTTTACCTACTTTTGCCCCAAGAGGAGCCGCCAGTAAACTTGCCACTATCATAATACCTGCGGAATAGTACTCGACTTGTCCTGTCATTAGCTTACCGATTGTTCCACCGATTGAAGAGATAAACGTAATGGCTAAACTAGTAGCAATCGTCATGCGCGTTGGTATCCCAAGAACTACAAGCATAATCGGGACAAGCAAGAAGCCACCTGCAGCACCAACGATCCCTGAACCAATCCCAACAATAAATGCTAAAATTGCGGCTAACGGCTTGTTGAAAGTTACTTCACCCATCGGCTTATCATCAATTTGTTTCTTAGGAATAAACATCATCACGGCTGCAATCAAGGCTAATATCCCGTATACGACATTCACACCATTTTCAGATAAAAACTGTGATCCGTAGCTCCCAACAAAGCTACCAGCTAAAATGGCTCCTCCCATATAAAGAATAAGGGGCTTATTAAGATAGCCACCCTTTCGATATGCCCAAACGCCTGCAATCGAAGCAAAAAACACTTGTACCGCACTAATACCTGAAACTTCATGTGCTGAAAACGCCGCTAAGCCAAAAAGTGGTGGTATATATAGTAGCATTGGGTATTTAATGATTGATCCGCCTATTCCCAACATACCGGACACAAAAGATCCAACGAATCCAATCAGGAAAATCACAATTATAAATGTTATATCCACTGTGCTTGCATCTCCTTTTATTTATGTGCCTTCAGTATAGTCCCACTGTAATTCCAGACATATAGGGGTTTTCCACTATTAGCTTTACTCACTGTGACAATATTGAAAATTATTTCTATAAAATAAAAAAAAGATCACTCATCATTCGAGTGATCCCAGCTTGCTGACAAAAATAAATATAACAATAAACAAAGATTAATTTTTACTCCGAGTTGGCGCCTCCCGCGGACTTGGCTTCAATCTCATCCCGCAGGAGTCGCCACTTCAACAGCTCCAAGAAAGCGCTAGTCGGAAGTAAATCAACCCCTCATTTTGCCGTAGAGCCATATATTTCAATTCTCATATTGCACCAGATCCTAACCGCAATACGCTGTTACATATAGTTATTTGCAAGTCCATACTGAATAAGCTCAGCTTTATTACTTAAATCGAGTTTTTGCATAATATTTGATTTATGATTTTCAACCGTTTTACTACTAATATATAGTTGCCCAGCAATTTGGACATTCGTATATCCTAGAACTGTTAACCTCATTATTTCCTGCTCACGCACAGTTAAAATGCATTGTTCTTCATGCCCTTTATGTTCAAACAATTTATTTAGCTGCTCCTGCGGAATACCCACGTTATAATATATACGACCACTATATACAGCGCGGATAGCCTCATAGAGAACTCCCCCTTGACTATTTTTCAAAATATAGCCATGAGCTTCAACAGCAATCGCTTTTTGAATATAAGCAACTTCATTGTGCATGGTTAACATAATAATTTTCACGTGAGGCATTTGCTTATGAATCTCTTGAGTAGCCGTAAACCCATCTAACCCATTCGGAATGGATACGTCCATTAAAATGACATCCGGGTTTAATGATATTGCCTGAGTGATTGCTTCCGCTCCATCACCTGCTTCACCTACAACCTGTACATCTTTATAATTTTCCAATAAAAGAACAATCCCTTTACGGATCAGCACATGATCATCTACTACTAAAACACGAATCATCTAAAGTCATCCTTCCAATTAGGTACTTGAATGCTAATTTGAGTACCTTTATTGTGAGCCGAATTAATATTAAAAGATCCCCCTAATAGTGTAATTCGCTCCTCCATATGCTTTAAACCGAGCCCTTCTTTTTTCACGTACTGTAGATCAAACCCTACGCCATTATCTTCTATATAGAGTGATAAATTTGTAGCTTTCTTTTGGAGGCGAATGACGACTTTAGAGGCCTTTGCATATTTAATAACATTGTGTAAAGCCTCCTGCACGACGCGATAAATATTGATTTCTACGGATGGATTACACCGTTCTTCAAAATCTGTTTCTAACGATATAGCAATATCAGGATGTACCTTTTGCACTGAATCGACAAGGGTGCTTAATGTAGGTGTAATCCCTAACTGATCTATACTATGGGGGCGAAGCTGATAGGAGTACAATTTAATATCATTCATTACTTGCTCTAGCTCATTGCGTACTTCTTCGATATACGTATTTAGTTTTTCATTGTCTTTGACATAAGATTCAACCGCCTGCAGTGCAACAGATATTGTATATAATGATTGGCCAACGCCATCATGTAATTCTTGCGCAAGCCTTTTATGTTCTTCCTCTTTTGCCTCAATCAACTTTTTAATAATCAGCTTTGAAATCCGAGCCTCTTCTTCCTTTAACTGAAGGGTCTGATCGCGCAACACAAGAAGAAACGCTTGCTCGTTATTGTCTGTATACATCAGTGCAGTGCTCATTTCAACATCTATCTTACTACCATGATACGTCGGCATTTTCGATAAAAAATAAGGAACCTCATTATGCTCTATTAAATAACATGTATGTTCTTTTGGAGATTTTTGACGATTTTCACAAAATGAACAAAAGGGCACTCGATCTCCTAATTCCCATCCCGATAACCTCTTCGCCGAGGGATTCATCATTAAAATTTCACGGTTTTGATTCATTATGATGATGCCATCTTGAATATATTGAAATATTTGCTGTAAATATTTATTTTTCAGCTGTTCTTTCTCCAATCTAAACACACTCCTAGCTAAAAAGGCATAAAGCCTCCCTTTAAGTTTACTTGTTACTTCAGCATAATTGGCCCTATACTTTTTCTTCTATCACGCTATAACTCTTCACTTCATGCCCCGCTTTACGAATAATACGAACACTCATATTTTTTTCTAGCTGTGTTGATGCAATAATATGAAGGGGTCTTTTAGGTAGTTCATGCATGTGACGTACTAAATAGGCAATTGGTAAATTTAATGCATTTGGTGTAGGTGATTTGTAAGAATCATTATAATCACGTACATCTACTATCGCCATTCCTACTTTCAACTCTTGCGGTAAACACTCCTGTATTTGACGTACTGGGATATGCCGTTTATAAATAATTCTACCAATAATAAGAAGGAATATACTCAAACTTACAATAATCATTTTTTAACCCCTTTTACCGAGAAAAAAGGTTGTCTAAATCCGTTTAGCATTCCATTGACGAATCTCATAACGCCTTACTAAACCTTATAAAAAAAGAAAAATAGCAGACTAGGATTACTAGTATGCTATTTTTCTTTTAGAACAACCTCGTTTATTTAGTCACTACCTCTTGTTGCCAAGCCATATAGCCACCTGTTAAATTTACAATGTCGTGAATGCCGTTTGCTTTTAGCACACTTACAGCAATTGCAGAACGAGCACCACCTTGGCATTGAACAACAATTTTTTTATTAGTTTGCAATTCATCTAAACGTCTAGCTAGTGTACCAACCATAATATGTTGAGCATTTTCAATATGCCCTGCATCATATTCTGTTTGATTGCGCACATCAAGCACATGAACTTTTTCACTTTCAATGAACGGCTTTGCTTCTAAAGGAGTTATATTTTCATAACTATCTAGAGAAGTAGCCTCTTCCAAAACTTTCGTCACATCCCCATAACCAACAACATTGTCGATACCGATAGAACGCAATGCTATTAAAATATCATCTAGTTGAGAAGGATTCATTAACAGATACAATGGTTTTGAATAATCTACTAGCCAACCAGCCCAATTGGTCAATGAATTATTGTAAGGGATGTTTAGCGTACCTGCGATAAACCCTTGTGAGAAATCTTCCGCCGGTCTAGTATCAATCACTTGCTCCCCATCTGCAAGAAGTCGAGTAATCTCTTCATAGTTTGACACTACCTTTACTGGTGGTAAGTTCTTAAGAAGTTCTATCCCTACTTTATTGACACGCTTCATAACAGCAAAATAATAAGGAGGTTCCGGCTGACCATCTAGTAATGCGTCAACAAATTTTTGTTCATCATCAAACTGCATAGCCCAGTTGAATTGCTTCTCATACCCAACTGTTGAAGATGGCACAGCGCCCAACGCTTTACCACAAGCACTACCCGCTCCATGAGCTGGCCATATTTGCATGTACTCTGGTAAAGCCTTAAAACGTTCTAATGATTTAAACATCGCTTTAGCACCAGATAGTGATGTACCCTGAATACCAGCAGCCTTTTCTAACAAATCAGGGCGTCCGATATCACCTACAAAGACAAAGTCACCTGTAAAAATCCCCATTGGCTTATCTGCTACACCGCCACGATCCGTTAATAAGAAGGAGATACTTTCTGGCGTATGTCCTGGTGTATGCATAACTTTAAAAATAAGATTACCTATAGTAAATTCATCACCATCTTTTAATAATTGATGAGGAATTCCTTCAAGATTTTGATACTTCCAATCAGCATCCCCTTCGTCGGAAATATACATCGTTGTTCCAGCACGGTCTGCTAACTCACGAGACCCAGCTACAAAATCGGCATGAATATGCGTTTCTAACGCGCCAACAATTTGCATCTTTTCTTTTTCTGCTAAAGCAAGATAGGGCTCAATATTACGCATCGGGTCAACAATGACCATTTCACCTTTCGCCTGACATCCCACAACATAAGAAGCGTGCGCTAATTTCTCATCGTAAAAATATCGTAATAACATGTGTAAAACTCCCCTTTACTCAGTTTTTTTCTTTTAAAATATCTAGTGCAGATTGAACATAATTAAGTGTTTTTTGAACAGAAGGATCTTTCGTCCATTTAATAATCGAAAAAACATTGATATGTTGAGGCTTCTCTTCTGCTCTTTGCTGTACCATTTTGAAGAACTCCATACTCGTCTTGCCTCTGTCGACGTATGAATCGGTATAGCTCTTTAAGTTATTCATTGTGTATTCTATTGTTTGGTTATCCTGAAGTATCGCTGTACCAAAATCAATGATGTTTTCTAACTGATGAATGATTTGAACAAGCTTTGGCAACTTCTCCATCAGCTGAACAATAGCTGTTATCGTTTCTGAACCTACATTATAAGTAGAGACAAATTGCTCGTATCTATCTATCGTCTTGTCATCAGTTAGTACCGCTTTTCCAAAATCCACAACATTTTCTGCTGATTCTATCGTTTGTTCTACATTCGGTAATTTCTCCAACAAGCGCTGTAAAGAGTCTCGAACTTCTGGCTTCTCAAGCGTTTCGATTATTTGATATAATTCCTTGCTCATACTTACCGTTGCATTAGCCATGCTTGTCGCCTCCCTTCATTCTTAATTACATAGTGCCTTTCAACATCCCATCCCAGTACATAACAGGTAGTAAATCCTTTTTCATGAAATACATACTAGATCTTTCCACTGCCTGGTTGAAGGGCATAGATTCAACAGGTTCTTTATTGTAATCAAACTCCGCCAATATCAGTTTGTTGTAGCCTGTTACAATTGGGCAAGAAGAGTAGCCATCATACGTTTGCTTCATTGGCTGTTGCCTCATTAAAGCAATAAGATTTTGTGCAACGACAGGAGCTTGCTTGCGTATAGCTGCACCCGTTTTGGATGTTGGCAGATTAGCGTTATCACCTATTCCAAACACATTGCTATACTTTTTATGTTGCAAAGTAAACTTGTCGACATCTACCCACCCACATTCGTCTGCTAATGCACTCGTCCGTATAAATTCAGGTGAACACATATAAGGTGTCACGTGAATCATGTCGTATTTAATTTCTTCTAATGTGCCTGTATCTAAATTTTCAAAAATAGCTATTTTTTCTTCAGCCTTAATTTCAATTAAATTACGACGGAATCGAGCACCAATATTTTTCCGTTCTATTACCTTTTCAAGCGCTTCACGATATTTCAAAACATCGAAAATCGCTGGATTGGCCGAGCCAAAAATAACGTTAATATTGTCACGAACATTGACTCTATTAAAATGGTCTTCTGCTAAGTGCATAATTTTTTGTGGAGCACCGCCACATTTTACTGGTGAGTTTGGATGTGTAAATAACGCTGTTCCTTCTTTAAAATTACGGATCGTTTCCCACGTATAATCCACATGCTTAAAAGAATAATTACTACATACACTTTTAGTCCCCAATGCCTCTTTCAGCCCTTTAATAGCACCCCAGTTAATTTCTATCCCACCAGCAACTACTAAAAAATTATACGTGTATGTTGTACCGTCTAGTGTCATTACCTGGTTTTGACTGGGGTCAAAACTACTAACAGCCTCTTTTAACCAAACAGCTCCCTCAGGGATAACAGAAAGCATCTCACGTTCAGAGTCCCACTTATTTGCCGCACCACCTCCCACCAATGTCCATAGTGGTTGATAATAATGTTTTTCCGCAGGATCTATGATGGCAATCTCCCCTTGAAGTGAATGAGATTGACGAAGTAAGCGTGCCGCTACTGAAATACCAGCAGTTCCTCCTCCAACGATGACTACTTTAAAAGAAGTCTTCATATGTGTATCCTCCTTATCATGCTGTCTTTCGTATACAACTTTTACACCTTAATAATAGTTTTAAGAAGGAGCCGTTCATATAGGGGTAATCCCCTAAAAAATTACACTCCAATGTTCATATCACAAAAAGGGCAGTACAAGGTGAATGTTTCATCACTTGTACTGCCCTAAATAACAGTGTTTCACTTTACTTCTTCAATCAAAAACCACTACTTACATGTAAATTTCAATACAAAAACTGTACCTTCCGCTCCTGATTGGACACTAATGGTACCCCCATGTAAATCAATTAGCTGCTTAGTAATAGCCAACCCTAGACCTGTACCCGTTGTATCGTCTGTAGTATTTGTCCCTCGATAATATCGCTCAAAGAGGTTATCAAGCTCCTCTTGGGGAATTCCCGGACCTTGGTCGGCAATTGTCAGCATAATTTCCTTCCCTATATTTTGCGCTTCTACGTTCACCTTTGTACCGTCAGGCGTATACTTTTTAGCATTGGTTATAAGATTATCCAAAATACGCTTTAATAAAAGCTCGTCCGCTTCTAGCACGACATCACCATAAACCTTTACAGACACTTGCTCATCTGCAAATTGAGGTAACCAGACAGCGAGTGGTATCAGCACTTTTTCAAGCTGGATCGCTCTATTTTTTAATTGGTACGTATATGTTAAGTCTCGTATAAGGGCATCCATGTACGTTGCCTTTTCCTGCATCGTAGTTGCAAAGACGCGCATCTCTTCCTTCGTCCACTCATAGTCCTCAGAAGCAAGCATTGTTGAATAACCATAAATAGAACTTAACGGTGTCTTTAAATCATGCGATAAGCCTGTTATCCATTCCTCACGTAATTGCTCCGCATGTTTAATCTGTCTTTCATTTGAGGAGAGGCGCTTTGATAAATTATTAATCGATTCATCCACTGGCTCAAATAATTTAAATTTCCTTTTTAACTTCCCTGTCTTCAGATGATGGATACTTTTATCTATTACTTTACTGTAGTCGAATTGAGCTAGTAGCTCGATTCGAGATATTACATAAACAAGCGGGCGAACAAATTGACGGGAAATGCTAACCGATAAAAAAATAATTCCTATTAGCAATATAATATGTCCGCCAAAGAAAATGGAGATAAATAAAAGCATCGCTTTATTAAAAGGCTCGTCAAACGGCTTATACGCTGGGTTGGGCATACGTACAACTAGCGTCGATCCATCCTCTAAAAAAGCATTTCGCTTAAGCTCTTTGTATTCAAAAATATCGTAGTTTTCTTCGAGCAATTGAGGCTTATGAAGTTTTTTATAGCGCTCACCAATAACTTCTACACGATCCCACTGCTTATTATAGATTTCAACTGATACCTTCTTATCCTGTAAACGCTGGAGCAGTTCAGAAGGAATCTCTCCTTTATCCTTCCACTCCTGAACTACTTCCTCAAAAAAAGGTTGGACAGGTAAAGCTGGGAGGAATAATAAATGGTATTTTGGAATCTCCCACGTGTGCATTCCCGGCCGTTTAAGAGCCATTATTTCGTTATCTGACATTCCACATAGTTCACAAGTTTCTCCCGTGTAATCAACAATGTCCATCGATCGATTGAACAAATATAATTGCCCTAAGTTCTCCTCGGCTCGCTTCACTAAATAATCAGCAATCTTAATGGAATCCCCTTTTTCTACGACAGCATCATCTTTAATTTCAGAGGAAGACATTATATGAATATCGTCACCGACATGACTATTGATAAAGATTGCGAAAAACACCAAACTTATAATAAACCCTGTAATAATTAGTAAATAAAAAAAGATAAAATAAGACACAAAACGAAGGGTTAATCTTCTAGCTGGCTTCATGAATGAACATCTCCAACAAGCTTATAACCAATCCCCCTCACAGTAATAATGCAAGTTGGTTTACCAGGTTTCTTCTCTATTTTTTCACGGAGTTTTCGAATATGTACCATCACGGTATTATCATCAAACAAACAGTCACCCCATACACGCTCGTAAATTTGCTCCTTCGATAATACTTGCCCCGCATTTTCACATAAGTATTTCAATAGATGAAATAACCTACCGCTAATAATTTCCTTTGTACCATTTACAGTTACCTCTGCTGCATCGACATCGAATGTAAACCGACTACATGAAAATATATGACTTTCTGGCACATCTTTTTTCTTTATATATCTTGTCAGTTGCACCTTAACCCTCGCAACAAGCTCTAGCGGGTTAAATGGCTTCGTAATATAATCGTCTGCGCCATTCATAAAACCACGAAGCTTATCTGCATCACTACCTTTTGCAGTTAAAAAGAATATAGGTGCTTCACTTTGCTCTCGAATCATATTCGCCATATCCAGTCCACTACCATCTGGAAGCATAATGTCTAATAGATAAAAATCAAACACTTGCGTTTCCATTTTCTTTTTTGCTTCTTGAACAGTGTCGCAGAGTGTAATGTTTAAAAAACCTTCTTTTCTTAAAATAATTTCAATCATTTCTGCAATTGCCCGTTCATCCTCTAATACTAAAATTGACACGTCTTGCATGCTATCACCTTCTTTTAAGAATACTTTAAGGTAGCCATCATTTCCCCATAAGCTTTACCAACTACACTATGTATAAGATAACCAATTAAGGAGATAAAACGCAATGACAACTAAACGTGTTACCTTCATAGATACAATGCGTGGGTTTAGCTTATTCGGCATCTTAATGGCAAATTTGTTGATTTTCCAATTTGGCATGTATGGCAAAGATGAACTAAAAGATCTTTCCGCCCTCGATAATGGAGCCCTGTATTTTGTAAAAATCTTTATAGAAGGTTCATTTATGCCGATCTTCACCATTTTATTTGGCTTCTCTCTTATTAAACTTATAGAGTCTATTCGTAGAAAAAAAGATAAGAGTCGATGGTCCATTTTACGCCGCGCAACTGGGTTAATAGCCTTAGGTTTACTACATTCAACCCTTTTATGGGAAGGAGATATTTTGTTCTCCTACGGCTTTATGATATTGTTTTTAATTCCATTTATTAATCGCAAACCAAAAACTTTATTTATTTGGGCTGGCATCTTCTTATTACTTATTACTAGCTTACCATTTGGTTCCACAGAAGAAACTAAAAAAGAACAGAAAGAAATAGCAACCTATGTAGAGAAAGCCGACCATGTATACGCTAATGGAAGTTACTTAGACATTTATGACTTCCGTGCAAATACTCCACTTCCAGGTATGGATGATGCAGGCTTAGTCATTTTCTTATTAGTTTTTATCGCACCAATGGTTACCGCTTCATTGACCCTTTTCGGCATGGGACTCGCTAAAAAGCAAGCTTTTGTGAATATGGACGATGAAAAGAAATGGTATAAGCTTGGCGCACTGCTTGTTCCAATAGGGCTAGCTTGTAAAAGTTTAAGTTTTATAGAAAGCAATTTTTCCGGAATGTTGTTAACAGGTGGATCTGAAATATTAGCAGTTGGCTATGTCTGCCTTGCAGCTTTACTATACAAAACTCGCACTGTACAACGTCTCGCTCCCGCTTTTGAAAGTGTCGGTAAATTATCTTTAACCAATTATCTAATGCAAACCATTATTTGTACAACAGTATTTTATGGATATGGTCTAGGCTTATACGGCAAGTTAGGCGTATTTGGCGGTATTTTATTTGGAATCGTCGTGTATAGCTTGCAATGTGTTTTCAGCCTTGCCTATTTCAAGAAATTTAAACGCGGACCATTCGAAACCGTACTACGTATATGGACGAATTGGTCTTGGAACGGACAGATAAAGACAAAACAGAAAGGAAGTACTTTACATGAATAGCGACTATAAAGAGGACTTTACTGATACATGGTGGTTTTTAGGAATCTGTACTGCTGTTGCTGTAGTTTTAACACTGTTTGCGTTTTAATAGAATGAAATATTTATAAATAAAAATCTCACCCCTAAACTTTGATGGATGTATCAAAGCTTAGGGGTGTTTTATAAGCGTTCTAAATTTCAGCATCAGACTTTTATGATTCACATGGTTATTTTACCGAATTTATATATTTAATTCTAAGCGTCGCGCAACTAAAGAAAGTGCAAAATTCGCAATAAAATAAATAACAGCGACTAAAAGGAAAATCGGAATAATATAATTAATATTTTGCGCATTAATCACCTGAGCATTATGCATCATCTCTGGTAGTGCAATAACAACCGCTAGTGATGTATCTTTTAATAGCGAAATAAATTGACTTACAATCGGTGGTACCATACTTCGTACACCCTGCGGCAAAATAATATGCCATAATGTCTGCGTATAAGATAATCCAGACGAACGCCCAGCCTCCATCTGTCCTTTATGTACAGAGTTTAAGCCACTGCGAATAATTTCCGCTAGCATCGCCGACTCAAAAATCGTTAGAGCCAAAATAGCAGACCAGGTAATACTTAACTTCATGCCTACTTCCGGCAAAGCGAAGTATACAAAGAAAATAATTAATAATAGCGGTAAATTTCTTATGATCTCAACAAAGAAAGCAGAAATTTGCGCCAATACAGGTATCTTAGCATAACGAACAATACCTAAAACTGCCCCGAGAAGAAAGCTAAGAACAATAGATATACCCGCAACTTTAAGCGTTATCCAAAAACCTTTCAACAAGAAAACAATATGATCAGGGCTATATGCTCCAATAAAATCCATCCATCTACCCCCCCACTAATTGCTCTTCGCTAAGCTTTTTTCTAAACGATTGACACCATAGCTTAACGGTAGCGTAATAATTAAATAAAAAAGTGCTATAAAAATATATACATCAAAAGTTACGAAAGTTCTTGAAGAAATTAAATCCCCTTGATACATTAGCTCACCTGCCGCAACAATGGTTAATACCGATGAGTTTTTCACCAAATTCAAAAATTGGTTACCTAATGGTGGAATAACAATTTTTATAGCTTGCGGTAAAATGATATAACGCATCGTTTGGACATATGTTAAACCCGAAGATCGTGCCGCCTCAGTTTGCCCTTTATGGACAGACAAAACACCAGCCCGAATAGCCTCTGCGATAAAAGCAGCTGTATAAATTGTCAACGCAATTGTACCTGCTTGGAATCCACTAAAACGAACACCTAGAACAGGTAATCCCACAAAGATAAAGAATAAAATAATTAACAGCGGGATATTACGGAAAAATTCTACGTACATTGTCCCTATCCAATTCAAAGGTTTAATAGGTGCAATTCGAAATACAGCAATTAATGTCCCTAAAATAAAACTACCGATTAAGGCCAACAAACTTACAATCAAAGTATTTTTAAAACCCTCAAGAAACATCCCGATATTTTCAGTAAGAATAGTAAAATCCAACATTCCATTTTCACTCCAATCCAATACGCTCTGTGTTACATTTTCATTTCGGATGGCGTATCCCAAAAATGCATAACCTTCACCAGAAGCTTTAACTTTATTCAACGGGCGTGTGAACACCCGCTGAATAAAACTAAATAACCAAATTGAAACAAGCAGTCATACACCTATTGAATATCACATTCATAAGGTTATTCATATGACTGCTCGCTTCATTTAATCAAATATTTTATAATAGATTACTTTTTAATCCATTTGTCATGGATTTCATCATATTTACCATTTGACTTTAACTCTGCAAGCGCGTCGTTAACAGCTTTTACAAAATCATCGTTACCTTTTTTCATTGCAATTCCATAAGGCTCTTCTGTGAATTTACCACCAACTAATTCGAAGCTATTATCTTCTGAAGCCATACCATATAAAATGGAGTCATCCGTTGTTAATACATCACCTTGGCCAGCCTTTAATGCTGTAAATGCCTCTGCATAGTTTTCAAACTCTAAAACCTGAGCTTTTGGTGCTTTTTCGCGGATGTTAATTGCTGATGTAGAGCCTTTAACAGCAATTACTTTTGTGCTTGAATCTATATCATCAATACTTTTAATCTTGCTACCCTTTTTCACCAATAGAGATTGACCTGCCTCAAAATAAACATCTGTGAAATCAACTTCTTTACGGCGTTCTTCCGAAATCGTCATTGTTGCAATAATTGCATCAATATCACCGTTATTTAACATTGGTATACGTGTTTTAGATGTTACTTCTTTAAATTCAACTTTTGTCTCATCACCAAGAATGATTTTTGTAATCTCTTTAGCAATATCTACATCAAATCCTTCAATCTCACCAGTACTTGGATTTTTCAAACCAAATAACTTTGTATCGTTTTTAACACCCCATACAATTTTGTCATTCGCTTTAATAGCTTCTAATGCAGATGTCGATTTACCACCTTTAGAATCTTTATCTTTAGTTCCTTTATCATCTCCACCACAAGCTGCTAGGACAAGTACAGAAAGAGCAGCAAATAGCATAAACATTAAAAATTTTCTGTTTTTAAACATTGAAAAAATCCCCCTATTCTTTTCTCTAAAAATTATTAATGATTAAAAATCCTGCTTAAGAATAATTTAGCGCGTTCCTCTTTTGGTTCACTAAAGAATTCAGCTGGATTAGCATCCTCCAAAATTTGGCCCTTATCGATAAAAATCACTCGATCAGCCACTTCGCGAGCAAAACCCATTTCATGTGTCACAACTACCATCGTCATTCCTTCTCGTGCTAGCGCTTTCATAACATCCAATACTTCTCCAATCATTTCTGGATCAAGCGCAGATGTCGGTTCATCAAACAACATAATGCCAGGGCTCATAGCCAAACCACGTGCAATTGCAACACGTTGCTGCTGTCCCCCCGATAATTGTGATGGGAATGCATTCGCTTTATCCGGTATACCTACTTTTTCCAAATAGTATATCGCTGTTTTCTTCGCTTCTTCTTCCGATTTTCCTAAAACTTTCATAGGAGCTAGCATAATATTTTGTAAAACCGTTTTATGCGGATATAAGTAAAAATGTTGGAATACCATACCAATATTTTTGCGCAAATCATTAATATCTGTTTTTTTACTGTTGATCTCCACTTCATTTACCTCTAATAATCCATCAGAAATAGTTTCTAAACGGTTGATACAACGAAGCAGAGTACTTTTTCCGGAACCAGAGGGGCCAATAATAACAACAACTTCCCCCTTTTCAATTGTTAAATTAATATCTTTTAAGACATGGAAATCTCCATAATGCTTATTAACGTTCTGAAATCGAATCACTCTATCAAACCCCTTACTAAAATGCATATTTTACTTATAGTTACTGTTATAAATCAAAATGAAAATTAACAGAAATTCAACTCTATTTAACTATAACCTTAATTATTGACAAAAGGCAACAATATTTTCAGAAAAATGAATTATTTAAAAATAAAACTACTTTTCAGTCATAAAGCAGAATAAAATATTTTTATCGAGATAATTATTTCTATCCAGAAATAATTATCTCGATAAAAATATACAGAACAACCGTTTCGTAGAACAGATCACAATCTGTTATATAACATTTATAATTTAATTGCATAGTTATAATTATAATGTATATACTTTTTTTAACAATAAAGGGATTTTATTTAGTTTTATTGAAAAATAGATTTATAATTTCACTTATTTTAAAAGGGCAGACACTAAATTATTCCTAGAAAATCGCAATATTAGTTCCCCATTTTGTTATTGTACTAATAGAACATCCTTGTCGATAATATCTCTCACGCCGCCTTTCTACCCACTCTTATTGTATAATTATTTTTAATAAAGCTTAGCTTAGGAGGTTTTCGTATTGATACAGCGAATCGTTATGACTGGCTACAGACCACATGAATTAGGTATTTTTAATGACAAGCACCCTGGCATTGCCATCATAAAAAAAGCACTCGAAAACCGTCTTCGTCTATTGATAGACGAAGGTTTAGAATGGGTCATTATTAGTGGTCAGCAAGGTGTTGAAACATGGGGTGTTGAGGTTGTTCTTACGTTAAAAAAGGAATTTCCACATTTAAAATATGCTATTATCACTCCTTTTTTAGAGCAGGAGAAAAATTGGCAGGACCATAAAAAAGAAAAATATCAAGCATTAGTAGCGCAAGCAGACTTTGTGACGAGTGTTACGAAAAAGCCATACGAGGCGCCATGGCAATTTATCGAAAAAGATAAATTCATTATCCAAAATACAGATGGTCTGCTGCTAATTTACGACGAAGAAAACGAAGGCTCCCCGAAGTATATGAAACGTCTAGCAGAAAAATATATGGAAACACACGATTATTCCCTTTTAATGATTACCGCTTATGATTTACAAGTAGTAGCAGAAGAAATACAGCAACAAAATTGGTAGAAAAGATATTGCTATAATTTTCTGATAATTATATACTAAGACTATATCAGTCATAGACTCACGTATCACCTCATTAGCGTGAGGTTGATTTCCGTTCCGACTAGGCGCTTTGTAGCTGACGCTTCGCTTTCGCACAGTGCAAAGTTTCCTGGGGGCGTCCAGTCTCCACTCCATTCAACTTATAAAAATAGTATTCCTTTTAACAAATATCATCCCAAACTTTAGGTGATGAGCATTTAGAGAAGCAAGTCTTTGCTAAAAAGATTTTACCTCTTTTTTTATTACCCTTCAGTGCTAATTTCTAAAAAGGAGCTGCTAATATTTGAGTAAAAAAATCGAAATGGTTCTTGAGTCGTCGCCGGTGAACGTTTCTCATGATACGTACCGCAGAGAATGCAAATATACACGTGGGATTCATATTGAAGCACAAGAATTTAAAGCAATTTTGGATGCAATGTGCCCCAATTCTCGCTTGTATTTTGATTTCCATAATCCAGGCAAAGAGATTAAAAAGGGAACATATTTAAATGGACACTCTGGGTTAGCACGTAATATTTATAATTACTATAAAACAAATCACAACATTGAACTGACCGAGCTTATTAACGGTAAAGATTTTTATGTAAAAATCATATAAAGAGATGAATAGATTCCCTATCATTAAAGTGGGCTGTTACTTATATAACACCCCTCTTTTTTTTGGATATAAAAAGAGCTACTCTCAATTGAAAGTAGCTCTTTATCCTTCATTCAGCAAAATGTCTTATGTAGCGAAAGCAAAGCGTCAGCTACAAATTTTTTTCTGTAATGAAATTGGCTTTTTATAAATCCGACACTTGAGCACCTAGTTCTTTATCATTGTACATTTCAGTGTCCAATTCTTTTGTAATACGTGCAGTTGTGACACCTGCAGTCATTGAACCACTTACATTAAGAGCTGTACGGCCCATGTCGATTAATGGCTCAACAGAAATTAATATACCCGCAAGTGCAATTGGTAAATCAAGTGCTGATAATACAAGAATGGCTGCGAATGTCGCACCCCCACCGACACCAGCTACACCAAATGAGCTGACTGCTACTACTGCAATTACAGTAATGATAAACATTGGATCAAGTGGATTAATCCCAACCGTCGGTGCAATCATAATCGCTAGCATTGCAGGATAAACACCAGCACAGCCATTTTGGCCAATAGATAAACCAAATGAGCCTGAGAAGTTCGCAATACCTTCTGGTACGCCAAGACGGCCTGTTTGTGTTTTAATGTTCATCGGCAATGCACCTGCACTTGAACGTGAAGTGAAGGCAAACAATAATGTTTCTGCAGATTTTTTTAAATACGTAAATGGATTTAAACCACTTAAAGTAAGAATTAATAAGTGTACTAATAACACGATAAATAACGCTACATACGACGCAATAACAAACTTACCTAGATTGTAGATTGCTCCGAAATCAGATGTTGCAACTGTACGCGCCATAATTGCTAAAATACCATATGGTGTTAAACGTAAGACAATTGTTACAACGCCCATTACTAGTGCATAGATTGCATCTAAGCCTTTTTTAATAGTCGCTGCTGTGTCTTCATCTTTACGTGCTACACGTAAGTAAGCAAAACCTAAAAACGCTGAAAAAATAACAACAGCGATTGTTGATGTAGAACGGGCACCTGTTAGATCTAAGAATGGGTTTGCTGGGAATAGCTCAATAATTTGTGTTGGTAAATCCGGTGCAGTTAATCCAGAAGTTTTCTCCTCTAAATATGCCCCACGCTCTGCCTCTGCAGCACCTTGCATAATATGAGAAGCATCTAAATCAAACACTGTTGCCGAAAAAATACCGACAGCAGCTGAAACAGCAGTTGTACCGATTAAAATGACTAAAATAAGAGCTGCCATTTTCCCGAAGTTTTTACCAACCTTCATTTTCGTAAAGGCTATTAAGATGGAAATAAAAATTAATGGCATTGCAACCATTTGTAGCAATTTAACGTAGCCAGTACCAATAATATTGTACCAACTTGTTGTTTTTGCTAAAACATCAGAATCAATACCATATATTAAATGTAATCCAAGACCAAGTACAATACCTAAGCCTAGCGCAGTAAATACACGATTTGAAAACTTAACATGCTTTTTATTCATATAAAATAAAATTCCAACGAACACGAGTAACACGGCAACGTTAAGAATAATTTGTAATGTAGACAATGGACAGCCTCCTAAGAAGTTTAATTATAATGTAAATCGAATTATATACCTATAATCCCTATAATTCAAGTATGTTTTATTTAGATTGATAACTTCCTATAATAATTCGGATTATTCCTTTTGATTATTCCCTAAAAACCGAATTTAATAAAAAATGCATTACAGTTTTAAAGAAGTAAATGACGCCTCAGAAATTACAATAGTATATGTACAGTAAAAGTAGCCTATCTAGGTCGCGAATAAATCAAGGTATGAAAAAATGACTGTGGGCAAGCTCAAATCTTTACGAGCTTGCCCACGCCTGTCCCAATTCGTTTAATGAACGATGTAGTTTATTCAGCGATACTAATAGTATTTTACTGACAAGTGCTTCTATAATAAGTAATAGATACTCAATCACACGAAAGGTTGCTTGATATTGTAATGAACGTAGAAAATTTTTTACAACTGCCTATTACAAAACAATTTACAGTCGTTGCCGGTCGTAACGGTTTACATAAACCCGTTCAAAATGTCGAAATTCTAGACTTTGAATTTTCACCCGATATTCAGACGGTGAGAGAAGCGGTTTTCACACCGAATAGTGTTGTGTTAAGCAGTTTATTATTCGCAAAGCACAAGCCAGAGTATTTAATGCATGCCGTGAAAAGCCTTATTGAGCTAGGGGCAAGTGCTTTAGCTTATAAACCCGTCATCTTTGAGGATTTACCAGAGGAAGTGTTAGTCTATGCAGACGAACAAAATTTTCCGATCTTGCGATTTGGCGGAGATGAATTTTTTGAAAAGATTATTTTAGAAACGATGGCCTATGCAAAAACAAAGGACTATTCATTCTTTTTAGAAACGATTGTGCGACGTCTAATGGAGGAAAACGTAACAGATGAACAAATAAAGTCTATTTTACAGCAAATCAATAAGCCCTTCGACAAGTATGTATTTGTTGCTAACATTCAATCGCAAGATCATGAAAATAGCCAATGGATGCACTCTCTTTTTCAATTAGAGCCTCTATTGAAATTTGGGTTGATTTGTACCTATAAAAAGAGTCTCTTTATTGTAATGACCCATTCATCACAGCAATTTCAATTTGAAAAACTTCTCAATGAATGGTTAACGATGTACACCATCTCGACGAATTCATTGACCTTTGGCTATAGTCGTTGTCACATAACACAATCAGAATTCCCTATTGCTGTTCGTGAAGCCTTTTATGCACGTATTATGGCTGAAATTGAATCGGCTTCTATATGTCATTATGAGAACCTCGCTTCCGATTGGTTATTAATTGAATTACATCGTAAGGATGCTACATTTGCTATGGACTATGTAAATAGCTATCTTGGTCCCCTACTTGAGAAAAAGATTGATCCGGATTTAATGAAAACAGCAATCACCTATGTCGTAAAACAAGGAAATATTAAAGAAGTAGCCGTTGCGCATTTCTGCCATCCAAACACAATCCGTTATCGTATGTCTAAAATACGTCAGCTAGTAGCACCTTTAGAAAATGATTATGTTTTTTATGAGCGTATAGCTGCAGCCGTTAAATTGTACTTATTACATAGCAAAGCGAATGTCGAATGACAGCTTTGGAATAAGTACAAAAAAACGCCTGAATTTTTAGAATTAAAATCAAACTATTTTCTTCCATCTCATGCTATTCTATTGAAGTTAGGAGGGAGAATGATGAAACAATACATAGCTGACGGTATGCTATTAGTCACTGCAATCGTTTGGGGTAGCGGATTTGTAATAACGGCTATTGCATTGGAATATTTAACAGCCTATCAAGTAATGGCAGGTAGATTTTTATTAGCCTCAATTATACTGACAGTCTTATTTGGATTTAGATTAAAAAAAGCTTCTAAATCTGTTATCTGGAAAGGTATTTTGTTAGGGACCATTTTGTATATTGCCTTCGCCCTTCAAACAGTAGGGCTCCAATATACAACACCCTCTAAAAATGCATTTTTAACTGCTGTCAATGTCATTATTGTTCCATTAATTGCGTTTGCGGTTTACAAGCGTCGTATAGATGGCTATGAAATTATCGGTTCGATAATAGCTATTGTCGGTATCGGTTTTCTATCTCTACAAGGCTCACTAACAATGAATATCGGAGATGCGCTTTCCTTAGCTTGCGCTGTCGCCTTTGCCTTTGATATTTTTTGTACAAACCTATTTGTCCAAAAAGAAGATGCCATTACCCTTACGATCATTCAATTTCTCACAGCATCATTTTTAGGTGTTTTGGTCGTTGTCGGTCAAGGTGATATCCCAACCAGTCTTGAAAAAGAAGCCATTTATTCGATTATTTATTTAGCCATTTTTTCAACGACTCTTGCCTATCTTTTTCAAAATGTTGCGAATCAATATACGTCTGCTACAAAGGCAGCTATTATCCTATCTACAGAATCCTTCTTCGGCATGGTGCTATCCGTTATATTCTTACATGAGGTATTAACAAGCCGTATGGTTATAGGGGCTGTCATGATTTTACTCGCCATATTAATAGCAGAAGTGAAGCCTGCTCATCCGAAAAAGCGAATGATGAAGAGCTCACGATAACGAATTTCAAAATAGTTTCAGTGCTGCTGAAGCTATTTTTTTATTAAACACGACTAGTCATGATACTTGTAGTAATCCCTACTACTAAAATTGTAATAATGGAAAGCCATAATGTACTAGTAGATAAAAGCAATCCCCCTACGACAATGACCATGGAATCGATTATAAAAATAAGGATTCCGACGTTAATTCCAGTCTTTTCACTTAAAAATTGTGCAATCAAATCTGTACCACCAGTGCTTGTCTGAAATCTGAGCATCAAACCAACACCAAAACCCATAAGTACCCCTCCAAAAATAGCACTATAGAGGGCATCTACTTGAATAAAATTCCGAACAGATTTTAACAAATCAATACTAAGAGAAGATGCGAATAACCCATGTATACTATTGTAAAAATACGCTCTATATTTATACCAAGAAATAATAAAAATCGGGATGCTAATAATGATGATCATTAAACCTATTTTAAGGTTATATAAATAATGTAAAATAAGCGCTATCCCTACGACACCCCCATCTAAAATTTGATAGGGCGTTAAGAATAGATTAATCCCTAATGATATCGCGACACTTCCTATAAGAATGACTAAGCCTTTCGTAAAAAAATACATACAACACCCCTTCGAGACTTGCATGTTTTTATAGTATGAAAAAATTGATTTGAACATGTTATTGTTCACGTCTGTCGGTGTAATCATATTAATATTTTTTATCGAGCTCGGTCGCTAAATTTCTCTATAAATTGGTTCATCACCATAAGTTGTGAGATGACTTTGTTAAAACGTCTACTATGTAAATAAGTTGACCTTCGTGACCAACATCGTGTTGGCCCGACGCCCCCAGGAAGCTTTGCTCTGTGCGAAAGCGAAGCGGCAGCAACAAAGCCCCCAGCCGGAACGGAAATCAACCACACGTTTTGGTGATGATCCTATACATTGTATAAATACCTAAAAATGCCCTTCTGCATATGATCAGAGGGCTAGGAAAAGACTATTTGTTTTTTGCCTTCATTCGTTTCAGTAAAAATCCACCTTTAAATGATTTAGGCTCGTAAGAAATAATAAAAGCATTCGGTTCATAATGCTCCACAATTTGAAACAATTCTGTCTCACGATTTCTCTTTGTTAATATTTCATATTTATAGCGATTACTATCTCTACCCTCCCCAATATAAATCGTCACAGCAAAGCCTTCATTACGGAGAAAATTCACGAGCTCCTCGTTCTTATTTTGCGTATTGATTGTCGCATAGACATAGCCAATCGCCAGTTTCCGCTCAATTTTAGCGCCTAAAAAAATACCTAAACCAAAACCAGCAGCATAAACAACCATCGCTAAAATACTTTGGTCTCCATTAAAGACAAGAGAAAGGCCGAATACATACACTAACATTTCCAGCATACCGAATATGGCCGCAAGGAACGTAATGTTCTTCACTAAAAATATTGTACGTAACGTTAAAAAAGGTACATAAACTAATTGAAGTATTACAATCAAAAATATACTTTGCATTTTGTAAGAGACCTTTCAAAAGTAGTTTTATATCTATAAATGTATGTCGATATATCGAATTACATTCTAGTGAAATGTTTCTATTTTATAGATTCCCTACTAATTAAAAATTAAACATCTAGTCTCATAAAAAAATGCCACCTACTATAGAAGTAGATGACATTTTGTTTTTTTATTGAAATCCTTTATGCTTCCCATTGCATCAGGACTTCTTTATGCTTTGCCCAATCATCTTGAACAAAATGTTGCGGATAATCGCAGTGACGAACCAACAGGACAACTCCGAAAAAGAAGTGCCCCATTTAAATGGCTAGCAATCCGAATTCATCGGTACTTTCTTCTTTATTAGTTCATCTATGTAATACTCTTTTAACCAAACTTCCAATTTCATTTTTTCCTCTGAAGACATATGTGACTCCATGGTTACTTGTAGTTCTTCAATAACTTCTTTAGCAGTTTTTAAATTCATTTATAACCATCCTTTCCATATGGTTCATAATATTCCACTCCCATCTGTATTTCAACAACCAATTTTTACCACTGTTTTTTTGCCCCTGTACTTACTATAAGACACGACTATCTCCTTTCACCTTCTAAACCGCCATAATGGGTAATTATATTTCAAAATCTTCAGACGAATATAACAAATAGCTATGTTTACTTTCAAAATCAAAATGCAGTTTATTTTCTTTACTCAAAAGTAGCGGTTCAAAAGATAGATGATTGACAAATTACATCGATAGCGTAAAATTACACTTATATAAGTGATTGAGATTAAGGGGGATATGCTTGAAATGTTATTATTCGTATTAAAATGTATATTACCTTTCTTCTTAGTGACATTGTTATATATAACTAATATTATTTTTTTTATCAAAGAAAACGATAGGTCATGTTAAATTGTGGAGAACTTCAATTGTAGTGGTCAATATTATTGCGTTATGTTTAAGTATATTAATCGTTTTACCATCAATTGCAGTAATTACCGCGATGTCTTTAGGCACAGGTTCGACCTTGAATATAACAGAGGATGATTTTAATTTAGAGGCTGCTACGCTTATTCTGTTGACCATTACTAGTTTTATATATCTCTTCGTTACGAATATTGTATTAACTGTTTTAACAGCTAGAAAGCAATTCCATCAAAGGAACTTGCACCAGAAAGAAGTCTTGCTATAGAAACAGCCTTTTTCCACATAAAAAAATGCCACCTCCTTAAATCTACATCAATAGATAAAAGGAGGCGGCAACATTTATTTCATCAAAATATATAAGGAATTTAGATGAATGTATTAAATTTCTCCATGCATCGGGTCTTCCTTATGCTTTGGCCCAATCATGTTGAATAAAATATTAAGAATAATCGCTGTGACAGAACCACAGACGATACCATTAGATGTTAGAAGAGATACACTTTCTGGTAGTGCATCAAAAATCCCAGGAACAACTGATACACCGACACCAAGACTAACTGCAATTGCAGCAATCATGGCGTTTTCCGCTGATTCATTCATAACAGGTACTAGCATGCCCATACCTTGCGTAATAACCATACCGAACATCGCTAGCATTGCCGCACCAAGTACTGGTGTTGGAATAATTGTTGTTAATGCTGCGATTTTTGGTAAGAAACCAAGTGCTACTAGCAAACCACCTGTGATGTAAATGACTTTACGATCTTTGACGCCTGACATACGCGTAAGTCCAACGTTTTGTGAGAATGTTGTATATGGGAAAGCGTTGAAAATACCGCCGATCACAGATGCAAAACCTTCAGAACGATACCCACGTGCTAAATCTTTTGAATCTAATTTTTTCTTACAAATATCACTTAGTGCAAAGTAGACCCCTGTTGATTCTACTAAAGAAACCATTCCTACAAGCGTCATTGTTATAATCGCAGATGCATTAAATGTTGGCATCCCGAAGTAAAATGGCTGAACCATGTGTAATACGGCAGCATCTGAAACTGGGCTAAAATCAACCTTCCCCATAAATACGCCTAGGATTGTCCCCACAACTAATCCAACTAAAATGGAAATTGCACGAATGAAGCCTGTAGAAAAACGATAAACGACTAAAATAATGACCAATGTAATAAACGCTAAAGCTACATTCGAACCCGATGCAAAGTCTTCTGCGCCTTGTCCACCTGCCATATTATTTAATGCTACTGGTAATAAAGAAATACCGATAATCGACACGACCGAGCCTGTAACAACTGGCGGGAAGAACTTTACTAACTTACCAAAAAAGCCTGCAATAATCATAATGATTACACCTGATGCAATAATAGATCCATAAATATCAGTAATACCTTGTTCAGGATTAGTACCAATTGCAATAATCGGACTAACCGCTGTAAATGTACAGCCTAGTACTACCGGCAAACCAATACCGATAAATTTACCTGAATACACTTGTAAAAGCGTTGCGACCCCACACATCATAATGTCAATCGCCACTAAATACGTCATTTGTTTTGAATCAAAGCCAATTGCCCCACCGATAATCAGTGGCACTAAAATGGCACCTGCATACATCGCAAGTAAATGTTGAATAGCTAGCGTCGTCGATTTAACGGTTTTCATTACGCATTAGCCTCCGGAGCGAATGTTACTTTGCCATCCTCAAGAGAATCTACAATGGCTAATGATTCCACGCGGACACCTTGCTGGCGTAATAATTTCCCACCGTCTTGGAAGCCTTTTTCAATAACAATGCCTACGCCCACAACATTTGCACCAGCTTGTGCGGCGATATCAAGCAAACCTTTAACAGCTTCGCCATTCGCTAAGAAATCGTCAACAATTAGAATGTTATCATCTTCATTTAAGAAACTACGTGATACTGAAATATCATTTGTTTCATTTTTTGTGAAAGAATGTACTTTTGAATTATAAAGATTATCTGATAGTGTTAATGATTTACGTTTACGTGCAAACACTACAGGAGCACCGATTTCAAGCCCTAGCATTACAGATGGTGCGATACCTGAAGATTCGATCGTTAATATTTTTGTAATCACTTGATCAGAGAATCGAGTGGCAAACTCATGACCAATTTCTTTCATAAGCATTGGGTCAATTTGGTGGTTTAAAAACGAGTCTACTTTTAATACAGATGAAGATAGAACTTTACCTTCTTGCACAATTTTGTCGTGTAATAACTTCATTTCCTTTATATCCTTCTTTCTTATAGTAATAAATTTTTACGAGCAAATAACCGAAAGCACCGTGCTAACGCAGCGTCAGTAACACGATGCCGTTGTCACAAAGGCGTTATTATAGAAGAAATACTCATTCCAAATAACAAAAAACGCTGAATACTTTGATTCCAGTCATCTACGAGTGGAGCAAAGCATTCAGCGTAAAAACGTCGAAACGAATAGAAAACATCTTATATAAAGTCTTCTAAAGCATTGCTACCCATAGTCGATTTTTTTACGGAAAATCGGTAGAGACTTGCGAGCCATATTCTCGCTATTATATGAGTGAAATATTATTCAATTATACCTTGGCATTTTTTCCAAAAATGGCACTTTATTCGGTATGTGCTTGTATCTTACACTGAATAAAGTCTGTTTTTTCGGAATTTACTATTATTTTACTAACTTTCGATTGCAAACGTTCGTGTTTTACAATCAACGTAATGATTATATCAGACAATTTTCGAGCTTGCTAGTCATTATTTTGATAAATGGAAGGGCACAGTCATAATAACGATATTTTTGTGAAATAACAGCGACGTGCGAATTAATAGACTCGACTGATTGTGTAACATATGGTGCCATCCTTTTTTTGGTAAAAACTGTGGAATGATCACTGTTACTTGATGGCCTGTTTTCGTACATTGATGTTCAACTTTATCAATAAATTTCATTAACGGCTGTGTAATACTTCGATATGGTGAATAGTATGTGACAAGCCGTACATTTGGCTGCCAAGCTTTCCACTTCTCTTCAAACGCTTTTGCATCCGCTTGATCGAAGGCTACATAAAAGGCAATAACTTTATCAACATTTAATGACTGCACGTAATGCAATGTGTTTTCGACTACTTTCGTAATACCAGCGACAGGTACAATGAAGACATTCCCCTCTACATTCGGTAATTCCTCATGATCTAATCTTAGTTGTTCACCAACTGTTTGGTAATGCAGCTTAATCCGGTGAAACGTCCAAATAATAATTGGTAAAAAGATAAACACTGGCCATACTTGAGGTAATTTTGTCACAAAAAACATCATCGCTACAACGAAGGAAATGACCGCTCCAATCGTATTGATTGAAAATTTAGCCACCCAACCTTTTGGCTTTTCACGCCACCATTTTCGCATCATTCCAGCCTGCGCTAAAGTAAACGGAATAAATACGCCAACTGCATAAAGTGGAATCAAATGTTCTGTTGTTCCATCAAATAAAATGATTAAAACAATGGCCGCTAAACCAAGCATTATGATGCCATTTGAATAACCAAGTCGATCTCCGCGAATCTGGAATATTCTTGGAATAAAACCGTCCTTCGATAAATTGACAGCTAATAATGGAAACGCTGAATAACCCGTATTCGCAGCAAGTACTAATATCATTGCCGTTGTTCCTTGCACTATATAATAAAAAATATGACGACCTACACTTGCCTCAGCGATTTGCGAAACAACCGTTTCTTTCGCGTTGGGAGCAACTCCATAAAAATAAGCTAAGCTCACAATACCTATAAATAAAACTGCTAAAATACCACCCATAGCTAATAATGTTTTAGACGCATTTTTCGGCGCTGGGTCTCTAAAATTAGGAATAGCATTTGAGATTGCTTCAACGCCAGTCAAAGCTGAACTTCCGGATGCAAATGCCTTTAATAATATAAATAGACTGATACCTGCAACTGGTGTACCGACCTTTGGATGCAACTCTGCTGGAACTTGCCCTGTCATTACGTTAAAAATCCCTACTCCGATTAACACCAGCATCACTACTACAAACAAATAAACGGGATACGCTAAAATGGATGCAGATTCTGTGACACCACGTAGGTTTAAAAGCGTTAAACAGATAACAAAAAACACAGCGATTATCACATTATAGGGATGCAAACTTGGAAAAGCCGAAGTAATGGCATCCGTTCCAGCCGATACACTTACCGCAACTGTTAAAATATAATCGACAAGTAATGACCCACCAGCGACTAGACCAGCATTAACACCTAAATTTTCCCGAGAAACTACATAAGCTCCCCCACCATGTGGATACGCGAAAATAACTTGACGATACGAGAAAATAAGTGCAGTCAGTAACACAACTACCCCAGCAGCAATCGGTAGAGAGTACCAAAAGGCAACAGTACTTACTGCCATAAGTACGATTAAAATTTGCTCAGGTCCATACGCAACTGATGACAACGCATCGGACGATAGTATGGCAAGTGCTTTTGTTTTACTAAGCTTTTGTTCCCCTAACGCTTCAGATTTCAATGGTTTACCGATAATATAACGCTTTAATGAGGATTTCATATTCTGCACCTTCTAGTTTCATAGAATGTGTTTCGCATTTCTAAATCGATTACACTTTAGCATAATCGGTTTTGTGCCGTTCACTGGGGCCTTGTTTCATTTTTAGAATGAAGACAAAAAAAGCCTACAAGTCATCACTAAATAAGACTTGTAGACGCTCATTCGTCTGCCAAGCTCCACTTTTCTGCTCTTAACGCTTACGAGGTTAGCTGTCGGATTCGGACCTGAGTAGCCCTACCCTTCAAAATGAAGAGATTCACCCCAAGAATTACTTATGTAATCCGTAAAAATTGGTTCCCCCGCGTCTAATTGCTTCAGCGATTTAGAAATTTGAAACTTTTATAATGATGTCATATTACGCCTGTAATTAAAAAAAGTAAAGAAGAAAATATTTCATTGTCAGGTGGTAAAAACATAGACATATCGATAGTTTGATTACCTACATTGTGCCGCCCCTAATACCAATAAAATAAAAGCTATCTTAAAAGTATTTCTCTACTTTTAAGATAGCTTTAGCATATTAGTCTTCTTTATCTTGTTCGAAGCTTACAATTTCTCCTGTAGATGCATCAACATTAACTTCGTATTCATACTGACCATTTTTAATTTCAATTTCATAAATACCATCATCAAGCTTAGTTTTAGTCACTGTGCCATTTGCTTTCGTTAATGCTTTTTCAATAGCCTGCTCTTTTGTGATTTTAGTTGTTAGAGTAGCAGCAGTTACATGAACATCCAGATCATCGTCATCTCGACGTTCCTTCTTTTGCTTTAACAGCTTCCCTGTATAGGCATCAAATTTCAAGTCATATTCTTCTGTATCTGTATGAACTTCTACCTCATAGACAGAACGATAACTATTCTGGTCTAGCTCAATATCAGCTACCGTTCCATTGACAACCGCTAGCGCCTTTTTCTCAATTTCCTGCATCGTTACGATCTTCTTCTCTTGAGCATTACCTGTTAATAATGTTGTTGAGCCAATAACAGCGCCAACACCAAGTGCACCGACTAACGCTGGGATTAAAATCACTTTTTTCATGTTCATATGTCCATCTCTCCTTTGTTTTATCTCGCACACAACTGGCAGTAAGATCCAGTAAGTGTCCGATTTGTTCAGAGCAACAGATGTTGGTTACACAAGTTGCACCATGGTGTAATAGCTTGTGTTACCCCTTATCCTTCGAAGATGAAGAAAGCCCTTTGAACGAAGTTTCACTTTAACTATTTTTAGCTTATCAAGCAAAGATGAAAGGACGATAAGAGAAACATTAGAATTTCATGAGAAGGCTTTAATGATCTTCATCCCAAGTAACGGACATAACTTTTCCTGAAACTGCATGTATTTGAAAAACAGCTTCGTCATCTTTCGTTTCAATTTCGACTAAATAGTAGCCACCATCCGCTGTTTCCTCATAATCAACTGAATCCACTTCTCCATTTAGCTGTTGGAGGGCAATCTTTATTGCTTGCTGTTCAGAAATAATTTTTTCCACTTCAGGTCGTTCAATTGGTTGAACATTTTTTTCAGATAACACCTCACCTGTAAAAGCATCGAGGGCCAACTCTTTTTGCCTATCCTCTTTTTCAACCCTGACAGTGTAAACATGATCTGTTAACTTAACACTTTCTACACGCCCATATTCTTTTTTAACAAATTGACGTATTTGCGATTCTGTTAACAATAATTTACTTTCTGCCTCCATCAGTTTTAACGCTTTAATTTGTTGAGTAGTAGGATCTAGTATCGCTGTGTAAGTGGCTCTATCTCGCGTAAATATCATTTCATAGTCATTTCCTTGCTTTTTAGCCTTTGTTACATGACCGTTGTAGATTGTTTCAATATGGTCTATGGCCTCTGCTTTACTTAGAGGCTCAGCATGAAAAAAGCGATTTTGAGCATACCATAGTGTTACACTACAAAGAATGATGATGGCAACAATTATCAATAGCCATTTTTTCATTGTTGCCCCTCCTTTGGTACTCCTAATGTAAAGCTTGAGCCCTCACCAAGCGTACTTTTAACATCGATCGTAATGTCCAATTGCCCTGCAAGCTCATGGGCAATAGCCAACCCTAAGCCCGACCCTCCAGTTTTACGATTACGGTCCTCATTCACACGATAAAAACGTTCAAATAAATGGGGAATATGCTCTTTTGGAATCCCCGCTCCAAAATCTTGAATCGTAATAAGAACATGATTGGTAGTTTCTTTAGCATGTAGGAGGACTTCATCCTCACTATATTTACGGGCATTATCAAGTAAAATGAACAGCAGTTGCCTCAACATTTTTTCGTCACTATAAATAGTATTTGGCATTTTATCCTCTACAATGAATGAGCGATGATAGGCCTGTTGCATTTGTAAAGCAATCTTCTTTAAAAAGGGTTCAAGCTCTATCTGCATGCAATGTACTTCAAAATGCTCGTTATTTTTGGCTAGCTCAAGTAATTGCAACACCATTTCATGCATGCGCGCTGATTCATTCACAATAGCTTGTAGTGATTCCTGTGCTACCTCTTTATTTTCAAAGCCTCTACGTACTAGCAATTTTGCATAGCTTTCAATTACAGTAATGGGCGTTTTTAATTCATGGGAAGCATTCGATACAAATTGCTGTTGCTTTTGATAATGCTGCTCAAGCTTCTCCATCATCATGTTAAAAGTACGATGAATGTTTGTTAACTCGTCCCCACCCTGATCGGGTATTTCAATTTTTTCATACTTACCCGTCGTAGCACTTTTAAGCATCGTTTCATTTAAACGATCGAGTGGCAATAAAATAAGGCGACCGAGCGCTAAACTCGCTAAAAATATAGGTATTGTCGCAACGATTGATACGACCACCAATATCGCTTTTAGCAAACCTAATGTGCTCGCCACTTCTTCCATTGACTGTTGTAATTTTATTTGGACAACGGTTCCGTCCATCCAAATAGCCGGCATCGTAAAGGTAATGTACGGAACATCAGGCATCTCTAGCGTAGCCTGAACTTTCATTTTTAAGTTCTGTCCATCATCAATATAGACTGCGCCATCTGTTGGCATATAAGCTCTTAAAACTTGCTGTAAGTCGGTTTGCTCGTTTATCTGACTTAATGTCGAGCTTAGTTCATTTGCTCGTGCTTGGAGCTGTTTATATTCGGTATTATAAGCAAACTTCTCATACAAAAAGTAAATACCACTATTTGTAGCTACTAATAAAACGAGCATTAATAATGTTGTTAGCAGATGAATTTTTGTTTTAAGTCTCATGTTTGTGCTCCTTTAGCACATACCCTACACCACGCACCGTTTGGATAATTGGTGTATCGTTAGCAGCTTCAAGCTTTTGTCGTACATAGCGAATATAAACATCCACAACATTCGTATCACCGTAATAGTCATAACCCCATACAGCCTCTAAAATTTGCTCCCTAGCCAATACTTGCTTTGGATGCTTTAGTAAATATAAAAGCAAATCATATTCACGGGGTGTCAATTGAAGTTCTTTTCCATAATAAATTACCTCGCGTGTCTGTTCATTCATGGACAATTGCCCGAATGTTGGCTGGGCGTGTTGTAGATTTCCTTTTTGAGAGAATCTTAAAGCAGTCCGAATGCGAGCAAGTAATTCTTCAATATCAAACGGCTTCGTTATATAATCATTTGCTCCAAGATCTAGACCCTTTACCTTATCTTCCACTTCACTCTTTGCAGTTAGCATAATTACAGGCGTCTGCGATTCTGTTGCACGAATCCGTTTTAGTACATCGATCCCGCTCATCTCGGGTAGCATCACATCCAATAAGATTAAATCCCATTGTTGCTCTCGATATTTAAGCAAACCATCTGTCCCTGTATGTGCCATATCAGCTTTATAGCCCTCAAATTGAAGCTCTAACTGTAGAACTCTTGCGATATTCTCTTCATCCTCTATTACTAAAATTCGATTGGTCATGTCGAATCAGTCCTCATCATTTTCTTTTCATCGTAAACGATACTAAGGGTGGAAGTCTAATTAGAAAATGATGAGAAGAACAATAAATTAAGCTCGACCACTAACGCAATCTCAGTACAGCAGTCTTCCATATTTTAATATCCACATCTTATGATCTTATCGAGTGACACATTTATCTAATACTACATATTTAATTTGTGCATACTTTAACTACATTACTGAGCAAAAAATAATAATGGGCAAAAATCTTCACATTTTTTTCCTAAAGCTATAGAATAGTAATATATCGTTTTCCTCTAGGAAACTTTATTTCATTAATGATACTTTTTGAAATGAGGGAACAACATGGTTTACAAACGAATGACAAAATCGTCTGCTGAGGCAGTTTTAGATGGAGATATAACAGGTTGGCGACGAATCTTACCGTTTCTTGGTCCAGCCTTCATCGCAGCGGTTGCCTATATTGATCCTGGCAACTTCGCAACAAATATTACAGCAGGTTCACAATATGGCTATTTATTGCTTTGGGTAATCGCTTTTTCTAATTTAATGGCCGTGTTAATTCAATCCTTGTCGGCAAAGCTTGGTATTGCTACAGGTAAAAATTTACCCGAAGTATCACGTGAACATTTTTCTAAAAAAACATCTATCTTTTTATGGATCCAGGCTGAATTGGTCATTATTGCAACCGACCTTGCAGAATTTATTGGTGCCGCATTGGGGCTGTACTTGTTATTCAATATTCCAATGCTGCCTGCAGCGCTTATTACAGCAGTTGGCTCATTTGCTATTTTAGAATTGCAGCGCAGAGGCTTTAGAGCATTTGAAGCAGGCATTTCTGGCATGGTGCTTATCGTCGTATTAGCATTTGCATTCCAAACATTTTTAGCACAGCCAAATTGGGGCGAAGCAACAATGGGCATGTTCACGCCGCGCTTTGAAGGAGTCGATTCTATTTTACTCGCAACGGGTATTTTAGGGGCAACTGTCATGCCACACGCTATTTACTTACATTCTTCGTTAACCCAAAATCGCATCGTTGGCCGAAATGATAAAGAGAAGAAACGGATTTTCCGTTTTGAGTTTATTGATATTATTATCGCGATGATTATTGCCGGTGCCATCAATATGAGTATGCTTATTATTGCTGCGGCAGTATTCCATACACAAGGCGTAGTAGTTGAAGATTTAGATATTGCTTATAGTGGATTAAAAGAGGCGCTTGGTCCGATGGCGGCAGTGTCCTTTGGTCTTGGCCTTCTCATTGCAGGGCTTGCTAGTTCTTCAGTTGGTACACTCGCAGGTGACGTTGTGATGCAGGGCTTTATTAGAAAAAAAATACCGCTCTATTTACGCCGCGCTGTTACAATGTTACCGCCTCTAGTCATCATTGCATCCGGTGTGAATGCGACTTATGCACTTGTCCTAAGTCAGGTTATTCTATCCTTTGGTATCGCATTTGCTCTTGTACCGCTTGTACTCTTTACGAGTAAGCGTGACATTATGGGAAGCCTAGTCAACCATCGTATTACTACTATATTAGGATGGATCGTCGTGGTGATTGTAGTTACTTTAAATGTTTATTTATTATGGCAAACAATATTTGCTTAAAAAAATGCCAGACACAAAGACCTTAATTTGGTTTTGTGTCTGGCATTTCTACATGTAAGAGGATTACACCATAACGTGTGGTTGATTTCCGTTCCGACTGGGCGCGCGCTATTCCTTATCCTTATATATCTATCTTCTCAATGTTCCGAAATGATAAGTAGGCCACGCTTATACCGATAATAGCTAAAATGATAGGTATAAAAATAATATCATATAAGGTGAAGTTACCCGAATTTGATGATACGACCGATACAATTAATATAGATGATAAAATCGTTGCCGGAATAGAGTATTTTCTCATGCCGAAATACAACGGTATTAAAGCGATGCATGATGCTGAAACTGCATTCATGATCACAGCGGGAATTCGTTGTATGATGATAGATACCGATAACGTATCTGGGAGCAATTGAAAACTCTCACTAACAGCACAAAAAATTGCTGTGACAAATATAGTCGATAAAACAATTGCACTAAAGGTAAAAAGAACAACTATGGCTAGCTTTGAAGCAATTAGTTTTTTTCTATTGATCGGGTACATAAAGGCTACAGTGATCGTTCTATATTTAAATTCTCCAATAATAAACTTGGCGATTAACACACTAGCAAAAATAATAAATACTGCTCTTACAATTGAATCTATCATGCCTAATGCCGTCTGATAAGTTCTAAAATCCACATCTCCTTCTACTTTAGTAATAAATATAAGCATAAATATAACAGCTAGTATTATAAAATTTGCGAAGACAGCTCGTTTTATATAGGAACCAATATGATATTTTTTCATTTCTAACCGCATTAAATTAAACACTAGTGGCACCTCCATTGATTAACTTCAAGAAATAATCCTCTAATGAGCTTGTTTTTTTGCTAATGCCCTCAATTTCAATATCATGCTCAATCAATGTTTTAGATAGCACCTTTTGCGAAGCTGTCAATTCATAAATTCGAATACAATTGTCATCCACCAGTTTGAAATTAGTAATATTTAATTTACTTTCTAAAATAAAGGCAGCCTTTTTCCCATCATTAATAATCAATTCAATATAATTTGACTGACTACGATTGACAGCGTCCATAGATACTTCCTTCATTAATCTCCCATCCTTAATAACTCCAACTGTATCTGCCAACTGTTCAATTTCACCCAAAATGTGGCTAGAAATCATAATAGTAATGCCATACTCTTTACAAAGCATCTTGAATAACTCTCGAAGCTCTTTAATGCCGACTGGATCTAGCCCATTAATCGGTTCATCTAAAATAAGTAGTTCCGGCTTCGTAATAATTGCACGAGCAATACCCAAGCGTTGTTTCATTCCAAGGGAAAAGTCTTTTACACGTTTATTTTCCGTGTTTGTTAGTTTTACTAAATCTAGAACATGCGCAATTTCTTTCTTGTCATAATAGCCCATATATTCGCAATGTAATTCTAAAGTTTCCTTTGCCGTTAAATCTTCATAAAAAATTGGGTATTCAATAATCGTCCCCATCCTTTTCAGCACTTCGTATGAGCGGTCATTTAATTTCTCACCAAAGATTTCAATATCTCCACTCGTTGGCTTCGTAAGGTTTGTTAGCATTTTCATGACTGTCGTTTTACCGGCACCATTAGGACCTAAAAAACCGTAGATCTCTCCTTTTTTCACATGCATAGTAACAGCAGAAACGACTTCTTTCCCCTCAAACACTTTCGTGAGCTGGTTTGTCTTCACAATATATGTCATGTAAATCTCTCCCTTACATTTAACTATCCTTATTATAAAAAATGAAACTCTCTAATTTATTAATGGATTCTTACAAATTTCTTAAGCGCAGAAGAAAAGCTTGTAAAGCATTTTAAATGCTCTACAAGCACGGCTGTTCAATACATCATTCGTTTTAGTGAAATCGTAAAAATGGTCTTCTCATATGGAATACTGGAAAGCTGGATGGAGCCATCCATTAATTCTACAAGACGTTTTGTAATCGTTAAGCCAAGTCCACTCCCTTGGAAGGATTTATTTCTAGAATCCTCAAGCGTATACATTCTTTCAAAAACATTATCAATATGATATTCGTCAATCCCTTTACCACGATCCCATACATCAATACAAATATTCGTATCATCAGTTCTTACTGTGAGTCCAATGATGTTTCCTGCCGCCCCATAGGCAATCGCATTTGACAATAAATTATTCAAAACTCTATCTAATGCTTCCTCATTACCAAGTGCATATACAGATATCTCAGGTATTGTTATATCAATCTCTAATCCCAATGACATGACCATATCGTAAAATGATAAAATGTTTTTCCGGCAAATTTCACTTACGTTAATTTTCGTCATTGGGTAATCTGTATCTCCAGCCTCCAATTTTGCCAAATCAAAAAATGTATGAATTATTTTTAATACGTCCAATGTTTTCGAATGAACGCCTGTGAGCAAGCGCTGCCGCTCCTCGTCACTAAGGGATGGCTGTAGCTGCAGCATTTCCGTATAACCGAGCACAACTGTTAAAGGTGTTTTAAGATCATGTGAAATATTGGCCAACATTTTTTTCATGGAACCTTCCATTTTTCGATGTGTTACTTGCACTTTTTGTTTGTGGTCTAACAATGCATTCATCGCGATTAGTAGCTGCTGTAATTCTTGATTAGCTGTCGATACTAAAATCTTTTCGTTCGATTGTTCATCAATGATTGTTTGCAGCTTTTGATGCATGTATTGAATCTCAGCATCTTGTTGTTTCTTTGCCTTCATCTGAAAAATAATAATTCCTACGAGTGAAACAATAATTAGCAATAGACATATAATCATGATGTTTACCCTTCAAATTTGTAGCCGATCCCCCAAAGCGTTTTAATATACTTAGGGTTGGACGGATCGTCTTCAATTTTTTCTCGTAATCTTCTTATATGTACATTAATAATATTTTCATCTCCATAGTAAGAATCATTCCAAATCAATTGATAAATTTGCTGCTTCGTATAAACTCGATTACGATTTGTCACAAATAACGTTAAAATAGCAAATTCCTTTGACGTGAGCTTTACATTTTGTCCATTCTTCTCAACCGAAAAATTAACAAGATCTATCGATAAGTTGTCTATCTCTACTATATCTGCCTTATCCTCTACTTGACTGGAGTATTTTGTAGCTCTTCTAATTGCGGCTTTGACACGTGCAGAAAATTCTAGCATCGAAAACGGCTTAGCGATATAATCATCTGCCCCTAATCCTAATCCTAATGCTTTATCAACATCACTATCCTTCGCTGACATGATGATAATTGGAAGTGATGCTTGCTCTCGTATAATCTTTAAAACTTCTAATCCATTAAGCTTCGGTATCATAATATCCAAGATTACTAAATCAAAGGGATTGTTTAAACAATTTTGTAATGCTTCTTCTCCATTTACTGCAGAGGTGACAAGGAATCCCTCCATCGTTAAATAGCTTTCTACCATTTCACGAATGGCTTCATCATCTTCTACTAGTAAAATGTGCTTTTGCATTTCCATGCACCTCTATTCTAAAATGTAAAATTTCATTTTAACGGCTCCTCATCATAACGATTATCTTAAGATGTGATCCTTTATTAATTGAAGCGGTAATAAACTAGTTTCATACAAATCACCTGTGATAGTAATAACTAGTTCTTCCTTTGGCCAAATAAAAATATATTGCCCCCCAAAGCCTAATGCAAAGAAATATTGATTATCTTCCGAAAAAGCTTTAGTTTCATTCTGTTTATTTACCCACCAATGCATCCCGTAATAACCGATTTTTTCATAAGTCATCAAATTCGGCTTTATCGAATGGTTAATCCAATCCTCTGAAACTATCCTTTTCTCGTTATATACGCCTTTCTTTAAAACTAAGAGCCCTACTTTCATCATATCTTCTGCCTTTAATAAAAGACCATCTGCCCCTTTACTAATTTTCTTCTTATCCTCGTACCACTGATATTCTTGAATACCTAATGGTTGAAATAAATAACGATTGGCAAATTCTTTTGTTTTCATATTCGTAACTTGCTGCAATATAGCAGATAGTATATGGGAGCAACCCGAGTTATAATTCATATGCGCACCCACTGGATGTACCATTGGACGATTCACTATAAATTTTACTATATCAGAATGAAATACCATAGGAGCAAAACAATTCCATTCTCCGAATTCCGGGAAATCTAACCCTTCCGTCATTGTTAAAAGGTGATATATTGTCATATCCAACTTACGTTTGTCATCTTGCCGTTCGAATAGTTCAGGAAAAAAAGAATGGATAGGTATATGAACAGATTCCAAATATTTATGATCTATTGCAATGCCAAATAAAATTGAAAGAATACTCTTTGTACAAGAATTAATTTTATGAAGTTTCTGTTGTTGTTTGTTGTTTTTATAGTATCGAAATATCGTTTTACCGTGACTATTAATCAAAAAAGTATTAATCTTTTCTTTTTTTAATCTGTTTTGTAAAAATGGATAGTCTATCATCTTCCCCCTCCTTTGATTATTTGTCCTCACCTATTAAGATTTACGTGCAGTTATTTCTATTGAATGAAGATAGATGGTATACGTTTCAATAAATTCCATAACCAAAATTTAGTGGTTATTCATTTCTAAAACAGTTTACCATATTAAGGTTGGGTACCAAAAATGGATGGACGGTCTGAAAAACTATAAAAACGTATCAGTGTTCACTATTATGGGGATGCAGTTTTTGAGGCTTAAAGGATTTTACTTTTCACTGACAGTTTTTTCTCTGACAAGATTATATGTTTGAGCTTGCAAATTCATTTTTCAACTAAAAAAACTGCCCTGCAAGCCATTTTCTACGGCTCACAGGACAGTTTATTATTTATTAATCTACTTTTAAATCACATTGCTCAAGCGGAAGCATTTTTGTTTTATGCTTAATTTTATAGCCAAGCCATAACAGTAAGAACAGTGGAATACCGATATACGAGACAAGGACTCCGTACCAATCTACTGAACCACCCATAAAGGCATTGTAGTTTTGTCCAATAACAACAATCATACAAACCGTAAAGGCAAATAGCGGACCGAATGGGAATAATTTTGCTTTATACGGCAACAATTTTGGATCTAATCCCTGTACATCGAACGCTCGACGGAAACGGTAATGGCTAAATGCAATTCCTAGCCAAGCAATGAAGCCAGACATCCCAGAGGCATTTAGAAGCCACATGTAGACCACACCATCACCAAAGAATGAAGCTAAAAATGCTAGGGAGCCGACAGCTAAAGTCGCCAGTAATGCGTAAATCGGAATTCCTCGACGGCTTAGTTTAGCGAAAAATTTAGGTGCATGTCCATCTACCGCTAATTGCCAAAGCATACGAGAAGATGCGTACAGCCCTGAATTCCCTGCTGACAGCATTGCCGTTAGAATGATAGCATTCATCAATGATGCAGCAAAGGCAATTCCTAAACGATCGAACACCAGTGTAAATGGTGAAACAGCGATATCTTCAGATAGCAAACGTGCATCTGTAAACGGAATCAACAGACCAATTGCACCGATCGCTAAAATATAGAATAAAAGAATTCGCCAGAAAACGGACTTAACAGCTTTCGGAATATTTTTACCAGGATCATCTGTTTCACCTGCTGTTATTCCAAGTAATTCTGTTCCTTGGAACGAGAATCCCGCAGCTAAGAAAATACCAAATGTAGCAAGGAAACCACCGTGGAATGGTCCATCACTAATAAAGAAATTCGTAAAGCCTACCGGAGCGTTTCCTCCTAAAATACCAAATATCATTAAGAAACTGATGATAATAAAAATGATTACAGTTACAACCTTTATCATGGCAAACCAATATTCACTTTCACCATAGCTTTTTACCGATAATAGATTGAACGATAATACAACAGCAATAAATAAAACAGTCCAAAGTGCTGATGAGCTATCTGGGAACCAATATTTCATAATCAATGATACAGCAGAAATTTCTGCCGCAATTGTAATTGCCCAGTTGTACCAATAGTTCCAACCAAGTGCAAAGCCTAGAGCTGGATCCACAAATTTTGTAGCATACGTACTAAATGAGCCCGATGATGGCATATAGGCTGCCATTTCACCTAAGCTCGTCATTAAAAAGTAAACCATGATACCGATTAATGCATAAGCAAGAAGTGCACCGCCAGGACCTGCTTGTGCAATGGCACCACCACTAGCTAAAAACAATCCTGTACCGATTGTACCGCCTAATGAAATCATTGTAATGTGACGGCTTTTTAATTCTTTTTTCAACTTTGGCGCTTTATGGCCGAGCTGATTGACTTTAATTTCATTCACAATTTAACTTCCTTCCTTTTAAGAGGCGAAAAAAATGCCATCACATGAACGGCAGTGATGGCTAAGTAAATCCTCTGTTCTTTCAAAATGATAGCTCAACACGTTGTCCAAACGTGACAGTTCTGTTCCTTTCGGAGACAGCCCCAGCATGAGGTTTTCAAGTCCCCTCACACTTCGGCAGTATTTCCTTTCAACTAATATCTTAAATGCTTGTCATTTCCATTAGCATACTCTTAAATACCGCGACCTCTACCTCAATATAAACATGAGGCATATTATTAAATTTATGATGAATATTATTCTAACATATGACATATGGCATTTCAATAACTCAAGTAACATTCTATATTTTGTGAATTTTCAACTATTTTTATTATTGTGATAAAGTGGTATAGTGGTTCAATCATAATTGTTCTAACAGGGGGGATTTATTTGACTACTCATGAACATACCGATACTTATCCTAGCAGGAAAATTAACTGGAAAGGTACAACATTATTACTAGTGATCGGCGTAATTTGTATTGCCTCGACATTACGGATGCCGCTAACAGTTGTTGGACCTATTATTTCCTTTATCCGAGAAGACCTCGGCATATCCTATGCATTAGCGGGCTTTCTAACAACAATCCCATTGCTAGCATTTGCAATTATCTCACCTTTCGTACCAATTGTCGCACGTAAAATCGGGCTAGAACTAACATTATTTTTATCGACTATTCTTTTGGCATTAGGGATTGTACTGCGCTCCCTCGGTACAACTAGTTTGCTCGTATTTGGCACTGCGCTAATTGGTATAGCCATTTCATTCGGTAACGTACTTATTCCAGGATTACTTAAATTGAAGTTTCCTTATCACGTAGGTTTACTTATGGCCTTTTTCACAATGTCGATGAATTTGACAGCTGGGCTCGGCGCTGGCATTAGCTATCCTGTTGCCCATTCATCAATTGGCTGGCAAGGTGCACTGGCAGTCGCACTTGTTCTCGTGGTGTTAACCATTTTAATTTGGATTCCACAGTTGAAATTTAATAAGCCGGAGCCTAATGTTAAAACTACGAAAGAACGTACACCTTTATGGAAATCACCTGTAACTTGGGCAGTAGCGGGAGCTATGGGATTTCAGTCGTTATTATTCTATACAACCGCTGCTTGGATTCCTGAAATATATATAGCACAAGGATTAGCTGCAGATCGTGCAGGATGGATGTTTTCCATCATGCAATTTTCACAAGTACCAATGGCCTTAGCTGTGCCTATTATCGCTAGTAAAATGACATCTCAGCGACCTCTCGTATTCATGTTTACGGCATTTTACTTAATTGGTTTTATCGGACTAGTAATGGAATGGACAAACCTCGCTATACTTTGGATGGTACTACTAGGCTTAGCCGGAGGAGCTTCATTCTCATTAGCGATGATGTTCTTTACATTACGTACCCGTACCGCTTTTGAGGCAGCTGATTTATCAGGTTTTGCACAATCATTGGGGTATTTATTAGCTGCAATCGGTCCAATCTTATTCGGTTATTTACATGATATATTCGGTGGCTGGGATATTACTGGTTGGTTATTTGTTGTCGTAGCATTCATACTCTTCTTATGTTCATTTAGAGCTTCTAAAAATGAATATGTAAATTAAAAAAGGTAGCGCATGATCTTATTTCAGCGGGTGTTTGGACACCCGCTGAAATAAGTTAACGTGAGCTGCCTTTCTCTATTAATAAGGTGGTTTCTGATAAAAATAGTTCGGTGTATTGTAAACATTAACATAAGGCTTGTGATAAATATGAGTTGTAGCTGGCGAAAGAGGTGGAATCAACCATGTCCAATTGCCTGTAACCTCACGATTTGCTGCTGCTTCTGCTTCCTCAAACAATTTAAATTGTTGTGCAGCTGTATGATGATCTACAATGCTCACCCCATCTTCTTTAAAAGAATGTAGAACGGCCATATTCAGCTCAACTAATGCTCGGTCACGCCATAGAGATGCCTGTTTAGCTGTATCAAGGTTAAAAATTTCTGCTATAGCGGGTAGCATATTATAGCGCTCATGATCTGCTAAATTACGTGCCCCGATTTCTGTACCCATATACCAACCATTGAATGGAGCTGTCTCAAAGTCGATACCTGCCATTTGGAAGCGCATGCTCGAAATAATCGGCACTGCATACCATTTCAATCCTAGCTTTTCTACTTGAGAAGATTCTGGATGGCGAATCGGTACCTCTAGCACATATTCGTCAGGGATTATAAACACTTGTGGCTCTCTATCATCCACCTGTACGACAAGCGGTAGCACATCAAATGCTGTTCTCTCACCTTGCCAGCCAAGTGATTCACATACTTTCGTAAACGCAACGGAATGCGGATCACCAACGATTCCATATTCCGTTTCATAGCCTGCATAGCGGATTAGCTGATGATTCCATATACGAACTCGTCCTGGTGCAAAAATCGTTATTGTCGGACGAATTTTCCCATCATTTGTTGCGTATTGAATATGTTTAAGCAAAGCGTTGAAGATATCCTCTTCATGTGAAAGATCACGGGCATCAACAACATGTAGCGATTGCCAAAACAATCGACCAATACACTTATTACTATTACGCCACGCCACTCGTGCACCAAAGATTAGTTCTTCCGTTGTCGGTATATATTCTCCAGCTGTTTTAATATATTGTAATTTATTTTCTAGCCATATTTTTGACTCGTTTTGCTCTACTTGATAAAGTTCTAAAAATCGTTGTACTTCATGTAAATTCATATCGAACTCCTCCATCTACCCTCATATTAGAGGAATGGAACTATTATCACCACGAAAAAATCTGCAAAAAAACATACATATTTTATATATGAAATACTTTGTTCAATATTTCTTATCATTTTTGGGATTAGGGAAGAGATAGACATCTTCGCTTCAAGTGCTATTATGAGAATTTCGGGGGGATTATACCTTTTTGTATGTAGAAATTGGTTATACAAGAGATATCTTCAGTTGCAAAACCGATTTTGTTTATCATGATTAAGCCTTTCGCAATACTTAGGAATAGACGTTATTACACGGCCATTAGAAATAAAACTTCCTTAACACAAAGGGTGATCCTTTTTAGCTTTTAATTGGCATAAAAAAAAGCATGTTACACGAATGTGCAACATGCTTGATGACCCCTACGGGATTCGAACCCGTGTTACCGCCGTGAAAGGGCGGTGTCTTAACCACTTGACCAAGGGGCCGTGGCTCCGAAGGCAGGACTCGAACCTGCGACAACCTGATTAACAGTCAGGTGCTACTACCAACTGAGCTACTTCGGA
>NZ_JBYTDL010000021.1:0-49198 GCF_058791335.1 Lysinibacillus sp. EB271-A1-10B
GTTTCGTTCACTAACTCAAGGTTAGCTACTGAAAACTTTATTGATTACGTTTTGCTTGTTCAGTTTTCAAGGTTCATGTTTCATGTTTCATTGTCGACTAGCGACAAAAATAATTATATCAAAATATCAATATGTTTGTCAACAACTATTTTGAAGTGTTTTTTCACTGTCAATGTGACAGGACTTTATTCTATCAAAATATCAATATGTTTGTCAAACCTATTTTGAAATGTTTTTTACTGTCGAAGTGACAGGAATAATAATATATCACGATTACTTTTCACCTGTCAACACGTTTAAACAATTTTTCAATACAGTAGATTTAACAACAGCTAAATCATACTATTAAATAGAATCAACCCTTTCAATTAAAGGAACACATCATAAGGGTACTATAATTAGGTCTACATAAATAATTAACCTCTTAGAAGGAAGCGAATTTTTTAAGCATATTCGTTTCCACGCTCTGTGTATGTTGATTTATACAAGGTTCCTCCTTTGTTATTCGCTACATAAATGCTCCATAAGTGTTGGGTAATCCAAATTGCCGTATTGTATTACTTGCCCATCTTTTTCTACTACCGGAATCATGAGCATATACTTTTCATGTATGCTCTCATCTTCTTCAATATCGATAATTTCTAAATCGAAATCTATATCTTCCTGTACAAGCTTTAATGTATGCAGTCCCTCTACACATAGTCCACAATTCGCTCGACTAAAAAATTTCACGTTCAATTACAGCACCTCCCTTATGAGCTATTATAAAACGAAACAGCTATCTATAAACAATTTTTCGGGAAATAGCACCCATTATTAAAATGGTTCTGACTTTTCCTATCCCTAAAATAACAAAATTATCGGATATATGGATTATTCTATTAAGGTTCTAACTATAAAAGACTGTGCAAGGTCATACTTCCTGCACAGTCTTCTTTCATACATATTATTTTTTCAGATGGCTATCTAAGAATTTCAGCATTGCATTGTAGAATTCGATTCTATTTTCTTCATTATGGAAACCATGGCCTTCATTATCCTTCACCATGTATTCTACATCGACGCCTCTTGCACGTAACGCTTCAACAATTTGATCAGATTCAGCTTTGTTTACACGTGGATCATTTGCACCTTGAGCGACGAATAATGGTGTTTTAATTTTATCCACGTGGAAGACAGGTGAAACTGCTGTTAATAGCTCTTTATCCTTCACTGGATGCCCTACTCGCTCATATAACATTTCACGCATTGTTTCCCAGTATGGAGGAATTGTATTTAATAGCGTAAAGATATTCGATACACCCACATAATCAACTGCCGCTGCATATAGATCTGGTGTGAAAGTGATACCTGCTAAAGTTGCATAACCCCCAAAGGATGCACCGTAAATTCCGATTCGTTTTGGATCTGCAATACCTTGGTTGATTGCCCATTGTACACCATCCGTAATATCATCTTGAATTTTGAGACCCCACTGCTTATTACCAGCCTCAAGGAACTTTTTACCGTATCCAGTCGAAGAACGGAAATTCATTTGTAGTACTGCGTAACCGCGATTTGCTAGTAGTTGCACCTCAGGATTAAAGCCCCACATATCACGTCCCCATGGTCCACCATGTGGATTGACGATAAGTGGCAGATTTTTAGCCTCTTTGTTTTTTGGTAATGTTAAATAACCGTTAATTGTTAGACCGTCTCGACTTTTATATGAAATTGGATGCATTTCTGCAAGCTCTTCTTGTTTTAACCAAGGGCTTAATGTTCCCATTTCTGTCATTTTATCTATTGTTGAATCGTAATAATAATATTTTCCGTAAACAGTGTCACTAGAAACACTAACAATAAATTTTGTCATTTCTTTATTGTAATCATTAATACTTAATTCACTTTCATGAACTCCTAATTTGTTTTGAATTTTACGGAATAGTTTTTCAAAGTCCTTGTCAAAGAATTGATAGTGTACTTTATCCGTTATATATCCACCGTATAATAATTTATCTTTCTCAGGGCTATATAATACACCTATTACATCCACTTCTGAGTTGGACATAATTACTTCTTCATTACCTTTCAAATCATATTTAACCACTTCTACTTTATCTCTTCCTTTATTAGAAGTTGCAAAAATATGCTTATTGTCTTTAGAGAAAGCAATTGGCATTACTTCATCTCCTGCTTTCATTTCAATAAATGGCTTGAATTCGTCTTTCTCTGAGTCACGGTAAAGGATAGTTCCTTCTACACCATCTGAGGTAACTGCCATACGTACTTTTCCATCATGATCTGCTAACCAACTCGAAATATTACCTGGGTTTTTAGCAACTTGTGTAGTTTTTCCAGTCTTCACATTAAGCTTGTATACATCAAAGACCTTTGCATCTTCTTTATTCATCGTAATAAGGATTTCGTCTTTAACGCCCTGTAAATCACTTAAGAACCTAACTGTTACATTTGGATAAGGAGTTAAATCTTTTTCCTTATTACCATTAAATTTTGTTGAATAAATGTGGAAGTTTTCATCGCCACCTTTATCCTTTAAATATAGTAAATTATTATCTTTCCAGAATGACCCGGCAATATCACGGTCCTTTGAGCTAGATACACGTACTGGCTCACTATCATCATTCATTTTCTTTACGTACACATTTGAACGATTTTTCCACGCAGAGTTATAAGTAATGTAATTTCCGTCTGGTGAAAGTTGATAGCCAACGCTTCCAGGGTTTTTCATGAAATCTTCTACAGAAATTTCTTTCACGCCTTTATTACTGACAGCGTTTTTCACATTTTTAGCATTGTTTAAAATTTTGACCGCATCTTGTTTAGTAATCGTTTCACTATTCGAAAGACCGTTAAATAAACCAAGCTTATTTGCTTTTTCTTGATACTCGGCAAGTGTTGCTTCTTTTTCTTCTTTATTTAAAGCTCTTACTAAAACACGTGCCACTTCATCACGTTTAATATTGACACTTAAATCTTTTAATTCTGCGCCTTTTACCCACGTATCAATGATTTGCTGACGCATTGTTTCAGATCCATGCTGGAACGTAAGAGCTGTTACCGTTAAATCTAAAAACTCCTTAGCTGATAGACGTTCCTCTCTTACTTCTACTTGACTACTAGTTTCATTGGCCGCGCGCACTTCCTGCATAGATACAGGAATGACAGCAGATGTCGTTAAAATAACCGCTAATGATGCTGATAAAAATCTTTTATTCAAAACGATTCCCTCCTATTATCAGTTCGTGTCATACATTTTTTGTCAATACAACAAATTTAAACCAACTTCTGTATGTTTGTCAATTTTCTGGTTCACTAGATTAAAAGGTATGAAATCAACTGAATACATGAGTAGATAAACAGTCTGTATGTATTCGTCATCAAAGGTGCAAACAACTGATGACTGAACGAACTCCCCATTACTTCTTGTAGCATAAAACTTTTCATAAGGCGTATTCATGAGTTTTTACTTTCAATAATAAAAGGACTGTGCAATAAACTTCCTTCATAGTTACAGGATTAACAGCTGATGTTGTTAAACTAACTGCTAATGATGCTGATAAAAGTCTTTTATTCAAAGTGGTTACTCCATATCAATACACGTTAGATTGTTAGAACTTTTAAACCAGTAAAAAAGTGAACTCATTTGTAGTTCACTTTTTTGAATATAATAATCAATCGCCTCAGCATAATTCGTCTAGATTCGGAAAGAAGTTAAAATTTCCGACTTGCTCCACCACCAGCAGATGAGCCTCCTCCGAATCCACCAAAGCCACTTCCTCCAGAGCGGCCACTGCCAAAGCCGCCACCAAAACCACCTGGATAACCGCCACGTCGACCTGAACGAGGCCCTCCCCCTCTACCTTTTGATACAACAATTACTATGATAACGATTAAAATAATTATCCACGTTGGCATTCCTTCACTGTCTGCTGTATTTTCAGGCACCTCTCCATCCCAATCGTACTCTTGCGCGACATTTTGAAATACTTCCGCATACGTTGCTTTAAATGCCTTATCCATATTTTCAGCACCTACATTTGGATAAAACGCATCATCTAAAATGCGCCCCAGTTTGCCATCAGGTAATGCCCCTTCAAGGCCTTGACCTACTGCAATAACAACATCATTATTGCCTTTTCCCTGCCCAAACGTTGCTAAGATTAACACACCATTATTTTTTTGGGCATCACCAATACCCCAAGAGCGAATCATTTTTGTTGCATACATTTTTGGCTCTTGGCCATTAATATTATCTACTGTTACGACCATAATTTCAGCACTTGTACCTTTATCTAGCTGCTCTGAGTAACGATTGAGTTCTTCCTCTACAGAGGCAGATATAACATTAGCAAAATCATGAATATACGTATTTTTCATCGGTGTTGGCATTGTGGCATCTGCTGTTCTAATAGATAAAATAAATAGGAAGCCAACAATAGCAAGTTGGGTCATCAACCGTTTCATTATTGTTTACCTGAACCGCTAAAATCTATAGATGGTGCCTTTTCAGCACCGGCAGCAGCTTTAAAATATTCCTTCTGTTCAAAGTCAAACATCCCCGCGATTAAATTACCTGGGAAACGTTTGACTGTTTTATTAAAAGCCTGCACTTCATTGTTATAATCTTCTCGGGCAACAGCTAAACGGTTTTCTGTCCCCGCTAATTCATCCATTAATTGACGGAAGTTTGCATCTGCCTTTAAATTCGGATAATTTTCTACAACTACTAGCAATCGACTAAGTGCTCCATTCAATGCATCATTGGCAACCGCTTGCTCCTTTGGACTTTGAGCACTTCCCATTTGTGCACGTGCGTCTGTAATGCTAGCGATAACTTCTTTTTCATGGTTGGCATATCCTTTTACAGATTCTACTAAGTTCGGAATCAAATCGTAGCGACGTTGTAGCTGATTTTCAACCTGAGCCCATTTCGAATCTACGCCCTCCTCAGCCGTTACAAGGCTATTGTATTTTGGTATAAATAGTAAGGACAATACAACTAAAATAATAACGATAATTCCGATAGGTCCAAATATTTTTTTCAACTTTAAAACCACCTTCGCTTTCTTTTAGCTATCACTCAAAATCAGAAATACTATTTATTTTGACGATGAGCCATTCTTTTCATTACCACTAATATGCAACAAAAAAACATCACTATTCTACTTATATGCAAACGCATCAATACCGTATGAAATTTGTCTAACGTGCCATACTTAATATGTAACAAAACTATGATATATAGGAGGCGCTTTTTTTGACACAATCGTTTCAAAATGAATCATCAAACCAAACATCATTCAACCAACAACAAAGCCTAAATCATGGTGGACATGAACTAATGGACATGCATGAAACAATTGGCGAAATTATTGCTGGAATGAATCAATCGATCTTTTTACGTCAACATGTTAAGGATCCTGAGTTACTTAGCATTTTGGATCGCCAATATAATTTCACATTAGGTATGTATAACACAATTGTGGAATCATTTAATACAGGGCATGATCCTTCCGTACCTACAGGACGCTATCAAATGGAGACAGGCAATGATTTCAAATACGGATTAAATCCTGGCCAACCTAAAAAGCCTATGCAAAATGCAAGCGAGCTCAACGACGAAGCAATTTCTGGCTTCCTATTAGGTGCTCAAAAAGGAGCAGCAAAATGTATGACTACTGCCGCAACTGAAACTACAAACCCTGTAGTTCGACGTGTTGTTGCTGATAGTATTCCCAACTGCATTGAAATGGCATACGAATTATCTATTTACCAAAATATGCACGGCTACTATCAAGTACCACAATATTCTCAACAAGATATGAACACGATGCTTAATTCGTTCGGCACTACAACAAATCCCCTACATTAATAATAAAAAAACAAGAGCAGTCCCATATGTGATGCATCATCACAGGGGCTGCTCTTATTTAATGAACTATAAATTTTCCTCGCTCGTTTTGCGGATTACAAAAAGCTTCTCTCTTCGACAAATAGCCAACACAATCTCTAACTCCACAGTCAAAACCCATTGTATATGTTACTTTTTTTGCAAAAAAAAGAATCCCCTCAGATAGGATTCTTTTTTTTCGACTAGTATAACTAGTCTTCACGTACAGTATGTTCACTAAAAAATAATTTGGAGTTGTTGCTCTTTTGAAGGTTTGAAAGGAACAGATACGGGAATAATGCCTATTAGGTAATATTCCCATTAATTTCCCTCTCTTTCTCCACTAAGCAGGCTGCTAAACTACTTATTAGGAGAATTCGAGTTATAAAAATATATCAAATAATCAGTAAAATGGCGCCCTCGGAGGGAATCGAACCCCCAGTGCAAGAACCGGAATCTTACGTGTTATCCATTACACCACGAGGGCAATTGAACAAAAAAAAAGTACCCACTAGGCTTTACGAAAAGCATGATGTAGATAATCCTCATTTGAAGCATACCTGACAAAATAGTGTACTGTACTTTAACTTATGACCTTATTCATTATACAAACGTATTGCTCAAAATTCAACTATAGAATGTAAAACATTTAAACTTTTTTATCTTCATTCAGTAAGTTCAAAATACCTAGTAAATAAAACGCAGCTACAGTGTATGTCACGCATTAGAAAGGAAGTTAATGTACGGGCTTCAGGCGCATTGTTTATCTACGTAAAAGCGAAGCGCCTGCTTCAATTAACACAAGGCGAAATTATTTTAATTTATTTCACTTTAACAGGGTTAATATTTGACCTTCCCTGACTATAATGTGTATGATAAGGTTACAGCTGAATACGATGGAAGTTTTCAGCAAAAGTATTCGAATTTAGTTTTCTAAGGAGGATTTAACATGAATTTAATTCCTACAGTTATTGAACAAACAAGTCGTGGTGAACGTGCGTACGACATCTATTCACGACTACTAAAAGACCGTATTATCCTATTAGGAAGTGCAATTGATGACAACGTTGCTAACTCAATTGTTGCTCAACTTCTATTCCTACAAGCAGAAGATCCAGATAAAGATATCTTTCTTTATATTAACTCACCAGGTGGATCAATCACTGCCGGTATGGCAATTTATGACACAATGCAAATTATCAAGCCACAAGTACAAACAATTTGTATTGGTATGGCAGCATCTATGGGTGCTTTTCTACTTGCAGCTGGTGAACCAGGTAAACGTTTCGCATTACCGAATGCTGAAGTAATGATTCACCAACCACTTGGCGGTGCACAAGGTCAGGCAACTGAAATCGAAATCGCTGCAAAACGCATTTTATTCTTACGTGAAAAATTAAACGGTATTTTATCAGAACGCACAGGTCAACCACTTGAAGTCATTGCAAGAGATACAGACCGCGATAACTTCATGACTGCTGAGCGCGCAAAAGAGTACGGCTTAATCGACCAAATTATGGATCGCAACGACCGTAAATAAAAAAACGAATGACATCTCAGGTTTATTCCTGAGATGTCTTTTTTTGTTTGCTTTGATGGGTCCACCCTTGATTCGGCTCTTCTATCCGTCGCTTTGGATCTTCTATCCACGTTTTTGCCGTTTCTATCCATGACTTTGGCGTTTCTATCCGCGTTTTTGGCGTTTCTATCCGCGACTTTAGCCTTCCTATCCACGACTTCAGTATTTCTATCTGTCGCGGCCTTTTCTTCCGTCGCTTTGACCTTTCTTTCCACCGCTTCCACTCTTCTTTCCGTCACTCCGCCCTTTCCATCCGTCGCGGCCTTTTCTTTCCGTCACTTCGGCATTTCCATCCGTCGCTTTACCCTTTCTTTCCGTCGCTTCGGCATTTCCATCCGTCGCAGCCCTTTCTTTCCGTCGTTTCGGCCCTTCTTTCCGTCGCAGCCTTTTCTTCCGTCGCTTTGCCTTTTCTTTCCGCCACTCTACTCTTTCCTTCCGTCGCTTTGACTCTTCTTTCCGCCACTCTACTCTTTCCTTCCGTCACTTTACCCTTTCTTTCTGTCACTTTACCCTTTCTTTCCGTCACCTCGGCTTTTCCATCCGTCATCTTAACTTTCTCACCCTTTCTCCCATCGCTTCGACTCTGACTCTACTCCCTATCACTTCAATCTTCCTATCCCTCACGTCGACGATCGGTATAGGATAACATTGACCTTCATCTCAAGTTGTACAAATATCCAACAAAAAATAGGACCTGCTTTTTCAATGTGAAAACGCAAAAAAACTGCCCAATATGTAAGTGTGACCTCTTGGACAGTTTCTGCATTATACGTTTTATTAATCTTCTTTTTCGATTAGGGCTGCTAATGCTGTAACCGCTTGCTCAGCATCGTTACCATCACCGCTAAGGACAACTTCTGTTCCTTTTGCAATGGCTAAGCTCATAACACCCATAATGGATTTAGCATTTACTTTTTTCTCGTCTTTCTCAAGAAAGATATCTGCGCTAAAGCGATTTGCTTCTTGTACAAATAGCGCTGCTTGTCTAGCTTGTAGTCCTAATTTTAATTTTACATGGACTCTTCTCTCGGTCATTCTTAAAACTCCCCTTTACTACCGTTCATCTTATTATTTTTATCTTACCTTACTTACTAGCAAAAGAACAACACGTACCTGAAAAGTATGAAAATTTAGCCACCAATTTTTTCGCCACTTCTTAATGCATCAGCAATCTCATCAATTTTACGTAATCGATGATTGACACCTGATTTACTAACCGTTCCACTTGATACCATTTCACCAAGTTCTTTCAGTGTTACATCTTGATATTCTACTCGTAATCGCGCTATTTCACGAAGTTTTTCTGGTAATTGATCGAGACCTATTGAATTTTCAATAAATCGGATATTCTCTACCTGACGTAATGCGGCACCTATTGTTTTATTTAAGTTCGCTGTTTCACAGTTAACAATGCGATTAACACTATTTCTCATATCTCGTAATATGCGGACATCTTCGAACTTCATCATTGCTTGATGAGCTCCAACGATATTAAGGAAATCGGAAATTTTTTCAGCTTCTTTTAAATAAGTTACAAAGCCTTTTTTTCGTTCAATTGTTTTTGCATTTAGCTCAAATTCATTCATCAAATCCATTAAAGCCTCGCCATGTTCTTTATATAATGAATAAATTTCTAAATGGTAGGCTGATGTTTCTGGATTGTTGACAGAGCCTCCAGCTAAAAATGCTCCTCGTAAATATGCTCTTTTTTGGCCACCCTTTTTAATGAGCTCTCGAGAAATAGTATGATTAAATTGAAAGTCGTCTGAGATGATTTCTAAATCAATTAGTAGCTCACGCGCACCTTCTCTAACACGGCAAATGTATACGTTATTTTTTTTCAAACGCATTTTTTTTCTAACAAGCAACTCTACATTATATGGATATAGTTTTTTCATAATCGTATAAAGCCTTCTTGCGATTGCAGCGTTTTCAGTTTGTACGTCTAAGCTTAACTGCTTATTAGCGAAAGATAATGAACCATTCATACGAATTAGGGCAGATACTTCTGCTTTCATACAATGATTGTCCGCTTCTATTTGAGTTAATTCCTTTTTCGTTTCAGAAGCAAAAGACATATCACGCCCTCCTTTCAACCTTTTGTTCTATGTATATGCCATCTTATCATATACAATAAGCGCTTTATAATTCACTAACTTTTTGCCTCATAGATTTTTGCATAATCTACAAGCCATTCCGCAACGTTTGCCGCATTATGACGAACCGTTCCATCAGGACGAATCGTGGCAATATCTCGTTGAATAACCTCTAATCGCATACTTTCGAGCTTGGCAACGTCGAACGTTACTGGCTCAGCACACTCTTCCTTATAAAGTTCTTTTACAGGATGAGGAAGCTTTACATCATTTACTAAAATAGAATCAATGAATGCGTCTCCAACATGGTCATATAAAGCTTTTACATGATCACCAGCTGTATAGGAAATGGTTTCACCTTTTTGAGTCATTAAATTACAAACGTAAATTTTTCTTCCTTTTGCCTTTACAACAGCTTCTCCAATTTCTTTTACAAGAAGGTTTGGAATTATACTCGTATATAAACTTCCCGGACCAATTAAAATATAGTCAGCACGATTGATTGCTCGAATAGCCTCTGGTAGCGGTTGCACGTTTTCAGGTACTAAAAAAACTCGACTAATTCGTTTTTTAGCAAAGGGAATTTTAGATTCACCTTCAATGATAGAACCATCCTCAAGTTCGGCATGTAAATATATCTTTTTATTAGCAGCTGGTATGACGCGGCCATGCACCTTTAAAACCTTTCCCATTTCACTAATAGCATGGTTAAAGTCACCAGTAATATCTGTTAAAGCCGTCAGCATTAAATTACCTAATGAATGACCACGTAAATCTTCCGATGCTAAAAATCGATATTGAAACATTTGCTCTACAAGCGGCTCGACATCAGATAACGCTGCGATAACATTACGGACATCACCAGGTGGTGGGATATCATAGTCATCCCGTAAGCGTCCTGAAGACCCACCATCATCTGCTACTGTAACAATTGCAGTAATATCAAATGGATGGTGCTTGAGGCCTCGCAGCAGGGTAGAAAGCCCTGTGCCACCACCTATTACAACAAGCTTTGTTCGCTTCTTTCCCATTCACTCAATCCTTTCTACGATTGATGTCACGATGCGCAATAACGGTATTTTCCTTCCCAGCTAAATATGCCCCGAAATATTCCGCTAATGTTACTGAGCGATGCTGTCCTCCAGTACATCCAAAAGCAATGACAAGTTGCGATTTACCCTCTTGTCTATAAAGTGGAATCATAAATTCAAACAAATCCGTCAATTTTTGAATGAGTGTTTGCGTATCCTCAAGTGCCAGCACATAAGAAGATACCTCTGTTTGTAATCCTGTTTTATGACGTAACTCTTCTACATAATATGGATTTTTTAAAAAACGGACATCAAACACTAAGTCGGCATCGATCGGCATACCATGTTTAAATCCAAAAGACATAATATTTACTGAGAATATATTATTGGCATCATTTGCAAATTCTTTTGCGATTTTTTCACGTAGCTCTTTTGGCTTCATATTAGATGTATTATAAACAAATTTAGCGCGCCCTTTTACTTCCGATAAAAGATTACGTTCTCGTTTAATGCCATTTAATAGCAACCCATTTGCAGCCAAAGGATGTGCACGTCTTGTTTCCTTATAACGTCTAACTAGCGTTGCATCATCTGCATCTAAAAATAAAATTCGTGCAACTATATCGCCTTCTTTAAGCATATGGTCGAGGGCGCCAATAAGAGAATCAAAAAAGTCGCCGCCACGCATATCCATGACAGCTGCTATACGTGTAATATTTTTACCCGAATCCCTTAGTAGGGTTAAAAATGTTGTGAGTAACGCTGGTGGTAAATTATCAATACAGTAATACCCTAAATCTTCAAAGCTTTGAATAGCTACTGTTTTCCCAGCTCCAGACATTCCTGTAATAATAACTAATTCATGTTTACCTTTTAGGTCTTCAACCACCACTGTCATGCAGCTCCTTTATTGTTCTATTGATATTTGTATTTTCTCATGAAGTAATTCAAAATCGGTCGTATATTCAAATGTACCGTACTGAACGCCTGATTGTGAGATAGCAAATTGTAAGTTTGTACGATCACCTTCAGCCATTGGCAAATGTTTCAAGTCCTCTACTGGGTGCCATGCGAGTTTGCCTTCTCTAGTTTCTTTAAACGGTATGCCTTCTATATCCTTTGCAACAAACGTATAAAGCATCCATTCGTCCACTACCTCATTGTTTTCTTTAATAATCATCGTATAAACACCCTTTAAATGAGCATTTATAGGTGTGACATTTGTTTCTTCTTTAAATTCGCGTACAGCAGCCTCATAAATCGACTCACCGCTCTCCATTTTACCGCCAGGAGCTACGTACCAACCACGTCTCGGCTTCTGAAGTAATAATACTTGATCGTCTTTAATGGCTATTAAATTTGCAATTCTTTGCATAGGCACACCTCTAATCACTTTTACGTTCTTCCTTTTATTATAGCAAGACTAAACAAGGTTTGTCCTCAATTCTAAACTTTAGGGGCATTGCAATTTTAACTTCACCGATACATGTGTGGCTACCTATTTTTAACCTCTATTCAAGCATATGAAACTTCACCATAAAAAAATTCAAAATTTCCGTTTACAACAAAAATAGGTTGCTCCACCTTATTTGGCGGAAACAACCTACTCAACAAAATAAAAGGGGGATTGCTAATTACACTTTTTATCTTACACCTTTTATATGTCATTCAAGTTACAACTATATTAAGACCGTATTAAAATTGTATATTTTTCCTTAAAAACTAATCAAGAGGATCATACCCATAACCTGGGGTTGATTTCCGTTTCAGCTGGGCGCTTTCTGTCCAGCCTCCGCTCCAATCAACTTGTTTATATAGTATACGTTTTAACAAATGTCATCCACACAACTTTTGGTGATGATCCATTCAAAAACAGATTTTAGGAGTGCTCCACTTTAAGCATTAATTTTTTCTAATAATTCTTCCACATAATGCTGTACGGCTTGTGCTGCAATACTTCCGTCACCTGTTGCTGTAACGATTTGACGAAGTGATTTTTCGCGTACATCACCAGCTGCGAAGATACCTGGTACTGTTGTTTCCATATTATCATTTGTCAAAATATAACCGGCATCATTTAATATACCTAGTGATTCAAATGGTTTTGTTAATGGTAGCATTCCAATGTAAATAAATACGCCATTAGTAGCAAAATCTGATTCTGTACCATCTACAGTTGATTGTAATGTTACACTTCCAACTTTACCATCAGCTTCATTGATTTCTTTGACTGTTGCATTCCAAATGAAATCAATTTTTTCGTTAGCAAAGGCACGATCTTGGAGAATTTTTTGTGCGCGTAATTTATCACGACGGTGCACAATTGTTACTTTATCAGCAAAACGAGTTAAATAAACGCCTTCTTCAACAGCAGAATCTCCGCCACCTACGACAACAAGATTTTTTTGCTTGAAGAATGCACCATCACATACTGCGCAATAGCTGACACCACGGCCACCAAGTTCTTTTTCGCCAGGTACGCCCATTTTTTTATACTCCGCACCTGTAGAAATAATAATTGCTCGTGTTTTATATTCTTTAGCACCTGATTTTATTGTTTTATATTCTTCACCATCAATAATTTCAGTTACATCGCCATACGCATATTCTGCACCAAATTTCTTAGCATGGTCGAATATTTTTGTTGATAGCTCAGGCCCTAAAATTGTATCAAATCCAGGATAGTTTTCTACTTCTTCTGTATTTGCCATTTGTCCGCCAGGGATCCCACGTTCAATCATTAAAGTTGAAAGGTTGGCACGTGATGTATAAACAGCCGCAGTCATACCAGCCGGACCTGCACCAATTATTACAACATCATAAATTTTTTCTTCTGACATAAATACTTCCCCCTAAACAAATACTTTTTTACCTTCATTCAGTAGGTGCGCAAACACCTACTGAATGAAGATAATGCCTCGGACGTAACCAAGACTCCATTGATAATAACTTCAGTATGTTCATCGTATGTGAAAGTAAAAAGTTATTCAACTATGTTGCTCACAGTCTAATTATTCGTACTTGGTAAAAACGTTAAAATTTCATCAATATACTTCGATAAAGTTGACACGGATACTCCGTATTGCTGAGCTATTTCTTTTTTTGTCACCTTGAGATTACGAGAAGAGCGGAATAAATAGTCATTTGCTCCTGCAATAGCCGCTGGATTTGTAAAACGATAATTGTTTATCAATGCTTGCTCACAAAGTACAAACCACATTTGGAACATTGGTGCAATCAATGTCGTCAGCTTACCATACTGTTCTAGTAAAATTTCTGACACACTTACTGCTCGTATAAAGCTAGCCTCTACTTTGTTTTTCATATCAAATTGATGTCCTAGTGCATAAGCTAGGAACAGCTTTTCATACGCATTACATTGGTCAACATCTATCCATTTGGGATGAGCGATAATTTCCTGTTTATGTGCTGTACAACTTAGTAAAAATAAACCAAATATGCGTTCACTTGTATAATCGCTCTCCAGCTTCTCCACAATATAATCACGGTCATGCTCTAATGCATCCAGTGAAAACGTGTTTTCTTCTTGGCGCCAAGGTTCAAAGCCTTCTTTTTCAGGATCTAGCTCAAGTAGCTGCTCCCATGTACTCTTTGATATTTCTTCATGTCCTGAGAAATAAGCTGCATGAGATAACCAAAAGTAAAAGCCAGCATCGCCTACATAGCCTCTTTTTTGCATGCTACGCAACCATTTAAATGCTAATTCATATTGTCCAACGAGCGCTAATGTTGCACCTAACTTATAGCGATGTTCCCATAAGTATGGCTGAATTTTCACAAGTACTTCTAAAAGATCTTTTAAATCCTCTTCATTTTTTTCATAGTACGCGATCACCGTTAAATTACATAGTGCATGTAAATTTCCCTTATTTTCACGTAATACATTATTTAGAAGAGCCTTCGCCTGCTCTGCTTCACCAACATAAAAATAGGCAAGAGCTAAGTTATTATAGGCAGACCAAAAATCTGGTCTATCCTCAATTAACTCTTCTAGCATATTAATAGCTTCAGGGAAATCTCCCTTTTCCATACAACGTCTTGCTTGCTCCTGCCGATATAAATCTTCAGCAGAACCTTCAAGCTCTTCAAAGTCATCCTGCTCAATATCAACAAAGTCTAATATTTCAGCAGCTTCATCAGCATAAGCACCCTCTGGCTCTATTTCTAAATATTGCTCTGCAAAGCGTTTAGCATCATGTATAATACCAATGCATCCTGAAACCTCTGCCATGTAAAAAATAATTTCTGGATTTTCTTTATCTATCTGATAGGCACGATGAAGGAGATCATACGCTTCCTCGAAACGTTGACCCTCTAACTCTACTATCGCTAATTGCAATAAAATCATTGGATCATCAGGACTTAAATCAACTGCTCGCTGTAAATATTTATAGGCTTTATTCATTTGTCCGCTATTCATTGCTTGAATTGATTTTTTATAATAATAGTCGCCTGTTGGAATGAACGACACTATATTCGTTTGATTCTCTTTCTGACGTTTCTTTTCCAATACATTTCCTCCGAAACAAGAAATAAGGAACGTATGATACGTTCCTTTACACAGTAACTTCTATTATAACATACAATAAGCAATATGCCGTTATTTCTCCTCATGACGTTTTTCTAACACATGTAAAACGTCATAAACACTTACTTTTTGCTCTTGTAGTAAAACGAGTAGATGGTAAATTAAATCGGCAGCTTCCCATTTTACTTCTTCTGTATCACGATTTTTAGCACCTATAACAACCTCAGTCGCTTCTTCTCCAACTTTTTTACAGATTTTATCGATTCCTTTATCGAATAAATATGTAGTATACGCCCCTTCTGGCATTTCTTGCTCACGCTTCGCAATAACATTGGTAAGTTTAGAAAGAATCTCAACAGATCCGACTTTGGCATTTTGCTGAATAATTTCTGTAAAGCAAGAAGTTGTTCCATTATGACAAGCTGGGCCAGCAGGAATTACTTCCACGACTAATGCATCACCGTCACAGTCCGCTTTAATTGATACAACTTTTTGTGTATAGCCACTAGTTGCCCCTTTGTGCCAGAGCTCTTGACGTGAACGTGAGAAGAACCATGTTTCTCCCGATTCAATTGTTTTTTCTAGAGATTCTTTATTCATATAGGCTACAGTTAGTACTTCTTTCGTATTCGCATCTTGTACTACCGCAGTGACAAGACCTTTTTCATCAAATTTAATGCTGTCCATCATCTTACTGCCACTCCTTTTTCACGTAAGTACTCTTTTACTTGTGCTACGCTCGTTTCTTTGTAATGGAAGATGGATGCGGCAAGTGCTGCATCTGCATCGACATCTTCAGCTAATACCTCGTAAAAATGGTCGGCATTCCCTGCACCGCCACTTGCAATAACAGGAACTGTCACAGCTTCTCTCACAGCTTTTGTTAAGGCTAAATCAAAACCTGATTTCTCGCCGTCCTGGTTCATACTCGTTAATAAAATTTCACCAGCACCTAAGCGAACCGCTTCCTTTGCCCACTCAGTTGCCTGCCATGTTGTTTTATTTCGTCCTCCATGCGTATAAACCATCCATGTAGCATCTTCCTCACTAAAGTGAGCATCAATAGCGACAACAATACATTGTGCGCCAAAAAAATCAGAACCTTCTTTAATCAGCTCCGGTCGCTCTAAAGCAGAAGTATTCACGGATACTTTATCAGCACCTGCACGTAAAATGCGTTTCATATCATCTAATGTACGGATTCCACCACCTACTGTGAATGGAATGGCTAATGTAGCTGCAGTTTGTCGGACGACATCAACCATCGTTTCACGGCCTTCATGTGATGCCGAGATATCTAGAAACACAAGCTCATCTGCCCCCTGCTCATCATAAAACTTAGCAAGCTCTACTGGGTCACCCGCATCACGTAATGACACAAACTGTACACCTTTTACAACACGTCCCTCTTTCACATCAAGACATGGAATAATGCGCTTTGTTAACATGATGCCACCCCCTCCAACCACTGCTTTAATAAATACACACCTAGTTCACCTGACTTTTCGGGATGGAACTGCATGCCCGTAATAGAGCCATTTGCAACAATGCCAGGAACTTTAATACCACGGTAATCCGCATAAGCGACAAGCTCCGTTTCATCAATATCGGTCGCATAAAATGAGTGCACAAAATAAACATGCTTTGCTGTTCCTTCACCCTTTAACCATAAAGGTCGCTCTGTTACTACGAGCTCATTCCATCCCATATGCGGTACTCGGTACTTCTGCCCTGCGTTGTCACCACTAAATCGTTTAATGCTTCCTTTAAAAAAGCCCAACCCCTTCGTAGTGGTCACTTCTTCACTTTGCTCAAATAATAGTTGCATGCCTAAGCAAATTCCGAGAAGTGGTCGATTTTCAGCTTTCACCTTCTGTAAATATCGATCTAAATTCGTTTCAGCTAAACGTTTGATAGCATCTGGAAAAGCCCCAACACCAGGAAGCAACAATGCATCTGTTGCATCTAGCTCAGTCTCGTTAGACGTGACTACAACCTCACAGCCAAGTCGTTTTAAGGCTTGTTCAACACTAAATAAATTCCCCATTCCATAATCAATAACACCTATTTTCACGTTAACAGCCCCTTAGTCGATGGTACACCTTTCACACGTGGATCTATTTCCACCGCTGCGTCGATGGCACGTGCTAACGCTTTAAAAATAGCTTCGATAATATGATGTGTATTTTGTCCATAAGGTACGATAACGTGAACATTCATCCGTGCCTCAAGTGCAAACTTCCACAAAAATTCATGTACTAATTCAGTATCAAAACTACCGACCTTTTCCTTCAATGGTGGCACACGATATTCTAAGTGCGGACGATTCGAGCAATCCACAACGACCTGTGCTAGCGCATCATCCATTGGCACAAATGCTGTCCCGTAACGTTTTATTCCTTTTTTATCACCTAGCGCTTCACGAATAGCTTGGCCTAATACAATTCCGAGGTCTTCTGTTGTATGGTGATCGTCTATATAGGTATCACCGTTCGCTTGTATTGTCCCATCAAAAAGCCCATGTTTGATAAATAGATCAAGCATGTGATCCATAAAGCCAACACCCGTTTCAATATCCGCCTTTCCTTCACCATCTAAATTGATGGCAACCGAAATTTGTGTTTCATTGGTTGTACGTTCAACTTTTGCATATCGTTTCTTTTCAGTCATAGTACTACTCCTTTTCCCATCCTCGCGATTCGACTGCACGCGCATGACCCTCTAAACCTTCCATACGTGCCAGACGTGCAATTTTCGGTGCATTTTCTGCCCAAGTTTTTTCACTATAAAAGACGACGCTCGATTTTTTCACAAAATCATCAACGTTTAAACCACTTGCAAAGCGTGCCGTGCTATTCGTTGGTAGAACATGATTTGTCCCTGCAAAGTAATCACCCACTGGTTCTGAGCTATAACGACCGATGAAAATACCTCCTGCATGTCGTACTTGCTCCGCTACAGCCTCAGCATTTTTTGTGACAATTTCTAAATGCTCAGGTGCTAGCGAATTAATCGCATCTATGGCATCTGCCATCGTTTCAGCCACATAAATGGCACCAAAATTTTCTATCGATGCTCGCGCTACCTCTTCACGCGGTAAAGTCGATAATTGCTTCTCCACCTCATCAGCTACTTTTTTAGCCAATTGCTCAGAAGTCGTTACTAAAATGGCACAAGCCAATTTATCATGCTCCGCCTGTGATAAAAGATCGGCCGCGATTTCATCAGCAAATGCTGTGTCATCTGCTAACACCGCAATTTCACTTGGGCCTGCAATCATATCAATTGCTACCTCACCAAATACTTCACGTTTTGCTAATGCTACAAAAATATTTCCTGGACCTGTAATTTTATCAACGGGAGAAATTGTCTCTGTGCCATATGCAAGAGCCGCAATCGCCTGAGCTCCACCGATTTTGTATATTTCTTCTACCCCTAAAATATGCGCTGCCGCAAGTACACCTGGAGGTAATTTTCCATCGCGACCTGCTGGAGATGTCATCACAATGCGTTTGACACCAGCAACTTGTGCAGGAATAACGTTCATCAATACTGATGATGGATATGCTGCTGTACCACCAGGAACATAAAGACCTACTGCATCGAGAGCAGTAATTCGTTGTCCAAGCCATGAACCATCTGCAAGCTCCATGCGATAACCTGAACGCTTTTGCTGCTCGTGATAAAGGCGAATATTTTGAGTAGCTTCTGTTAAATCAGCATAAAGCCGTTGATCAATTGTATTAGCGCCCTCTTCTAACTCTTCCTTCGTTACGCGTAAATAGTCAGGGGCAAAGCCATCCCATTTTTCTGTATAAAAACGTATGGCTGCGTCACCTTGTGCACGAACATCTTTCAATACTTGGCGCACAACCTTTAACTGTTCCTCATTTCCACCTTCCAGTGGTCGCTTTAAGGAAATACCTTTTTCTAGCTTTAATATTTTCATAGGATTAATCTCCTTTAAATCTAGGAATTCATGTAGGTGCCCCTTCCAACAGGAGGCTTGATTTATTTAACACATTTCTTTAAACGTTTCACGAGATCGATAATACGGTCACTCTTCATGCGGTAGCTTACAGGGTTGGCAATTAATCGTGATGATACGTCTGTAATAAATTCATATTCCACTAAGCCATTTTCTTTCAGCGTACGGCCTGTTGAAACAATATCAACAATTCGATCTGCTAAGCCAATCATGGGCGCCAATTCTATCGAACCATTTAGCTCAATAATTTCAACCTGTTCGCCAATACCCTTATAATATTTCATTGCAATATTAGGATATTTTGTCGCTATTCTTGGTGCAATTTCATTCATTGTCGTATTAGGTAAGCCTGCTGAAGCGATATAACAAGTACTTATTTTCAAATCCAATAACTCATGCACTTCACGTTGCTGTTCTAACAAAACATCCTTCCCAGCAATACCAATATCCGCTACACCATGTTCAACGTACACAGGCACATCCATTGGCTTTGCTAATATGAAACGGATTTTCTCTTCTGGAATTTCAAGCATTAATTTACGGGACATTTCGACTTCTTCTGGTAAATTAAAGCCGGCTTCTATAAGCATCTCGTATGCCTCGTCAAAGATGCGTCCCTTCGGCATAGCAATCGTTAATTCATTCACCGTCAACGTCCTCCTGTCCCACAACCACTACTTCTGTGAAGTGTGCTAAAAATGCTTCTTCTTCAACAAGGCTACTCCTTAACTGCAAGGTTGCCTGTTTACCAGCTGCTCGTAGCGTTTTTACTTTTGCAATCGCCTCTTCAAATTGTTCTTCCTCAAATAACACGACTGTAGCTTCTTGTCGTTCGACAGACTGCCCATCCAATGTTTCTAATAAGCGATCAACGCGAATACTAAATCCTGTAGCGCCTACTTTTGAGCCAAATACCTCCAGCAATCCGTCATAGCGTCCCCCATTGCCTAATGGAAAGCCACTGCCGGTAGCAAACACTTCGAATAACATGCCTGTGTAATAGCTCATATGACTAGAAAGTGTAAAATCAAAGGCTATATAATCCGCTAAGTTTGCAATTTCAAGTAGTTTAGCGAGCTGCTGCATATATTCTAATGCGTCATTTTTCCGCACGTATTTTTCAATATCTTGAATTTCTTTAACATTCATAGCTTCTTCAATAAATTGCAGTAATGCATCGGATTTTGCCTTAGGTAAATCAAATGATTCCACCGCTTCTTCAAATCCTACATAATTACGTTGCACAAGGAGTGCCCGCAGTATATTTTGTTGTTCAACGCTTTCTGTATAATCTTGTAAAATACAATTTAATATACCTGCATGACCGATCGTCATTTTAAAATTCACTAATCCAAAATGCTTTAATAACTCCATAGCTGTCACAATAACTTCAGCATCAGCAAATACAGAATTGTCCCCAATTAACTCGATCCCCATTTGATCAAATTCTGCCGGACGTCCACCTTCCGCTTCCTGTGCTCGAAAGACGCTAGCAAAATAAGCGAGACGTACTGGGATCATCTCTTTTAATAGTTTCGAGGTTGCCACGCGTGCAATCGGTGTTGTCATATCAGGTCGTAATACTAACGTGTTGCCTTGGCTATCTACTAATTTAAATAAATGCGCATCGGCTATTGCAGATGCTTTACCGACTGTATCGAAATACTCTACTGCAGGTGTTTTAATAAATTCATAGCCTCTTCGGCATAAAAAGTCTCGTCCAGTATTTCTAACAGTCTCTACCTTTTCGAATATTTGTGGAAATGTATCGCGCATTCCAAGTGGTTTTTCAAACATTTTAATCGACGACATTTTGACACTTCCTTACGATTCACTTTAACTCACTAGAGTGTTAGAGAATTAGATTATGAAAGAATTCTAACTTATTTCTTCTTTTCCGTCAATGCAACACCACGAAATTATCAAATAATTTCAATACTGATTATTCTGTTAATTATACTTAAAAATAAAAAAATTTAAACTTTAATTAACAGAGTAAGCTTTTTTCTCCTTAAACAAGTAAATCTTTACACAAAAATTGTGCAGAGCAAGGTGTAGGTAAACTGAATAAAGCATGACTATTCGGCAAAACGAGTGGTTGATTTCCGTTCCGACAGGGCGCTTTCCTGGGGGTGTCCAGTCTCCACTACAATCAACCACTTCACATAGCATGTATAGTTTATAACGATAAAGCGGACTTCAGCATGTCTGTACAAAAGCAAACCCATAGCAACAGATAGTTCTGCAGCGAAAGAAAACGCCAACTAAAAGTTTATATGCAAAAGCAAAATAGCGCGTACCACTCCTGGAAAGCGATTAAACTTCATACGTGACCATACGAAAAAAACTGTGCACAGCAAAGATTGCACAGTTTCGATGTTATTATTTTTTTGGCGTGGACCATTCCACTACTTCATTGCGTTTGCGTTCCGCCATTTGTTCAGCTGAATAAATAATTTGCATAGGATTGCCGCCTGCTAGACAGCCTGCAGGCACATCCTTATGTACAAGGGTTGCAGCTGACACGATCGCACCGTCACCTATCGTTACACCTGGTAGTATCGTTGAATTAGCACCAACCATTACTTCATTGCCAATATGAACATCTCCTAGACGATATTCCTCTATTAAATATTCATGCGCCAAAATAGTCGTATTGAAGCCTATAACGGTATTGTCACCAATGTGAATACGTTCTGGAAACATTGTATCTGGCATAACCATTAAAGCTATGGAAGTTTGTTCACCAATGTCCATTTTTAAAAAAGTTCTATACAACCAGTTTTTCACACGTAAAAATGGTGTGAAGCGTCCAATTTGAATGACAATGAAACACTTCATCACCTTCCAAAAGGACACCGTGTCATAAATATTCCAAAGCGAGTTTGCCCCTTCGACACGATAGCGTTCTGTTTTACGTGCCATTCACTTACCCCGCTTCCACAATTTCAAATAAATCCGTCATATGATGTAACATATATTCCGGCTTGAATTGCTGTAAGTATTCCTCACCTTTAAATGCCCATGCGACACCAGCTGCTCTAACTCCAGCGTTATGTCCTGCCTCAATATCGTGGGAATTGTCACCAATCATAATGGCCTCTTCCTTGTTTACTCCAAGGCGTTCAAGCGCAAGCAATACAGGCTCTGGATTAGGCTTTACATTTTTCACATCATCCGTGCCAATACGGATATCAAATAAATGATTTGCTCCTAGTACAGATAATCCGCGGTCAATCATCCCATTACGCTTTGTAGACACAATCGCTAATTTGATGCCCATATCCTTTAATTGCTCTAAAGTTGAGACCACATCAGGATATTGAGTGACAAGCTCATCGTGATGCTCTTCATTATATTCACGATATTTTGTAATCATTGCTTCCTCTTCACCAGGAGCAATGTCACTAAATGTCTGTTTTAGGGACGGGCCAAGGAATTTCAGGCAATCTTTTGGCGAATATTGCCCGGGAAATCGCTCGTTTAAAACATGCATAAATGTTTGAATGATTAAATCATTTGTATTGAGTAATGTGCCATCAAAATCAAATAGTAATGCTTTTACAGTCACTTTTCAAACCCCCTATTTATTATCTAAATATTTCACTGCGGGTTTTACTTTTATACGACGGTAAATAATCGCACCAAGACCCACTACAATGCCTATGATTGAAACAACCTGAGCTGAACGTAAATCCCCTACTAAATACAGGCTATCTGTACGCATACCTTCTATATAGAATCGACCGATTGAATACCAAATTAAATAGCTGAAGAATATTTCCCCACGATTTAAATTTACTTTGCGTAATACTAGTAAAATAATTAGCCCAATGAAGTTCCAAACGGATTCATATAAAAAAGTAGGATGTACGTAAGTTCCTAATTCTTCAATATACATTTGATTAATAATCCAGTCTGGCAACATTAATTGTTCTAAAAATTCACGTGATACTGGACCACCATAAGCTTCCTGGTTCATAAAATTTCCCCAGCGTCCTATTATCTGTCCAATTAAAATACTCGGTGCCGCAATATCTGCTACTCGTAAAAAGCTTATATTTCTTCTACGAGTGAATATGTAACCTGTCAAAAATGCCCCAATAAGTGCACCGTGAATAGCGATACCACCATTCCAAATTTCAATAATCTTCCCCGGGTTTTCACTATAATAATCCCAACGCATCGTTACATAATAAATACGTGCGCATATTATGGATATAGGAACAGCCCATAGTAATAAATCCGCAAGAAACTCCTCCGGTAGGCCCCTCTTAACAGCCTCTCTTTGTCCAACAAAATAAGCTAAAATAATACCCGATACAATTAGTAACCCATACCAACGAACAGGGATAGGTCCTAAATGGAAAGCAATCGGATTAATATCTAATAATAATAAATCCATCTTAAACTCCTCTCATCTATCATATAGGCTATTGTATCCTATTAACGAACAATTAATCATCTAATTCATCCGCTGATGAAATCACCTCATCTAATCGTCTAGAAAACTCTTCGGCTGCATTAACACCCATTTTTTTCAAACGATAATTCATTGCTGCTACTTCAATAATAACAGACACATTTCGTCCAGGTCTTACAGGAATCGTTAACTTCGTTAATTCCGTATCAATGATTTTCATTTTCTCTTCCTCTAAACCTAGACGATCATATACTTTTTCTGGATCCCATATTTCTAATTCGATCACTAATGTAATACGCTTGTACGGGCGTACCGCACTTGCTCCAAAAAGGGTCATAATATCGATAATACCGATGCCTCGAATTCCGAGTAAATGTTCTAAAAGAGGCGGTGGACTACCAATTAAAAAGTTCTCTGACTCCTGACGGATCTCTACACAATCATCAGCCACTAAACGGTGCCCCTTCTTGACAAGCTCAAGTGCTGTTTCACTTTTCCCCACACCGCTTTTTCCGATAATGAGTACACCGATGCCGTATATATCCACCAAAACTCCATGAGCAGCAGTCATTGGTGCTAAGCGACCTTCTAAATAGTTTGTTAGTCTACTCGAAAATTTCGTTGTTGTCATATGTGTTTTAAATACAGGTACATGTTTTTCATTGGACGCCTGTATAAGTTCCTTCGGTACCTCTAAATCCCGAGAAATAATAATAGCTGGCGTATCCTGCGAACATAGTAGACGCATGCGTTCCAGTTTCACATTTGCAGGTAACATTTCAAAAAATGACAGTTCAGTTTTTCCAAGCAATTGCACTCGATTTGCAGGATAATGCGTAAAATATCCCGCCATTTCAAGCCCTGGTCTTGAAATATCACTCGTAACAATCGTTCTTCCTATTCCTTCCTCACCAGCTAACAATTCTAACTTAAATTTCTCCATAACGTCTCTTGTTAATACTACGACCAATGTTTTGTAACCTCCATTCAAAGGAATTGAATATGTTTTGTCTGTGTTAACAGTCAGTAAAATTTCCGCTATTCGTGGAAATTAACTAGCTGTATACACCTGATTGGTTCAACTAGCAATCAGCTTACTGATTGCAGCTTCACTTTATTTTAGCATGTCTAAGTTTAAAAGAACTATATTTACACTCTGTCTACATGACTAAAAACTTCTACACATAAAAAAACTAGCGGTTCTCCAGCCCCGCTAGTTTCATGATCATTTTATTTTTGAGTTGCCAGCCATTTAGCAACTGCTTTTGCATCTTCGCCTTTAACAATACCAGAAGGCATTGAACCTTTACCATTTTCTATAATATCTAAAAGTTCAGCTTCCGAAAAACGAGAGCCAGCATCATTAATTTTTGGTGCATTTCCTTGGCCTTGTAGTTCACCACCATGGCAAGTAATACAAGATTTCATTGCAATTGTTTCGCCATCTGGTGCAGTAGTTTTTGAACCTTCATTTACCGTTTTACCTCCACCACAAGCAGCTAAGAAGATTGCTGAACCAATAGCTAATGTTAACATTGCCTTTTTCAATAGGGACCCTCCTCAAAGTAAATAAGTATCTTTCCCCGACATTATACCAAAGTTATGCACGTTTGAAACCTTCTCCCAACACCTCATAAGCATTAGAAACTATCACAAACGCTGATGGGTCAACGTTTTTAATGAGTTGTTTCAGCTTTGTGAATTCTGTTTGGTAAACCACAACCATCAAAACTGGTCGAGCTTCCCCTGTATAACCACCTATTGCAGGCAACTTTGTCACTCCTCGATTGATCTCGGCATATATGGCATCACGTACCTCATCTTGTTTCATCGTAATAATGTAAATCATTTTAGACTGACTAAAGCCGAGCTGAATAATATCAATCGTTTTTGTCGTGACATAAAGTCCAATCAGGGCATACAAACCTTTCTCTAAGTCGAAAACAATTGCTGCACTAATTGCGATAATCCCATCAATTAAAAGTACACTTGTACCAAGCGTAATTCCAGTATACTTTGTAATAATTTGCGCTAGTAAATCAGTGCCACCAGTAGAAGCATTCCCCTTAAAAACAAGTCCTATTCCTATACCGACTACAATCCCCCCAAATAGTGCACCGAGTAAAGGATTATCTGTCCAAGGACTCCAACTGTTCGTTAGTAATACAATGAACGGTAATGTCACTGTTCCAATAAACGATTTTATCCCAAACTTCTTTCCAAGTAATAATATACCTGCTATAAATAATGGAATATTAAATGCATATTGTACTAAGCCAGGATTCCAACCAAATAAACCGTTTAAAATTGTACTAATTCCGCTTACTCCGCCAGAAGCTACTTGATTTGGCAGTAAAAATACATTAAAGCCGATAGCAATAATTGCAGCTCCTACTATGACGTACACATACTCCACAATGCTTTCCCTTACATCATGAATTTGATTCATTTCCCCCACGTCCACTTCAGCTTTCAGAATTTTTCAAAGACGAGATGATTATAGCAAATAGTTTTCGCATTGAGAACTTCGTCTTGATGAAGGAACATGTATTTTTATAATTTGCATTATGTATGACACTTATGACAATTAGATTCATCATCATAACGTGTGGTTGATTTCCGTTCCGACTGGGCGCTTTGTTGTTGCTGTCGCTTTGCTTTCGCACAGATAAAACATTTGCTGCCGCTACGCTTTCGCACAGTTAAAACATTTGCCGCTGATGCTTCGCTTTCGCGCAGAGCAGAGCTTCCTGGGAGCGTCCGATGAGCCTCTTCACTCGCGAGGCTCGCTGCAGAGTCTCGGGCCAACAAATGTCTTTTGCGCGAAAGCGTGAGTGCAACGTAGCGGCAGCAGCAGGATGTTGGTCACGAAGGTGTTATCACAGGACGTGATGCTCTTAGCCTTCGTTCCTCTAAATCGCTAATCCCCGAAGAGTCGCCCAGTCTCCTCTCCAATCAACTAATGGCAAGCTTTATAAACATAAAAACAAGCTACCTTAAAAATATTTTAAGATAGCTTATATACTTAACGGCCTATTCCACTAAACAAAAACTATGATTGATTCTTATTTTTATAAAGACTTTTCTGCCCACTCCATGGCTTCATTGTATAAAAGATCAATAGTTGAAAAATCAATAGTAAGCTGAGGAGCTAACCTTTCTAATGTAGACCAATCTAACTTGCCTAACGCAGAACTGAATTCCAAATAAGGTGTCATTTCAGTTTGATTACCTAAAAGCGTTGCTGTAATGTCTTCTGAAAAAGGGAGCTGCTGTAAAATAACATTCAGCGGTCTTTGCAACATAGTGTCTATTAATGAAAACATCCCAACTAAAAAATATTCAGAGAAATTTTTCTTATAGGAAAGCTTGGCTAATTTCTCACATACTTTTGCTCTAAATAAAGATGTACGCATGACTTCTTTAAACAGATCATTATCAGTATTCCTGTCAATTTCTCGCATCGCCAATAAATAAATCCACTTTCGTAAATTTGGAACCCCGAGTAATATAATCGCTTGTTTTATCGAACGAACCTTGGATTTAGAACGCAACTCTGAATTATTAACCATATGCAATAATTTATATGTTAATGAAATGTCACGCTCAATACTTTCCGCCAATAACTGTATATTAGGCTCCTCTTCTTTTAATAGCGTAATAATATATAAATATTGAATCGTATTCGCAGGTATATCGGTTGCTGTAATTATTTGAGGTTGTTCAAAAAAATAGCCTTGAAACAATTCATAGCCAGAATGCTTCGCCACTTCAAATTGCTTACGTGTCTCTACTTTTTCAGCGAGCAATTTTATGTGAGGAAAATTTTCTTTCACTTTATTTTCTATTTCCATTCGCTCAAGTAGTGGTGACGATAAAAAGTCAACTTTTATATAATCGATATAAGTAAATAACTCATCATAAACTTGTACTTGATCATCCAAAATAAAATCATCTAATGCTATTTTAAACCCATATGATTTGAGCTCAATAACTCTCTCGACTAACTGAGCTGTAATAGGGACATCCTCTAAAATCTCAATAACAACTTGCGATGGATTTATGTATTCATTTAAAGGACTCATAAGCAAGTTTTCTGTAAAATTAACAAAACTAGGTTTTCCTTCTGTTACCTCTTCAATGCCAATTAAAAGAAATGAGTTTACTAATACATCAATTGTGGCAGCATCTGAATCGACCATTGGAAAAGCATTCACGTTTTTGCTGCGATATAATAATTCATATGCAACGATTTGTTCCTGAAGGTTAAAAATTGGCTGTCTGCCGATAAATACTTCCATTTCGTCGCCCCCCATTTCTCTAGTTATTAGTAACATTATTATAGCATTTTTCAGTACTCTCTGCTTATCGTTCAAGTAACTGTCTAAAAATTGACTAACAATAATTAACATTATATACAATAAAATAAATCACCCAAATAGCATAGTGATTTTCGTTCCAGTTGGTGGCGTACGATGAGCCACTATGATGCTATCCCTAAGGAGTCTCCTAGTCTCTAATCCTCATCTCATTATGTGTCATCCTCAACTCTCGTCGATGAGTTTCAAAAAATCGTTACCCAAAACTCCAATTTACTCACAATAAAATATTATTCATTTTTCCGATCTACCTTTTTTAAATTCACTCTTATAGATTTGTAAAATATTATCTTTTCATATAGACATTTACCAAATTTCGGTGTACAGTACATTACAACACTAATGCACTATATATTGTAGCAACGAAAGGGGGTTTTTCGATGCACGTTCATCTAGATGGTACAACACCGATTTATATCCAAATTGCTGAATGGCTACAGCACGAAATCATTGCCGATCGATTACAGGCAGACCAGAAAGTCTATTCACAATACCAACTAGCTGAGTTATTCAATATAAATCCTGCCACAGCTGGTAAAGGATTGACAATTTTACTAGAAGAGCAACTTTTATATAAAAAACGGGGGTTAGGAATGTTTGTCACTATGGATGCAAAGGAACGCATTTTGTTGAAACGTCGAAACGAAATATTGACCAAAATGGCACAAGAGATCGTATTAGAGGCAAAACGATTACTTGTATCTGATGAAGAATTGCTAGTACTTATTCGAAAAACACAGGAGGGATTGGAATGAATATTATTCAATGTGTGGAGTTATCTAAAAGCTTTGGACGTCGTCAAGCACTGCAACGTGTAACCTGCGCTATTGATGCAGAAAAAATTATCGGCATTATTGGTCTCAACGGTGCAGGTAAGTCGACATTGCTAAATATTTTTGCAGGCTATCTAAAGCCTACGACTGGTTCATGTAAAGTGTTTAATGAAAATCCCTTTAATAATATTCAAACAGCTGCCAATATGATTTTTATCGATGATCAATTAAGCTTCTCAGAATACTTGTCGCTCGAAGATATTCTTAAGATGGGCGCTGATTTTTATCCTAATTGGCAAAATGAATTAGCTTATCGCATGCTCGATTATGCGGGTATCGATCTTACAGCAAAACACCAGCAACTATCTAAAGGTCAATTGGCAACCTTTAATCTTGTTTACGGATTAGTAAGTCGCTGTGCACTAACCATTTTAGATGAGCCGATGAATGGTATGGACGAAGTGATTCGTACAGATTTTTACAGAGCAATTTTAAAGGAATACCTAGCATTTCCACGGACATTTTTAATTACTAGTCACCATTTACAAGAGATGGAATCTATCTTAGAAGAAATTTTATTAATAGATGAAGGCTCCGTCATTGCCCACGCGCCATTGGATGAATTTAAGGAACAGCTCATATCACTTAGCGGACCAAGTGATGAACTTGCGGATCTGCTCTCTGAGACGGAAGTTTACGCTCAAAAGATTGTGGCAGGGATGACCTCAGCTGTAGTAGTTGCTAGTAAACTATTCGTCTCAGAAGAAATACTTCGAACAAAAGGCATCAAAGTATCAACCCTTACTGCAAGTGAAGTTTGCATGTATTTAACAAATAAAAAAGGACGTGATATTGATGCAATCTTTGACTAATATTTCACTTAAAACAATTGTCAAAAAACAAGTGAAATGGAAAGCAAAATTAAATATTTCTGCCCTTAGCTCCTTAGTTATTGTACAAATCATTTTTGGCGTTTTAACATCTAGCTCTGGAAGTGCCTCTTCTGGTCATGGGCATGGAAATTTAGATGTTCGATTTTCTATTTATTCACTCGATACGTTTCTTATTGTTTCAGCCATTTGGGCATTTATCGTAGCGCTTCTTTTTACCACAAAAGCGTATCGAGTTGATGATTTATCCGTTATTTCTAGTCGGACATCAAGCACCATCGCAAATATATTTGTCATGATCATGTACAGTTTTATTGCAGTCATCATTATGATTTCGACTTACTATTTACAAGTATTAGGGATTTTGTTAGTGGAAAAGAAATATTTTGTAACAGAAGGTCTATTTATTTCACCATCAACATTCATATTATGCTTCAGTAGCATTTGTTTATTTGGTGCACTCGGCTTACTATTTGGCACCAGCTTCAAAGGACCCGTAGTGATAAAGATATTTCTATCTACTTTTATGGTGTTTAGCTTTATTTACATTTTTATGACACCAAACATTATTCCTCTAATGATGCTACCAAATCTTATGATTAGTGTTCTTTGTTTACTTGTGGCTACACTATGCTTTTGCCTCACTATTTGGATTGCAAATAAATCGGAGGTGTCTCGTAAATGATAGTAACTACAATATTCTTTTTTACTTCAATACTACTCGTAATTGCTATTTTTCAAATACTAAGTAAATTAGGTAAAAAAACTAAAAGAATTTGGACACCAAAGCGTATTATGATTGGCATTACTAGTTATATCATTCTTGGACTTACTGCTTTCATTTATATTAGCTTTTTTTCAGATTCAAAAATACCAGTACTTTCTTCTTCTGATATTAAACAAGTTGAGAAAAAATTTGATCAAATCCCAAAGTATGATCAAGAATTCAATTCTTCGTATTTAACTTCAGACTACAAAAAGAAAACATGGGAAATTAACTTTGATGGAGATACATTACCTGTTGTAATAAATAATGATGACAATAATTTAAGCTTGAATATTCGACAACGTTATAATGACAATATTGAATCGGGGAAAGCTCTTATTACCTATTATCAATTTCCTTTCATAGTAAATGGTGTCGATCTTTCTGACGAAGTACCACTGCCTGATGTATATGTGGCACAAAACCAGTTATTTATTGAATCTTTTTCTAAACAACAAGTAAATTATAATCGTTTAAAAGCAACAATAGGTTTCTTAGATTTTAATCGAGGAGCAGAACGATACGAAATGGATAATTCCTATTCAAATTTTATAGTTATCGACATACCACGCGGTACAGAAATAGAAGATTCTCAAGGTCTTATCTATTATTTAGAATAGTAAAAAATAGATCATCCCCAATAAATAGCGTTAAAGCGCAAATGACACTCGCTTGAGAATCAGCGTTCCAGACGATAGCCTAAAACGCAAACGAATAGGGCAAGAAGGCTGAGTATCAAGTCCCGTGATAACATCTGTCGCTATGTTAACACTAGCTTTCGTACAGAAAAGAACTTTCATAATAATGATGAATAAAAAAGGACAGTCCTAAGTGATCTTCTATCACTTTTGGACCGTCCTTTTATTTTCCACTTACTTTTGATTTAATAACACCAATTACGGCTGGTATTACTGAAATTAAGATAATTAATATTAAAACTGTTGAGAAGTTGTCTTTAATAATAGGTATATTACCAAAGAAATAACCTAGTAATGTACAGCTGAACACCCATAACACTGCACCTACAACATTATACAATATGAAGTAGCCATACTTCATTTTACTAGCCCCTGCAACAAATGGGATGAATGTACGGATGAAAGGCATAAAACGTGCGATGACAATCGTTTTTCCACCATGCTTATTAAAGAACTTTTCTGCTGCCTCCATACGTTCTTTTTTAACGACTCTACCAAGGAAGCTCTTTGGTGGAATGGATGTCCCAACTTTATGACCAATATGATAATTCATCGTATCCCCTAAAATTGCAGCTGCTAAAAACACAGGAATTAATATCCACATGTTAAACGCGCCCATTGCTGCTGCCAATGTACCACTAGCAAAAAGCAATGAATCACCTGGCAGGAATGGGAAAATTACGACACCAGTTTCAACAAAAACAATTGCAAATAAGACGAAATAACTCAAATTACCAAACTCACGAATGATTTCTTCTAAATGCACATCAATATGCATAATAAAACTAATTAACTCTTTGATGAGTTCTATCATTTTTCCATATGCTCTCTTTCAATTTAATTTTCTAAAGGCTTTGACGTAGCTAGACACCAAAGGGTTCCATTCTTCTTGACAGGCTGTGGTGTTACTTCTTCAACACTATATGACAAGCCTTTAAAAAGTATGTAGATTTCATAAGTTTGATTTTATCACTTACAGTCATATACACTCAACTATTTAAATAAATGGCCATACTTTTTTACATTGCTGTAATATTGGATCATCACAAAAATGTGTGGTTGATTTCCGTTCCGACTGGGCGCTTTGTTGCTGACGCTTCGCTTTCGCACAGGCTTCTCTTGAATCTTGAAATGTGAATCTAACTGTTCATTTATGCGAGATAAAAAAAGCTACTATTTTTCAATAGTAGCTACAGTTTCTTATACTTTTTCTTTTAATGAACGGCGTAAAATTTTGCCTGTCGTATTTTTCGGTAATTCATCTATAATCTCAATTACTTTAGGAACCTTGTATTTCACCATATGTTTTGCACAGTATGCGAGAAGGTCTTCTGTTGAAGTTGCAGCTTCATCTTTTAAGACAACATATGCATGAACTGCCTCACCTAAGTTAGGATCTGGGAAACCTACAACTGCCGCTTCAACGATATTATTATGTGCAAAGAGTACTTCTTCAACCTCTCTTGGATATACGTTAAATCCGCCTACAATAATCATATCTTTTTTACGGTCAACGATGTAAAAGTACCCTTCTTCGTCAACTTTAGCTAAATCCCCTGTGTATAACCAGCCATCTCGTATAGCCATAGCCGTTTCTTCAGGCAATTTATAATAGCCCTTCATAACGTTAGGCCCTCGTACAATTAGCTCTCCTACTTCGCCAACGGGCACTTCTTGTCCATTAACATCGACCACTTTATTTTCAACATTGGATATGGATGCCCCAATAGAACCTGCCTTACGTTCACGATTCAATGGGTTAAAGCATGTTACTGGTGAAGCTTCTGATAAGCCATACCCCTCTGAAACACGCACATTAAATTTCTTCTCGAAATTATGTAAGAGTGCTACAGGTAAAGATGAACCTCCTGAAATTGCTAAGCGAACTGTTGAGAAATCTTCAGGATTGCCTTCAGGTAATTGATACAAGAAATTATACATAGTTGGCACACCAGCGAAGACTGTTGCCTTTTGTTCCTTCGTAAGTTTAAAGATTTCTGTTGGACTGAAGCGTGGTACAAGTAAAACTGTTGCTCCACTCAATAAAGGTGCATTGACGACGACCGTTAACGCAAATACATGGAACACTGGTAAAGTTGCAATAATACGGTCATTCGCTCTATAGCCTAGATAATGCGCAACATCTCGTGCATTCGAATAGACATTGCCATGCGTCAGCATTGCCCCCTTCGGAGTACCTGTCGTTCCTGAAGTATATAAAATAATTGCATTATCTTCGTCAGCTACTTCTACTGGTTGGCAAGATTCTGATACACTAGCAATCACTTGTGAAAATAAATGAATTTTTGATTTTGCCTCATCGGATAAAGTAGTTACTTTTTCAGTAACATCTGCTGTTGTTTCACAAACAACAAATGTTTTTACATTTGGAAAAGCATGTACACCCATTTCTACTAATGGAAGAAGCGCATCAAGTGCAATAACAGCTTTTACATCCCCATTATGCAAAATATACGAAATTTCATCCGGTGTATAGATTGGATTAATCGGAATTGCTGTTGCCCCAATACTCATTGTTGCATATAACGAAATTAAATAATGTGGTGTATTGCCGAGTAAAAACGCCACATGGTCCCCTTTTTCTACCCCTAATTGTTGTAATCCCTTTGCAAAACGACCAACTGTGTGTTCAAACTCACCGTAAGTCGTATCTTTCCCCATAAAATGATACGCAATTTTATCCGGTTGCTCTAATGCTTGCTGACGAACACTTGAAACTAAATTCAATTACACCATCCCCTTATCGTATCAATTTCGCCTTGGCGCATTGACGCTGACGCTTCGCTTTCGCGCAGATAAACAATCCGTGACATCCGCCGGAGGCTTATCTTCATTCAGTAGATGTTTGGACTTCCTTTGAAAAGGAAACACACCCCATCCATCTCATCACCTAAATCTACTAAATAAAGACAAAATGAATCATCATTCAGTAACATTATATAAGAAATATATTAAAAAAACAACGAAACTTTTTATCTCATGTCATAATTTACGTCAAATAACTCATTTTTTTCTCTTTTGTACGTTTTTTCTACGAACGTATATGCGAGATGTAACGCCAACGAATCAAGTAAAAATAGACTACTTGTATTAACACAAAAAAGCTAAAAGATAAGACAACTTCTTTTGCAATGGAAATATTAGCAATATCCTTCAAAACACCTTGAACCATAAGAAAAGCAAAGAGGCTGTGCATCATTGCAACACCCCATGGTAAGAAAAATTGCGGGAATAAATGACGATTCACAAGCTTTTTGAGCTCCGTATCTGTTAAGCCCATTCGCTTTAAGACATCGAATTTACGCTTTTCTCTTTCAAGAGAAGTATGCAGTTTAAAGTAAACGAAGCTACCTGCTGCTAATAAAAATACCGTTGCTACTAAAACCCCTACTAATGTGAATAAAGAATAAGTAGCTAATATATAAGAATAATTTAATCCTGCATTTTCAAAGTAAAATGGGCTAAATTTATTTTTCTTAGAAAAATATAGAGACGCTTGTAACTCATTTATTTCCTTACCAATATTTTTTGTTTGCATCCACTGAGGAATATAGAAGGTAAATAAATGATAGGTTGGCTGCGCAACGTTTTTATTGGCAATCGGCTTTATGAGCTTTACAAAATCCTCATCGCTGATCACGATAGAATTAACACTAACAATAGACCCTGGGAATACTATTTTAGGATATACACTATCGATGGTGATCGGGATAGAATTTTCCTCTAAAACTGTATGCACAACTTTATTTTTTAGTTTCTTTAGAGACTCTTCCGAATATGGAATAAACACTGCCTCTCCTTTAGCCATATCAAGTAATGGATAACTATAGGAAGAAAGCAATACATTCATATCTGATTCCCTAAACACCTCAACCTCATTGTGAGTATAGGAAGAGGTTTGCTTGATAACAACAAAGCGAGATAAATGATAGGACAAGCCCTTTTCCTCTAATTCCATACGTAATGAGGCGATATGATTTCGCTCATATGGATTGTCGCCATCTCCCTTATAGACAAGCCCTAGTGGATTTATACGATCATATTGTATTGTATATGATGACATTGTTGCTAAAACACCAATCGATAAAAAGGCCATAGTTGACACCATCGTTACTACAAAAAACATTTTCACATTGTCCATCATAATATGTGTTTGCTCAGCTAACGAAAGAAGACGATAGCGTTGCCAATGAAATTTCCTTTTTCCCCGTGCTTTATCTAAAAAGCAAGGTAAAGAATCTCTGAAAAAATAATATGTTCCAAAGGTTGCTAAAAACGGGATTACTATTGTTAAACCAATCAAAGTTGTTTTTGCTACGATAATTGATAATACGTATGACGATAAAATAAGGGTAATACCAATTAAAGCACGAATTTTTGAATAGGTTGAAACACTATTTAAATAGTCATTTCCCTTAAGGAGATCGCGCAATTTTCTTTCACGTGTAAAATATACACTAATAAAAGAAATGACCACAAAAGCACTTGTGAAAACACCTATCGTTAGTAAAAAAGGCTGCCATGAAACATATAAGGGTAAACTATCTAAATGTAAAATTTCCCGCACAATCATGAAAAAGAATTTCGAAAACGAAAAACCAAATACAATCCCAACAAAAATAGAACCCGATCCAATAATCATTGTCTCCAAAAAGACAAGCTTATTCATCTGGCGTTTTTCCATTCCTAAATGTAGTAAAATTGCAAACTCATGTGATCTCGCCTCTAAAAAAGCACTCATCGAATAATATAAAAAGAATAATGTAAAAAGGACGAGTACGACTTCCGCACCAACCATCCCAATTAACGATGCCTCTCCTAAAATTCCACTTTCAATATCCGGATGAAACATGAGCATTGAATAGATAAAAAACACAGCCACAGAAAAAAAGCTTGCCATGAAAAAGGCGCCGTATATACGGCTGTTCCGTACGACATTACGGTAAGCGAATTGTCGAAAGGTCACCTACTTGTCCTCCTCCTAGTAAGCTCAACACATTTAATATTCGCTGGAAAAACATTTGACGACGATCATCTTTGTAAATTTCATTAAAGAATTCTCCATCTTTAATAAATAACACGCGGTCACAGTAGCTAGCTGCAATTGGATCATGTGTTACCATGACAATCGTTGTTCGTCTTTCCTGATTGATTTTTGTTAAAAGCTCAAGTACATCACGCGAAGAATTCGAATCCAAATTCCCGGTCGGCTCATCTGCTAAAATGAGACTCGGGTTATGAATAAGTGCCCGACCAATAGCTGTTCTTTGCGCTTGTCCACCTGATATTTCATTTGGGCGTTTATGCAAGAATGAAGTTAAATCGAGCTTTTCCACAATACTTGCAAGACGCTCCTCCATTACTTCTAATGGTTGTTGGTCTAAAGTCAGTGGCAGCACAATATTCTCTTCCACTGTGAGCATATGCAAAAGATTAAAATCCTGAAAAACAAAACCAAGCTGCCTTCTTCTAAAGTAGGCTAGCTCAGTTGCTTTCAGCATATGAGGATTCATGTCATCTAAAATGATTTCTCCGCTCGTTGGTTCATCAATCGTAGAAATGAGATTTAATAATGTTGTTTTTCCACTTCCTGATGGACCCATGACTGCTAAAAACTCGCCTTCCTCCACCTCAAAGCTTAGTTGACTTAGCGCACGATGGGTTACTTTACCTTCATACACCTTTGTCACGTCTTTTATTTGTAAAATAGGCATATCTTGTTCACCTTATTTCTTCATTAATTCCATAGATTCTGGTAAAAGCCACTGCAATACTACTTCAAAGCCAATTTGAAAATACGGCTCCGTTAAACATTCAGCTGGCGTATTACCATCCTCCTCCACTAGACTAAAGCAATGCGAACCAACAATTACATCCCAGGCATCTATTTCACCTTCAATTACTTCTCCACAAATCATATAATGTCCACTGTACATCACTTGTTCACCTTCTACAGGAAAAGCGTTAAGTAAAGTTGGTTTATATAAGTCTAGCCCAAGCTTATTCGAAAAATGCATGACTTCTTCATTAAGCAAAAGACTAGCCTTACGAAAATTTTTGCAGGATAAACACTCACAAACTTCGTTAAGTGATTCGTATAATGCTTCTGTTTTCTCTGTCTCTACATGTAAAACCCATTCAGCCAAACATACCTCTGTCATTTCCGATCCCCCTAATTCGTAAATGTCACTGTAACAACTGTTCCTTTCGCTACCTCTGATGTAATGTTTAATTCGTGACCGAGTTTTTCACAGATTTCTTTCGCTAAATATAAGCCCATCCCTGTGGATTCCCCAGTTTTACGCCCGTTCTCACCAGTAAAGAAAGCTTTAGTGACACGAGAAAGATCGGAAGCAGGAATACCAATACCTTCATCACAAATGGCTAATTGTACGTGGCCATCCTTTTTAACGGCAGTAATCACTATTTTTTTATTCGCCTCAAACGTATATTTAACCGCATTTGTGACGAATTGCCCGATAATAAAGTGAAGCCATTTTGAATCACTTGCTACGATAATATCGTCCTCAATATGAATTTCTGGGAAGACACGCTTCGTAATAAATAAACGTTTATTTTCATTTACAGTTGCCGTAACAATCGTTTTTAAGGCAATCTGTTCTACTTGCATATCTTCTTCAAAATTTTCTAATCGAGCGTTCACTAACACCATATCCAAGCCTCTACGCAGGCGGTCAATTTCCTCCTGTACATTCTTTTTATCAAGAGGACGCTCATCCTGTAATAAGAGCTCAATAACAGAAATTGGTGTTTTCATCTGATGCACCCATTGATTCATAAACTGATCATGTCGTTTTTGTCCAGCATATAACGATTGAAGCTCGTGCTTATATAGTCGATATAGTTCATGCATATATTTTTCAGCTTGTATCGCCTCAGGTGTTTTAGCATTTTTTTGCAATACGTCCTCCATCGTTTTAGGTAGCTGCGATATTTTGATCAAATAACGTTGACGCATTAAATAACGGATAATTAAAAACGATGCTAATAACACTAAACTAATACAGAAGGAGTATATAGCAGTATCAACATTTCGAAAGCCGTCCAACCAATATAAAACCATAATAAAACCGACTAGTAAGAACTGGAATACAATGAACGATGCGTAATCACGCAAAAATAATTTCCAGCCCACTATAACTCACCTGCACTTAAATTAAAGCGATAACCTGCTCCGCGCACCGTTTCTATAGAAGACATAATTTGATAATCAGCTAGCTTTTTGCGCACTCGTGTCATATTGACGTTCAATGTATTTTCATCGACAAATGCCTGATCATCCCAAAGCTCTTCTAACAGTTGCTCACGCGCCACTACTTTTGGAGCATTTCCCATTAACAGTTCTAAAATGATGCATTCTTTTTTCTGAAGTGGGATCTCTAAATCATTTTTATGAAGCTCCATTCTTTCTAAATGAAGAACGAGCTGTCCTTGTTTAATTGTCCGTTCTTCTTGTCTTGTTGCATATTCGCCATATGTACGACGCAAGTGACTACGGATTTTAGCTAGCACAATCTCATAATTAAATGGCTTCGTAATGAAATCGTCGCCCCCATTTTCTAGCGCAAAAATTTGATCCATTTCCCCAGAACGAGCGGAAATAAAAATAATTGGACAAGTTGTATGTTGACGTAGTCGGCGACACCAATAGTAGCCATCGTACGAAGGTAAATTTATATCAAGCAACACCATGTGTGGATTAAATGCTGTGAATTCTTCAACGAGATGATCAAATTCTTTGATCGTTTCAACTTCGTATTGATATTTTCTAAGCGTTTCTGCGAGCAATGATGCAATCTTTACATCATCTTCGACAATAAATATTCGATGCTTCTCCATACCAACACTCCTTTCTATCTTATATTGTATCAAAAAAAGGCCCACTGACATAACTGTCAGCGAACCTTTTGTAGCAAAAGTTAACATGTATCGTTAGCTACAGATTTTTATGTCTAAATGCCCTGCTTTAAATAAGGGGCATCTCATAACGTGAGGGTGATTTCCGTTCCGACTAGGCGCTTTAGCAAAGCTTCCAAGGGGCGTCCAGCCTTCGCTCCAATCAGCATCTAAACATCGCATATGTTTAACAAATGTCATCCTCTTCTTTTGATATTGAACCTTTAATAAGGACGCTTGCCATTTTCTTCATAAGCTTCTCTTAATAAATTAATTGTAAAAACTCTTCTGTCGTAATTCCACCAAAGTATGTTGGAATATCAATATCTGCTAACGCAGTAGCAACTGCAGTTCGATCATAGTTTGTCCCAGCTAAACGCTGTTCAACATCTGTCATGTCGCCTACACCGAAGAAATCTCCAAAAATATGTGCTTCTTCAATAATTCCTTTATTCACCTCTAAGCGAATATCAATGCCTCCTGTTGGGAAGCGATGTGTTTTTTGAATATTAAAGCGTGGCGATTTCCCATAGTTCCATTCCCATGTTTGATAACGCTCTTCAGATAGTTTATGGATATTTGCCCAGTCTTCCTCTGTTAGCTCATAATAGCGAATATTTTCTTCACCACCGAAAATGGATTTTAAAATTTCCAGCCTGAATTCTTCGACTGTCATCGTATCCTTTAAGAACTCAGAAATATTAGCTACTCTTGAACGAATCGATTTAATACCCTTTGATTCTATTTTATCTTTCTTCACCTTTAATGCAGATACTACAGCATCAATTTCTGTATCAAACAGTAATGTGCCGTGGCTAAACATACGGCCCTTTGTAGAAAACTGCGCGTTCCCGGAAACTTTACGTCCTTCCGCTAAAATGTCGTTGCGGCCTGAAAGCTCCGCATGAACGCCCATTTTTGCAAGTGCATCTACAACAGGCTGCGTGAATTTTTTATAATTCATAAAGCTGTCGCCATCGTCTTTAGTAATAAAACTATAGTTGAGGTTCCCTAAATCATGATACACTGCGCCTCCACCAGAAAGGCGTCGTACAACGATTATGCCATTATCCTCTACGTAATCTGTATTAATCTCTTCGATAGTATTTTGATTTTTACCGATGATGATTGAAGGCTGATTTATGTAAAAAAGTAGCACTGGCTCCTTTTCAACATCCATCGTTTTCAATAAATACTCTTCAATGGCAAGGTTAATGCGTGGATCATGAATCCCTTTATTATCAACGAATATCATAATTTACGTTTCCTCCTTCACAATATATCCATATTTATTTTAACGTAAATTAGGCATTTTGTGTTGACGAAAAGCTTCTGTTATAATACACTAGAAAATATCAAAACAGTAATAGTACAGATGAACTTAAAGGAGGAGTCCACAATGTTAGAAAATGTAGTTGAATTTTTCAAGAACCTACCTGCAAAGCAATGTACAGAATGCGGTGAAAAGATTGAAGAACAAAGTGAATGCTACAGCAACACTTGTGAAAAATGTAACCACCTATAAGCATTTGCCTATTCTGTAATAGTCATATACGTGCCCCACACGTACTAAAAATGACACCTCTCATCATATTAATTGATGAACCCTTAATTAAATCTCTTACACTTAAAAACAGCAGCCGATACGCTCATATCAGCTGCTGTTTTTTGTATGACTCTTTTGCATATGAGCTGTTTTCTGCTGAAGACGAACAGTTCTTCCCTGTACCTGATCAGTTCTCGAAGCAACCCGGGAGGTTCTCCTGCTAACGAGTAACTCTTCCTTTGTCAGTCAATTATTCAACCATAAAAAAAACACCCACCAATATCGGTGGGTGTAAAAAATTCCTTTTTAGTTTTCTTCGGCTACTTTTGAGTAACGTTTTGTGTGTAGTAACATGAAATAACCGAAAGTAATAGCTAAGAATGCTACTAGGAAACCTGCTAGAATTCCATAGTTTTGCATTAAGAATGATGTATCACCAGTTGAGATACTTGCTTTAAATGCTGAAACAGTATATGTCATTGGTAATAATTTATTAAATACTTGTAATGGTGATGGGATTAACTCAAGTGGGAATGTACCCGCACTTGTTGTAAGTTGTAAAATTAATACAACAATCGCCATGAAGCGTCCTGGATCACCGAAAATAGATACTAACATTTGAATTAAAGCTAAGAAAACATAACTTGTTAATAATGCTGTTAGGCAGAAGTATCCGAAATTGTTTACTTCAAGGCCTAAGCCCCATTTTACAATAACCACTGTTAATATAGTTTGAATTAAGCCGACTATTGCTAAAACTGAAGCTTTACTTGTAAACCAAGCTGCTCCATTTTTTGGACGAATCGCTGGTTCCACAAGTGGGAAAACGATAGAGATTAATAACGCACCAACGAATAAACCAAGAGAAATAAAGTATGGTGAGAAACCTGTTCCATAGTTAGGTACATGGTTAACAGATTCTTTATCAACCTCAACTGGGCTACCTACCATATCATATGTGTCTTTGCTTGCATGAACTTCTTTTGCTTTTTCACTTGCTTCACCTAATTTTCCAGATAAAGTTGATTGACCATCTGCAAGTTCACTTGAACCATCAACAATCTTTGTAGAACCCTCTGCTACTTCACCTGATTTAGATGCAAGTGTTGATTGACCATTTGCAAGTTTATTTGAACCACTTACTAGCTCATTTAAGCCTGAAGCCAACGCGTTAGAACCTGCTCCGACTTTCTGTGCACCTGCATTTAATTCACCTAATTTTTGAGCAAGTGTTGCATTACCAGCTTGAAGAGTTTGTGCACCTTGATTTAATTTACCGCTTTTTGATACTAACTCATTTGCACCTGCTAACACTTGTGATTGACCTGCCGCAATTTGCGATGCACCTGAACTTAATTCGTTAGCACCAGCTTGTAATTGTCCTGTACCAGCAGTTAAAGCACCTAAACCATCATGCACGCTTGCACTTCCTGCTTGTAGCTTAGTTAATGTTTGTTTTAATACGGCTGCTTGCTCTTCAGGCAATGAACCCATCATGCCTTCTAATTGTTTAGATAACTCATTGATACCAGCTGATACTTGAGCAGAACCATCTTTTAATTGGCCTGCTGCACCATTTAATTGACCTGCACTATCTGCAATTTTTGCTGCGCCTGCAGTGATTTGTGGTTGATTATTGCTAACCTTAGCTATACCTGCTTGAAGTTGTGCTACACCCTGTGTATATTGTGACACACCGCCCGAAAGTTCTGTTGCCCCCGATGCTGCTTTCTGTGCACCTGGGTATAACTGTCCAGTAGCATTTTGTATGCTTCCTATAGCAGTATTTAATTCATTTGCACCTTTTGAAGCATCTCCAATACCTTTAGCAATTTTGTCTGCACCATTCGATAATTCAACCGAACTTGATGCTATTTTCTCTAAATAACCTTTTAAATCTTTTGTACCATTCGCTAAAGTTTTTGCACCCTCACCTAGCTTATTCGAGCCATCAGCAGCCTCTGTAAAGCCATCTCCAAGAGTTGTAATAGAATCAAATAATTTTTCAGCATAAGTTGCTGAAACTTGTTCATTCACTTCCGCACGTATTAGTTCCATTGCTGATTCACCAATTTGTGCACTAAGGAAGTTTAATCCTTCATTTGGAATATAATTCATGACTAATTTAGAAGGTTTGTCATCTAATAACGTAGTCGCATGCTCAGAGAAATTTGTTGGAATTTCTAGAGTCATATAATAATCTCGACCATTTAGACCTTTTTCTGCATCTTCTTTGGATACTTCAACAAACTTAAACTCGTTACTCTCGACAAGCTTATCAACTAATTCGTTCCCTAAATCTAATTTAACTCCTTCCATTTCAGCGCCCTTATCTTCATTGACAACAGCTACTGGCAAATTCGGAAGGCCTTTATATGGATCCCAGAATGCCCATAAAAACATACCTGCGTACATCACTGGAATAAATAATACAGCGATTATTGAAACAAGCATTTTTCTTGTTTTTAAGATTTTCAGCCACTCAGCTTTAATCATACGTTTTCTTCACTCCTATAATATTGACCGAAAACGTCAGTCGGTCATTTTTATTCAAAAAAAAATTTCAGGTGGGTAAAAACTCTAGACTGTCATTGCTTCTCTTTTTATCTCGGCCAAATCAAGTTAAAATTAGTCCACGGAAGATTGTTTCCTTGAAAAGATTTAGTATCTTTTCTTCTGGAATAATTTCACCATGTAGCTCATGCCAATCAACGACAAATGCTAGATACGCCTTTAGCAACAGAAAGCTTACTAATTCTGCATCACAGTCTCTAATTTCTCCTTTTACGATACGTCTTTGAATTAATTCAGTAACGTAGGATAAAATTTCATTCTCAATGCGAACTAGAGCTTGTTTAACTGCTGGCGTTCGTAGTTCCTTTTCCTCCTCTAATAGCTTCGCAAATAAAAGATGTTTTTCACGGAAATGTAGCATTCTCATTAAAGCATTGTGCGCATTGTCCATAAAGCTAGCTGATGCATCCAGCACTGCATCCGCTTCTGCTTGCATCTCTCGTACAAGTGACATAGCTATCTCTTGAAATAAAATTTCTTTATTTGCAAAGAATGTGTAAATCGTCCCTTTACCGACATTCGCAATTTTAGCTACTTGCTCCATTGTTGTCGCCTTGTACCCAAACAATGTAAAGGATTTTGTAGCTGCTTCAAGAATTTCCTGCCTACGATCCATTAGTAACATCCTTTCTTGTTCTATTATGTACATGCCTTTGTACACGAAAATGTTAATGACCAGAAAACCGTTTCGGTCATCTGGTCATTATCATATTCCTATTTTAAAAATAATGCAAGCATTTAATTGTGATTTTTTTCACTTTTTTCGTGATCACTATGCTCAGCACCCTCTGATTTATCATTACCGTGATCCATCATGTTATGATCCATGCTGTTGTTATTTGCTTTTTCATCTTCAGGTAAAACTTTCGTCATATCTGGGCTTCCAGCAGTAATTTGTTGCTTCGGCATATTATGAACACCATTTGCCGTCGTATGAGCATACATATAATATACTCCATCGTGGTCAAACTTAGTCTCCGCTTTGTAAACGCCATCTTTCTCTAATTTACCGTCAATCATTTGCCCTTCATCACGTTTACCAGATTCCCATACCTCAAATTTTACAACTGCATCATCAACTTTTTTGCCACCTTGTTCAACTTGCGCAGCAAGTTCAATCGTTTCATTGATTGCTACTTCTTTTGGTGTTAAAATTTCAACCTCTGGAATTTGAGGCACTTCTGGCTCTTTCAAAGTTGTTTGCTCTTTCTTTTCTCCACATCCAACCAATAATACAGGTACTGCTACTATTAATGCCAATAACCATTTTCTCACGTTTTATTCCTCCATTAACGGCAATGTAATTTTTACAATTGTGCCCTTTTCAACTTCACTTTCAATCTCTATCTTGCCCTGTAACTGCTTCAGCAATTGTTCAACAATCGACAAGCCTAGTCCACTGCCACCATCTGCCCGGCTCCGTGCTTTGTTAACACGATAAAAGCGCTCCGTTACATGCGATAAATCCTCTTGTGGAATACCAATTCCATAATCCTTTATCGTAATTTGTGCACTTCCATTATCCTCAAAAGCAGTAATTTCAACCTTTGACTGCTCATAAGAGTAATTAATAGCATTTTCAATTATATTAATAAAAACTTGTTTCAGCTTTACTTCATCAGCTTTGATAATCAATGCATCATCAGCATCCAAATGGAGTGCAATCGTCTTCTTCTCGGCTTGATGAGTTAATATTTTTTGAACCTCGCGTAATGTTTCAGCAAGCGGAATTGGATATAAAGTAATTTCCGCCTGTTCATTTTCCATACGAGCAAGTAGAAGTAATTCATTCGTTAAACGTTCCATCCGATTTGCCTCACGTACAATTAGCTGGATCGTTTCCTCTTTTTGACTTTCCGGAATGATGCCCTTTTGCATCGCTTCACTATATCCTTTTACATAGCTAATAGGTGTCCTTAGCTCATGTGAAACTGTCGCTAAAAATGTTTTTTGAGCCTCATCCTCTTGTTGAATCGACTCTGCCATTTTATTAAAGGTGCTAGATAATCTTCCTATTTCATCTTTGGAATGAACTGTCACACGTGTTCCATAGTTTCCGTCTGACATTTGCTCAACAGCTCTTTGCAAATTACTTAGTGGTCGCATAATATGACGGATTCCTTTATAAATTAAATAGCTGATGACAATTAAAAATATAAAGGCACTGACAAATAAGGAAATGACTTCATTATTCGCTAACTCACTAATTTTTGCTAAAGGGAAATAAATATATATAATTCCTTCAAGCCTATTTTGATCTACTAGCGGAAGTACTACAGAAATTAACTGTCTATCAAACCGAGGCTCATACCCAATTTTCTGTACATATTCACCAGCCAGTAATTGCTGTCGCTCTTCTGGACCAATCAATGTTTCGAAGTCAATATCAAACGGCACACAAGCGCTTAGTTCACGCGGATTTCTTACTGCAAAAATATTTAAATTAGAATAATTAGTATACTGTTCAATATTTGCAATAAATTCATCCGTTACTTTACTACCAGTATACATCGTTTGTAGCTTTGACCCTACCTCTACCATCATCTCTTCCGTGTCTTCTACATAAAGCCGTTCATATAAATAATCAGTCAGGACATACATGAAGACAACCGTAATAATTAAAAATGCAAAGATTAATAGCCAAATACGTGTTGAAATCTTTTTCATTCGCCAGGATCAAAGCGGTAGCCCACTCCCCAAACGGTCTGAATATGCCCCGCTGCTTCCTTTCCAAGCTTTATACGTAAGGTTTTTATATGCGTGTCAACAGTTCTTGTACCCCCTACATAATCAATATCCCAAATGCGTTCTAGTAATTGCTCCCTTGTATAAGCATTTCCAGGATTGTTCATAAATAAATGTAATAGTTCAAACTCCTTTAAAGTAAGCGGAACACTCTTTCCATCCACAGATACTTTGCGTGCAGTCTCATCTATTTTAATAGGTCCAAGCATCACATATTTTTGCTGTAATTCTTCAATATTAGCACCACTTCTTCTTAACACAGCATGAATTCGTGCAACCAGCTCATCGTTTGTAAACGGTTTTACAATATAATCATCTCCGCCAATTGTTAGGCCTTTAACTTTATCCTCATTTGCATCGCGTGCTGTCAGGAAAATAATTGGTATATTCGACATCGCACGTATACTTTGACAAACTGCAAAACCGTCTTCATGTGGCATCATCACATCTAGTAGAACTAAATCAATTTTTTCTCGTACAATAAAATCATAGGCTTCTGTACCACTTGCTGCTGTTAAAGTCTCAATTTTAGAATTATTGAGCAACATTTCTATTAAATTACGCATATCTTTCTCATCATCAACAATTAATACAGTTGTCACATTTTTTCCTCCCTCACTAACAGTTGAAAAGCACCTTTCCCCACATCAACTGTTTTTTTCACCTGACCTTCTTTTATGAAATATAAAGTATGGTCATCATAGCCAGCGACAACAATATTATCTTTAAACTGATTTACGGCAAATGGATTAGCGCCTACCACTTGCTCCCATTTCACATTTCCATCAAAGTCAGCAACATATAATTCATTATGACCATGACTAACAACGAGGATAGCATCCTTTGTTTTGGTTAATCCAACAGGCATTAAAGGCATTTTTATCTCCCCTTTTTTGACTCCTGTCGTAAGATCATATTTTTTAACAGAACTATTCGGTTTGCTTCCTTCTCCATGACCACCTATCCATAGTTCATTTGTCTCTTCGAGAATAGCTATTCCATGTGATGATTTTTGAATCGGCCACTCTTGCTCAACCTTTAGATTTCCAATATTTAACACCGATAATTTCGTATCTTTATAATTAATCACATATAGCTTATCTTTATAGGCTGCCATTGACATAGGGTAGTTACCTAGCTTCTGTGTTGCCAGTTCATTGCCCTTCTCATCAAAGCTTGTCACTGTATTTGTTTTGCTATTCGCAATAAAAAACTGTTTTTTATTTTCAGCATAATACACATTGGTTGTACCAAGCTTTACTTTTTTGGAATAGAGCTTCTTTCCAGTTGATAATGTATAGACGTCTATTTCATTTAATTGATGACCGTACAATAATACACGATCATTTTCAAGCAGAATTGCCCCCGAGTAAGCTTTGTCAAATAACCACGTTGCCATCACATTCCCTTGCCCATCTATAAAATCTAGCGAAGGCTCCTGTATATTTAAGGATGCAATAAAATCCTGGTCGCGTTCTATAGGATCAAACGATTTCCCCGTACACCCTGCTAGCCATATAAGCTGTACTAAAGAAAAAATGAAGAATACCCATTTTTTCAACATCATCACCTCTGTTTCTTAACTATACTTCACAATTGTGAAATTCGCGTGAAACTTGAATGGTAAATTTATGACAAAGAAAACAAGTGAATTTTCACTATTAATATTACATCTACGAGCATTTATCCAAACCCAAAAATATAGTAGCTCATATACTACATAGATTACGGTAAGGAGGAATCCACTTTATGGTGTCCATTAGCTTATGTATGATAGTGAAAAATGAAGAAGATGTCATCGGTAGATGTCTAGCATCTGTAAAAGGGTTAGTTGACGAGATTAATATCATCGATACAGGCTCGACCGACAATACAAAGCAAATCGTTAAACAATTCACAGATCGTATTTATGATTTCGAATGGATTCAGCATTTTGCAGCAGCAAGAAATTTTTCCTTTCAGCAAGCAACAAAGGAGTACATTTTATGGCTTGATGCAGACGACGTATTATTAGAAGAGGATCAGGTAAAATTTAAAGCACTAAAAGAATCCTTAAGTCTTGATATAGATGCCGTTTCGATGAATTATAATTTAAACTTTGATCATGAGGGAAATGTAAGTTCACTATTAAGAAGATATCGTTTAGTAAGAAGAGATAAACAATTCCAATGGATAGGAGCTGTCCATGAATATTTAGAAGTCGGCGGGAAGCTTTTGGATAGCGATATCGCTGTCAGCCATTTACCACTTAGTCATGATCATAATCGGAATATTAACATCTATAAGCAATTAGTTGAATCAGGAGAACCTCTCTCTCCACGAGATACATTTTATTATGCAAATGAATTACTAGATCATGAACAATTTGAGGACGCACTATTTTACTATGAAACGTTTTTAGTTTCTAAATTGGGCTGGGTAGAAGATAATATCCGAGCCTGTTTTAAATTAGCAGATTGTTACTCCCATTTAAATGATAAAGAAAATAATTTGAGTTCCATTTTAAGAAGCTTTGAATATGATATTCCACGCCCGGAAGCGTGTTGTAGACTTGGCTTTCATTTTATGGAACAAGCCAAAAATTATGAAGCAATATTTTGGTATGAACAAGCGCTTGTCATCAAGCAAAAACCTAACACTCCTTTTCAAAATAAAACCTTTACGACCTGGTTACCCCACTTACAACTTTGTGTCCTCTTCGATCGATTACAACAATATGAACTCGCCAACGCACATAATGAATTAGCAAGAGCCTATTTACCAAATGATGAAAAAATACTGCACAATAAAAAATATTTTGATCGCATTTTAAATAAGGAAAATGAAACATCTTAAATATCTTCTATATAAATAAGTTGTTAGTGAACAGTGTTTAGAAAATACTTTTATCGCTATTGATATTTTTGATAAACCAAGTAGTTAACTGTCTATTTCATCTTTTCTCTCTATGAATACGATATTTGAGAGAGGAGGTGAAACAATGCATTTTGGACAATTTAAAAATAGAATCTGCAGCAAATGTAATACATTCCCGTGTTGTTGTAATCCTTGTGCTCCAAGCTGTCCTGTTATTCCTATTAAACGTGGAATAACTGGTCCTACTGGGGCTACTGGGGCTACTGGGGCTACTGGGGCTACTGGGGCTACTGGCTCTACTGGGGCTACCGGTGTGACTGGCTCTACTGGCGTGACCGGTTCTACTGGGGTCACTGGGGCTACTGGCGTGACCGGCTCTACTGGACCTACTGGGGCTACTGGCTCTACTGGCTCTACTGGCTCTACTGGCTCTACTGGCTCTACTGGCTCTACTGGCTCTACTGGCTCTACTGG